>NSII01000140.1 GCA_002737305.1 Synechococcus sp. Baikal-G1
GGGGGCCCTGGGGGGTCTGGTGCTGCTGCCATGGCTGGGGGGTCGCCATCGCTAGGCCCCCCCCAGCGGCTGGCACCGCCCTGAAAAACTGACGCACAGGCCCAGGCCCCCACAGTCGGGCGGCCGGGAGAGCTCCAGGCGGCCGCCATGCTGCTGGGCGATGCGCTGGGCAATCGCCAGCCCCAGGCCGCAATGGCCCTCGCCGCGGCGGGCMGGATCGAGGCGCTGGAAGGGCTCGACCGCCTTGGCGAACAGGTGTTCGGGGATGCCGGAGCCGCCATCCACCACATGGATCATGAAGTGGTGGGGAGGGCGGCAGAGCAATTGCACCCGCACTGGCGGCAGGCCGTAGGCGATGGCGTTATCGATCAGGTTGGCGATGGCCCGGCCCAGGGCCACCGGCTGCACGGAGGCCGTGACGGCGTCGAGCTCCAGCTCGATCAGGCCTGCGTCGTAGCGGCCCGATAGCTCCTCCAGCAGGGCATCGAGCGGCACCTCCACAAAGGGTTCCTTCGAGCCGGAGCCGGCAAACAGCAGGAACTGGCGGGTGATGCGCTCGAGGGCATCGAGGTCTGAAGCCATCTTGGCCAGGGCCGCCGCCTCCAGGCGCAGGGGTGCCCTGTCCCCCAGGCGCAGGCGCAGGCGGGTGATTGGGCTGTTGAGGTCGTGGGCGATGCCGGCGAGCATGGTTTGGCGCTCGCGATCGCCGGCCTGGAGCCGGGCGAGCATGGCGTTGAAGTGGTCGGTGAGCCGGCGCACCTCCAGGGCGCCATCGATCTGGAGCTGGCCCTCGACCGGACTGCCCGCTTCGTCCAGGGCGCCCGGGGYGSTGCCAACGGCGGCCATCGCCTGGACCAGCCGCCGCATCGGGCGCTGCAGCTCAAAGGTGAGAAACAGGGCGGCCGCCACCACACCAGCGCCGATTAGGGAGATCGAGAGGGTGAGGGGATCGCGGCTGACCAGGCCGGGCAGGGGCAGGGGATAGAACAGCCACACCGGCTCCAGCGACGACTGCAGCCGGATCCAAACCCCCCGCTCGGGCTGGCTGATCGCCAGCACATCCGGGCAACGCTCCAGGGGTTTGCAGAGCCGTTGCCGCAGGCTGGCCGCCTGGCTGGCCAGGTGGCCGTCGACCTGGGGATGGGCCGGCAGGGGCGAGCGGGCCACCACCAGGCTGAGGCCCCCCAGCCGGGAAACGGCCGCGGGCGGATAGCGCTCTAGGGCCAGTTCGCTGAGAATGATGTTGCGCGACAAATTCACCACGGCCTGGCGAATCTGGGCCTGCTCCAGGCTGGCTCCCAGGATCGTCCGCAATATCAACAAACTGCCGAGCCAGGCCCCGGCAAAGGTGAGCAGCAGCCGCAAAGCCAAGGGCAAGCGCAGAGGCCTAGGTGCCGCAAGATTGGGGGGTAAGCGCAGACCCGAGGCCCACCGCAGCAGCGAACGGGGGGCCATCAATCGCGAAACTTGCCTTCGGGCACAAACACATAGCCCGAACCCCAAACCGTTTGCAGATAGCGGGGCTTTCTGGAATCGGGTTCGATCAATTTGTGCAGGCGTGACACCTGCACATCCATGCTGCGCAGGTCCGTATCGCTGGCTGGACCCCGGGCGATTTCGATCAGCCGTTGGCGCGAGAGGGGCCGGTAGGGGTTCTGCACAAAGGCCACCAGCAGGCTGAATTCGCCGCTGGTGATCGTTAATCGTTCGCCATTGCCACTGAGGGTGCGGGCTTCGAGATCGAGCACGCAGTGGCCAAACACCACCGGTTCGGAGCCCACCACCGGGGCCCCCACCGGCGCCTGGGAGCGGCGCCTAAGTACCGAATCCACCCGGGCGGTGAGTTCGCGCGGCAAAAAGGGTTTGGCCAGATAATCATCGGCGCCCTGCTCCAGGCCAATGATGCGATCGACTGGATCGCCCTTAGCCGTGAGCATCACGATCGCCAGATCATCGCGGGCATCGCGCAGGCGCCGCAGCAAGCTGAGGCCATCTTCCCCCGGCAACATCAGATCGAGCACCAGCAGGTCGGGCCGCTGAATTTCCAGGCGGGAGCAAAACTGTTCAGCCGATTCAAAGCAGCGCACGTCATAGCCGTGGCCCTGCAGATAGCTGCTGAGCATCTCGCGCAGGTCGGGATCGTCATCCACCACCCACACCTTGTAGGGCTTAGCCATGGCCGATCGCCCCCTTGAGTTGGACGCTTGCGCCCGCCGCTGGGGCCCTTTCCGCCCGCCTGGTCTTCGCCAACCCCTTCTTCGGCACTGGTCTGCTGACTTGTTCGCTGCATTCAGCATCCCAGGCCTGCCGGTTCCCTGGAGGGCCCGGGGCGGCCCAGGGGAGCCGAACCTGTGAACGGATGTGACTGTGGCCCCTAACAGCAGGCATATCTGGACACATCTGGGCGGAATTCGGTCCCATCGCCGCAAAACTTCCGTGGAAAGGTGATTGGGTGCTGCATCCCATACCCATGGCCAAGGCTCCCCAAATCAGTCGTTTTAAGAGCAACCCCTTGGACTGGAGCCTGGGGGGCGCCCCGCCCATGGGTGGGGCCAGCCGCAGCGCCGCACCCTTAGCCGTCAAGCGCCCCTGACCCCGCCCAATCCCGCCGGCATGATCTAGATCAGCCAATTCAGGCCGATGCCTTCGTGTAGTACGAGCGCCGCCGTAGCCGCAGTGGCCTCAGCGGGGGTGGGGTGATGCAGGATTCCCTGGCGCCCCAACTGGTGGTGGACTCCAATGGTGGCGACAAGATCTCCCTGCTGGGTGTGAACCAGTTCCGGCCCAGTGATGTGAGCTTCCTTTAAGGGACGTTGGTTGGGGTGTCGTCAGCCAGGCGCTGGATTCCGTTCCTGGGGATCGGATGCTCAGGGTAGGGAGCCATGCGAGCGAAGGCCAAGAGCGCTAGCGAGGCTAGGGGAATCACGTCTTGGCGTTCTGATCGGCCAGCGAGCTTGGGCTTGTTCAATCGCCAGGCTTGTGCAGCTGTTTCAGTTGGACGTGGTTCTTGCCCTGGGCCTTGGCCCGATCCATGGCGAGGTCGGCGGCCCCGCGGCAGACCATCACCCGCCGGCACAGTGTGGCAATGATGCCCCTTCATGGGCCGGCTAGGGGGCCGCTTAGCGGCTATACCGCCGCTGCCGCTGTAGCGGCTGTTGCGGCCGCTTCCTGCTGCTCCTTGAGTTGCTCCACTTCCCGCTTCAGTAGGGCGCAGAGGTAGTCGGGTGATTTGTAACGATTGGGTAGACATTTATGCAGGATTTCCAGTCGCTGCCAGCAAACGGTGCGTTGGATTTTCTTGGGGCTGCGGCCTTCAATGATGAGCAGCCGCATGGCCTTGCAATAGAGCGAGTAATTGGCCTCGAGTTCACCAATGGTGAGGGAGGGAGTCTCTGAAGTCATGGGGAAGTGCTGGTGATGCGGGAGCGCCCGCCCGCGGAACAATGCCGTGGTCTTTTCCCTGAAGCGATCGGACAGCTAGGTGTGCAGCCAGTGGTGGGGAAGCGATCGTTGCCTGGGGCGTTTCCGGGATCTCGCACCAGGTTCAGGCAACCGATGCGCCAAGAGATCCAACAAACGCGTCGCCAAGGGATCCCAGCCCAGCCATCAACCCAGGGGATCACGAGACCCGATCCACCTGACCCGCGGAGCCTCAGCCCCGGGGACTATCCCACCCGTTGTCCACCTTTGGAATCGTCCCTCCCAACCTCAGTCCTACTGCCGCATTGCCCCGGCCTGACCCGCGCAGCCCAGGCCAAACGGCGGCTTCTTTACAATTAATTTTCATTTGCAGGCGTTTTGCTCGCTAGCGAACAGGGGGTTCGGCGAACACTGGCCCCGGCAGGCTTCAGCTGCGGCTGAGGTCGACGTGATGGGGGGCCAACAGGAACACCAGCTCGCCGAGCCGTTCCTGTTGGCCATCGAGGGCAAAGGCGCCACCCGAGACGAAATCGGCGGCCCTCTGGGCCTCGTCCGCCGGCATCAAGCTGAGGTTGAGTACCACCGTTTTCTGCTGCCGCAGCGCCCCAATCGCCTCCATCGCAGCGTTGAAGCGATGGGGGTGCATCACCAGCACCTCCTGCCCCCAGGGGTTGGCTGCGAGCGGAATGGGTTCGGCGTTGGCGGGAATCATCGGCTTAATTTGGCGGCTCCCCTGCGGATTGGCCAGCCTCGGCCGCCTCGAGCATCGCTGCCGTCACAACGATCGTTTCAATCGCGTCCTCGTTGTCGAGGAAGGCGTCGAAGGAGCGGTAGCGGCGGATCGTGGGGCCATTGGTGGGATCGGCACAGACCTCAGACCAGCTGAGCTCCTTCGGCTTCAGCTCCAGAAAGGCCGCAGTGGCCTCCTCCAGGTCTGACGCATCACTGAAGCCCTCCCCCTGCCAGACCAGCTCGTAAAAGGTCATATCCGCCGCAGATCTAGCGGCAATGTAGGGAGGTTCTGGAGTTCAGGCTGCCCAGGGGGCAGGCGAACGACCTGGCTTCAGTGCCAGCCCACCAGGTGGCTGAACTAGAACAACACCGTGCCCCCCATCGACCAGGGCAAGCCGCTGCTCCAGCGACTGGCTGGCTCAGGCGCGGCGCTGGCCTGATCAGCAGGTGATCGCCATGGCCAGGCCGGTGCCATCCGGGTCTCCGCCCAGCTCCAGGGCCAGGCCCGTGGCCCGGCGTTCGGCGGCCCGCAGGCAGGCCAGGGCATCGAGCAGGTCGTCGGCGGCCCAGCCGCCGCGGGGCAACTGGGCCGTGGTGGCCGCCACCACCTTGGGCCAGCGGGCTTCAATCAGCTCGCTGCGTTGCTGCCGGCCGCCGAGCTGGCGTTTGCCCTCCCCCAGGGGCTGGCCGGCCCAAAGTTGGAAGATCACCTCCGGGTGGGCTTCGCCGATCCGCTGCCGCCAGGGGAGCCGGCGCTGCAGCAGCTCATCGAGCTGGCGGATCCGCGGCAGCAGGTTCCAGGCCTGGCAGCTGAGGGCCCGGCCATCCGTTTCGCGGCCAATGGCGCAGGCCTCTTTGTAGTCCTGGGCCTGGAGCATCGGCCGGATCGGCGCCGGGAAAACGCTGCTACCGCGGGGATGGCCCAACAACCGCCGCGCCTCCTGGTCGCAACGCCTGGGCCCT
>NSII01000141.1 GCA_002737305.1 Synechococcus sp. Baikal-G1
CAGGTTCGGCGCTGATCGAGCAGCTAGCCCGGGAGTCCAGGCAATTCGATGGCACCGGCGCCGACCCGGAGCGCAACTGCTGGTTGGTGGTCCATCGCCACCACCATGGGGTGCTGCCCAGCGAATACGACATTCGCGAGATCCCAGAAGACCTCTACCTGGCAGTTTTAGCGGCCCGGCGCGCCAGCCAGCTGGGCTGAGCCATCCCCATGGCGTCCCCATGGGGGCGCCATGGGGATGGCTCAGGGGATGGGATCGGGCCAGCGCCAGGGCTGAACCGATGGCTGAACCCATGGCAAGACAACAAAAAAGGACCCCTAGAGGGGTCCTTCCTGAACAGACAAGCAAGCTTGCCTAGGCAGATCAGGCCCAGCCTTTGATGGTCTGGGCTTCGATGTAGGCCGCCACATCTTCGATGTCAGGGCCGCTGAGCTTGCCACCGAAGGCGGGCATGGCGTTTTTGCCATTGGTGACTTGATACACAATCGCCGCCTCATGGCCAGCGCTGTAGTTGGCCAGGTAGGCCTCGAGGGCATCCTGCTTGAGGGTGCGTTCCGCATTCACCACGTTGCCGCCACCCATGTGGCAAGCAGCGCAGTTGGCGGAGAAGATCTGGGCGCCGTGGGTCGCATCGGCGGCAAAGCTGGGAGCTGCACCCAGCACCAGCGCCAGGCAAAAAGCGATCAGAGATAGAAAACGGCGCATCGGAGCTCGTTCAACCCCATGAAGCTAGGACTGAAGTGGGCAGCTCGGGTGGGCTTGCGACGGGGATCGAAACACTTTGTCGGGGAAGGGGACCCCAGGCCGGATGGCGCCCCTAACCCGGGCCCCTAAAGCCGGCCCCGCTGGGCCAGGCCCGCCGCCTCAAACACGGCCTCCAGGCTGGGGGACCCACTGACCAAGCCGAACCGTTCCGGTGGACTGACCGGCTCATGCTGGAAATGGCGCTGGCGAATCGAGAAGCGATCCCAAGCGTTCACCTCAATGCGCAGCAGCTTGATCAGGCCCTCAATCAACCAGCCGGTGAGGTCAACGCCAAAGGGGGCCTGCCAAACGCCCCGCCAGCGGCAGAGGCGGCTGACCGTGCCATTGACCGTGACCACGGGCTGGCCGAGCACCAGGCGCCGAACCGAACCCTGGCCAGGCTCCGGGTTGGCCTGGTGGGGCCGGGTGGCCAGGTGCACGCAAACCCGGGCGATGTCGCCGGCATGGATGAAGTGGAAGCTGGCGTCAGTGCGCAGCCAGCTGGCCAGCCACAGCCAGCGGGTTGCTTCGGCCAGGCCGGTGGTGAGGTAACTCGTGGGGAAGGGACCACCGCCATCAACCCGGCCACCGAACACCAGGGTGGGGAACACGGCCACGATCCGCTGCGCCAGGGGATGGTGCTCGAGCTGCTCCAGGCAGATGGCCTTGGTCTGGATGTATTCGGTGCCGAACTCCATCGCCTCGGGCAGGGTTTTCAGCTCGCGGTTGAGGATGCTGGCAGTGGAGAAGTAGATCACCTGCTGCAACCTGCCGGGATCGGCGGCAGCCAGCAGGGCCTTCACGGCCACCACGTTCACCTGCATCGCCCGCTCCGGGTCCCCCCAGGCGGTGGCGGTGTGGATGATGCGATCGGCACTGGCAATCGCCGAGCGGTGGAGCTCGCTTTCGCGCAGGTCGCCCACCAGCAGGGTGATGCGGGGATGGTCCGCTGGCACGGCGGTGAGTTTGGCCGGATCCCGCAGCCAGAGCAGCAGCTCGGCGTCGGTTTCGCGGAAGAGCTGCTCAGCGATGTGCTGGCCAACGCAGCCACTGGCACCGGTGATCAGGATCCGCTCGCTCAAACGCCAGCTCCGATCAATTCATTCACCGCTTTACCCGTCTCAAAGAAGACGCGGGCGTTGTCCTCCGGGGTGCCGGGCAGGATGCCGTGGCCCAGGTTGAGGATGTGCTTACGGCCCTTGGCCTTGCGCACACAATCGATRATCCGCGCCCGGATCGCTTCCGGGGTACCAAACAGCAGGCCGGGATCCACGTTGCCCTGCACGCCGATGTGCTCGGGCAGGCGGGCCAGGCCCTCGGCCATATCCACGGTCCAATCCAGGGAAATGATGTCCACACCGGTGCGGGCCATGCGCTCCAGCACCCCGGCGCTGCCGGAGATATAGAGAATTAAAGGGGTATCGGGGTGGGTGGCCTTCACCTGGTCGATCACCCGTTTTTGRTAGGGCGCCGCAAAGGTGTCGTAGTCGACAGGCGAGAGCTGGCCGGCCCAGGAATCAAACATCTGCACCACCTGGGCGCCGGAATCGATCTGATAGCGCACGTAGGTGGCGATCGAATCGGCCAGATGGGCCAGCAGCTTGTGCAGGAGGGCGGGCTCCTGGAAGGCCATCGCCTTGATCACGGCGTAGTTCTTGGAGCTCTTGCCCTCCACCGCGTAGGCGGCCAGGGTCCAGGGGGCGCCCACGAAGCCGAGCACGGCGGCCTCGTTGCCGACATCGCGGCGCAGGCGGCTGAGCACCTCGCCCACAAACGGCAGGGCCTCGGCCGGTTCCAGGGGCCGCAGGGCATCCACCTGGGCCTGGGAGCGGATGGCGGGCTCGATAATCGGACCGCGACTTTCGATGATGTCGAAGTCGATGCCGATGCCCGGCAGGGGCGTAAGGATGTCGGAAAARAGGATCACGCCATCSGGTTTGAAGGCGTGGAAGGGTTGCATCGAGATCTCRTAGGAGAGATCCGGGTTTTCGGAGCGTTCGCGGAAGCCAGGGTGCCGGTCGCGCAGGTCGCGGTAGACCTTCATGTAGCGACCGGCCTGGCGCATCATCCAAACCGGAGGWCGCTCCACCTGCTCACCTCGGGCGGCGCGCAGCAGCAGGGGGGCGGTTCCAGACATGGCGAAAAGCGGGTCCAGGGGCGAACTTACCCGATGGCAGCGCCGCTTTCGGCATCGGCGTCACACAGCTCCTGACTCCGTTTCTCATCACGCTGCAGCACCAGCACGCTCAGGGGCGGCAGGCAAAGGTTGAGGGACTGGTCGTAGCCATGGATGCCGACGGCATCGCTGAACTTGCCGCCCAGGTTGCCCAGGTTGCTGCCGCCGTAGCGCTCGGCATCGGTGTTGAACACCTCGGCGTAGTAGCCCGCCATCGGCACCCCCACCCGGTAATGGGCATGGCTTTGGGGCGTGAAATTGCAAACCACCACCAGCCAGCGCCCGGTGGTGACCTCGCGCCGCATGAAGCTGATCACCGAATGGCGGTTGTCGTTGCAATCGATCCATTGGAAGCCGATCTGGTCGAAATCGTCGCCCCAGAGGGCCCGYTCTGATTTGTAGAAGACATTGAGGTCGTCAACGAGGCGCTGCAGGCCCCGGTGGGGTTCATGCTCGAGCAATCCCCACTCCAGATCGCCCCACACATTCCATTCGGAGCGCTGGCCAAATTCCATCCCCATGAAGATGGTTTTCTTGCCCGGGTGCGTCCACATGAAGGCGAGCAGGGCCCGTACATTGGCGAACTTCTGAAAGTCGTCTCCTGGCATCTTGTGCAGCAAATGGCTCTTGCCATGCACCACCTCATCGTGGCTGAGCGCCAGCATGAAGTTTTCTGTGTAGTTGTACCAGATTGAGAAGGTGAGATTGTTTTGGTGAAACTGGCGGAACCAATGATCCAGCTCGTAGTAATCGAGCATGTCGTGCATCCACCCCATGTTCCACTTGAGGTTGAAGCCCAGGCCGCCCATGCTGGTGGGTTGGGTCACCATYGGCCAGGTGGTGGATTCCTCGGCGATCGAGAGGGCCCCCGGGAAATGCTCRAACAGCACATGGTTGGCCTGCTGCAGGAACAGCACCGCCTCGGTGTTCTCGCGGCCGCCCTGGTCATTGGCAAGCCACTCGCCGTCGGGGCGCAGGTAATCGCGATAGAGCATCGAGGCCACCGCATCAACGCGGATGCCGTCAATGTGGAATTGCTCAAACCAATAGATTAAATTCGCCACCAGGAAGTTGCGAACTTCGTTGCGGCTGTAGTTGAAAATTAGGGTGCCCCATTCCTTGTGCTCGCCAATGCGCGGATCGGCATGCTCATACAGGTGGGCGCCATCGAAGAAGGCCAGGCCATGGCTGTCCTTGGGGAAATGGCCCGGTACCCAATCGAGAATCACGCCGATGCCCTCGGCGTGGCAGCGATCCACAAAGGCGCGAAATTCATCCGGCGTACCAAAGCGGCTGGTGGGCGCATACCAGCCCGTCACCTGATACCCCCAGGAGCCATCGAAGGGATGCTCCGAAATCGGCATCAACTCGATGTGGGTGAAGCCGCGGGCCAACACATAGGGGATCAGCTGATCGGCCAGTTCCGGATAGGTGAGCAGGCGGGCACCGGGCTTAAGGTCGGCCGCCGCCACGGGGGCCCGGGCGCTGCCATCGGCTTCGATGTAGGGCTGGTCGGCGCTGGCATGGAGCCAGCTGCCCAGGTGCATCTCATACACCGAGATCGGCTGGTCGAGGGGATTGGCGCTATCCCGCTCGGCCATCCAGCTGGCGTCACTCCAGCTGTAGGTGTCGAGTTCGGCCACCACCGAACCCGTCTGGGGCCTGATTTCATGGCGGAAGCCGTAGGGATCGGCCTTCTGGTAGCAGTGCCCATCCGGGCTACGCACCTCGTATTTGTAGATCTGGCCGGGCTTGAGGCCAGGGATAAACAGCTCCCAGCTGCCCCCCAGCCGCGACTGCATCGGATGGTGGCGCCCATCCCAGCTGTTGAAGTCGCCCAGAACGGAGACGCTGCGGGCATTGGGGGCCCAGAGGCAGAACTGCACCCCGGCGATGCCGTTGTGCTCGGTGGCATGGGCGCCCATGCGCCGCCAGATGTGGTGGTGGTTGCCTTCGGCAAACAGCAGCCGGTCCAGCTCGCCCATCCACTCATGGCGGAAGGACCAGGGATCGTGCTGCACGTGCTCCATGCCGCCGCGCCTGACGCGCAGCTGGTAGGTGCTGCCCGGATCGCTCTCCAGGGCCGCCTCAAACACCCAGGGGTGATTGGGCGTGGCCATGGCCAGGGCCTGCCCGTCGATCAGGAGCTCAACCTGCTCCGCCTCCGGCATCCAGATCCGCACCACCCAGCCGCCACCCGCCAGGGGCTGGGGACCCAGGATGGCCAGGGGGTGGTCATGGCGGCATTCGGCCAACCTGAGGGCATCGTCCACCATCCAATCGAGCCGGACCAGCACAGGCTTCAGGGCAGCAACGTGGCTGGGAGCTTAAGCGCCCTGGTCAGGACCCTTCGCCGAATTCAGCGGGCCGCTGCAGGTTTGATCGGTTCGTTCGGGAAATCCACACCGGTGATCTCGTTTTTGTCGTTGAGGACCACGAACAGGCTGTCGGTCAGGCGCTGGAAATCCATGCTCACGATCACCAGCTTCTGATCGGGAGCGCTATCGGCCAGCAGCAGGTGGCGCACCTTGATCGCATCGCCGGTAACCCGCTGCAGCCGTTGCCATTTGGCCTGCAAGGCCGAAGGGGTGAGTTCGTCCTGCATCGCCAAGCTAAGGACGCTGCGGGCCGTCACAAACTGGCCCTTGATCAGGGCTTCGACAAAGCCTTTGACCACATCGGTCGAGAGTTGGTCAGCGTTGTCGGTCTGGAAGCCGGCCAGCTGGCCGGCGTTGTTGAGCACCAAAACGACGTCACGGGAGCCGGCCGTGGTGTTGATCGTGGTCTCCACCAACGAATTGCTGAGACCGGGCAGCACCCTCAAAATCCGGTAGCTGAGCACCTTGGGCTGGGTCTTCATGGTGTTGGCCACCATGGTGGGACTGCTGGTGCGCTTCAGGGCATCGGCAAACAGGGCAAAGCGGGCATTGGCATCGCCGCTGCGCAGGGCGTCCAGCACCCGATTGGCCGCCTTGGTGATGGCAGCCACGGAGGGGGGGCTGGCCTGGGCCGGGACCTGGGCCAGGGCACCAGTCAGGTCGGCGGCCTGGAGCGCAGGGGGGATGGGGCCACCGAGGGCAGTGGCCATGGCCAGGCCCACCAGGGCGGAGCGCAGCTTCACGGGCACGGGCAAAACCAATGACGGGGGAACGGTGCACCCAGTCTGGCCCACCCCATCAAGGGAGACCCACCATGGGGTCCAACCGCAACCGGGCCTGATCGAGGTGCAGGGCAAGGGTGATCACCCGATGGTCCGGCCCGGCCGGGCCCCAGGGGGTCGCACCCGTGCCCGGGTTAACGGCGATCTGGGGCCAGGCAGCAGCCCCGATCGACAGGCGCAGGCGCTCCCCCGGCTGCAGGGTGACCAGCAGGGGCTGGAGGCTGAGGCGGCGGCGGCCCAGGTCAAGGCAGGAGTCCCCCAACCAGCGGCCCACGCCAGTACTGAGCTGGAGCACCCGACCATCGGACTTGACCACAGAGAGGGCCGCGCAGAGGTCAAAACCCGGCTGGTCGGCCCGAACATCGAGCTCCAGCACGGGCCGTCCCAGGAGCTCCAGGGGAGCCGCCATCGGTGCGCTGTTGAAGCAGGTCACATCGCAGCGGCGATCGAGATCGCCCCGCTCCACCAGACCCGCATCGAGGCCCAGGTGGCCGCCCCGACCCGGCAGGGGGCGCCAGGGGTCGTGGACCAGGAGCACCGGGGAGGGCGCTTTAGCAGATTCGGCTATTAATCCGGCCTCTGATTCGGCCTCTGATTCAGCCTGGTGCTCTGGGTTGACCCAGGGCACCAGGCGGCCCTCCTGGCCATCCCTGGCGGCCAGGCCCTGGCTATGCAGCCGCCAGACCTGGCCGCTCCCAGTGCGGGGCGAGCGGGCCAGCCAGAGCCCCGTCGCCAGGTCAGCCATCAGCACGGTGGGGTGGCGGACGGACCGCGACGGCGACTGAACTGCTGGTGGGAAAAGCAGTGCGTGGGCTGCAGGGCCACCGGCCCTGGGACCTTGGGCCTGGATCAACCCTGCGGCCCCACGCCAGCGGCCCTTGAGCTGGGCCCAGGGGTTGGCCCACCGGCCCCTGGGGCYTGGGGATGCTGGGGATGGGGCTAGGGGCGCAGCGCTAGCCGCGGGTTTGAGGTGACGATCGAAGAAGGCCAGCTGCAGTCGATCGAGGCCGTCTCCCCAGTCGAGATGGGTCCATGGACCAATCCGCAGCAGGGGCTGACCGCCGGCCGCTTCGGCCTGGCACCAGAGGTCGAGCACGCCATTGAGGTAGGGGTCGTGCCAACCACCGATCAGCAGCAGGGGTTGGCGCAACAGCGCTGGCGGCGGCTGGTGGCAGGTCCAGCCCTCGCCGCTGGCGGGATCGCGCCGCAGCCAGGCCAGGCCCATGGAGCCGGGGTCGTGGCGCTCGAGCAGGGCTGGCCCCTCGCWCAAGAAGCGGCCGCTCTCCAGGCTGGCGCGAATCTCCTGCCAAGCCGGGTGGTCCTGGCGGCGGCGGCAGGCCAGGGCCGCCAGTTGCAGGGCCCAGGCCAGCTGCAGGGCCCACCAATGGGCGCCGCCCTCCGTGGCCCAGTGMAGCCGTTC
>NSII01000142.1 GCA_002737305.1 Synechococcus sp. Baikal-G1
ACCTGGCCGTTGCACCAGCTCTGGCCCCGTAGCCAGGCCAGGGTCGCGCTGGCATCGGCGGCCTCCGGCCCGAAGCCGGCCGCCTCGCCGCCGGACTCGCCCCAACCGCGGCAGTCCTGCACCACCACGGCATAGCCATGGCTGGCATACCACTGGGGATGGGCATAGGTGACCGTGGAGGCGATCGCCCGGCCGTAGGGCTGGCGCATCAGCAGGGCCGGCCAGGGGCCGGGCCCGGGGGGCCACCAGATGCGGCAAGCGAGAAGCACGCCATCCTTGGCCGGGATCGAGTCGTCGTAGACGCGAACCAGGTCTGGATCGGGATCGACAGACCCCCGCTCCGCTCCAGGGGCGATCCCCCCCACCTCAGCGCACGTCAGGGCAATGCAAACCCACCACGTAGGTGGTGAGGATCTCAGCGTCAGTGGCGTTAAGCCCCTGCATCGCGGCAATGCGGTTCACCGCTTGGGGGCTGGTGGAAACGATGCCCTGGGCATTGAGGCTGCGCAATTCCGCGCAGATCGCCGCAGCCACCTTGGGGTTCTGCTTGACCCGATCCAGCAGGGCCGACCCAGCCAGGGCCGGAGGCTCGACAGCCAACAGCAGCGCTGCTCCCAGAAGCAAGGCTCCGCCCATGCCCAGGGCTGATTGACGCCGGAGGGCTGCTCCGAGCTGGCTCGCGCGCCCTAGCCGCTGGCAGAGAGCTAGCAACAAGCCAGGTTGGCTGGCAGCGTTGGCCGGAATGGGCTGGGCGAGGGGTAAGGGGAGGAGGGCCACGTCGAACCTCCGAGGATTGGACCATTCTCAGGGCCGATGCGGCCCGGTTTGGGCCGGTGCGGGGTCAGTTCGACGGGCGGGCGCCGGCCTGGCGAGCTTGACGGATCCAGCGCTGCAGCGTCACGCCATCGACCCGGGGCGGCGCCATCCCCGTAAGCGAGCGCTCGAGCCGGCCCAGTTGCAGGAGCAGCTGGTGGTGGGAGGCCTCCGCCAAACCCTTGGTGCTGGCGATCCCGGCATAGAGCAACAGGGCCGCCTCCTCCGGCTCCAGCCCCACCTGCACCACCAACCGCGCCTGGCCGCGCAACTTGATCAACCGTTGTTCCGAGGCCCGGCCACTGCTGGCCAACCGGCGCAGGTCGAGGTCACTGAGGGACGCCAGAGCAGGCCAGGCCCCAATGGCAGCGGCCTGAAGCACGGCCGCTTCCGCCTTGAAATGGCTCGGGAAGTGCAACATCTAAGCGCCCCGCCTGCCGCCGTTTGGCCAGTGAGCCGCCAGCCGGGTAGCGCCCAACAGCCCCCTGATCAACGGGACCGCAACCACCCAACCAGCCCGCCGAGCCCGCCTCAAGGCAGCACCGTCACACCCTCGCCACGGAGGCCCACGGTGGCTTCGACCAGCACCACCGGCCGGCTGAGGCCAGGCTCCACGGAATCGACCCGACGCAGGCGCACATGCACGAGGCCATCGGGGCTGGTGCGGCCGCTGCTCTTGAGGTTGAGGGCCACCTGCTCCAGGCTGGGGCGGTAGGCCTCGGGCGGCAGATCGGCCGGGGCGGCGGCAATCACCAGGTCGGTGCCGTTGTCAAACACCACGGGCACGGAGACGGCACCGGCCACCTGGGTGCGGGGCGAGTAGCTGATCGCAAAGGCCAGACACGAGATCGCCAGCAAGCCGGTGAAGCTGGTCACCCCAACCAGGCGAAAGCGGGTTCCCCAGCCGGCCACGAAGCCCACCACGGTGGCCAGCAGCAGCAGGCCAGTGGCCACCCCTAGCCAGAGGCCAGCCTTCAACAGCAGGGGATCGGCGGGCATGGGGGGGTTGGTGCTGGAGAAGGCCTTTATATTGCGCCAACCTCAGACGGTGACAGCCACAGGCCGATGGGGTTGCCGCCGCACGACTCAACCCGGGCCCAGGTCCCGTCAGCCCACCGGCGACCGGACCCATGGGCTCTGCGGCGCTGGCCGCTGCGGCTGACCCTGCTGGCGGGCCTGGGGGTCGGTGGTTTTGCCCTGGCCGATCGGCTCGCCGGTGCCCTCTATGGCCACTGGCACTGGCGCCTGGCCTACCAGCTGTCGCGGGTGATGGGCCACCCCTTCGAGCTCGGTGCCTACCGGGGCCTGCGCCCCTGGGGCCTGGAAGTGGGCCCGAGCCGGTTTCGCCCGGGCCCGGACAATCCCTCCACCCTGGCGGCGGAACGGATCTTGGTCAGCCTTGATCCACTGGCCAGCCTGCGCGAATGGACGCCAGTGCTGCAGTTACGCCTCAGGGGCACCCATGCCCGGCTGCGGCCCAACAGCCAGGGCGCCCTCTGGCAACTCGGGCATTCAGGCGCCAGCACCAAGCCCCCCCGGCTCGGCCTGGAGATCCACCTGAGCGATCCCGGCAAGCTACGGCTTGAGCCATCTGGGCTTGCCCTTCAGGTTCAGGGTCACACCAACATTTGGTTGCAGCGCCAGAGCCTCGATCTGGCCGTCCGGGGGCGGCTGCTCGATCCCGCCTCGATGGGGCCCCCGGGCGGGCGGTCCAAAACCGCCGGCCCGGGCCGACTGGCATTGGTTGCTACTGGCAACTGGCAGCGCCAGCAGTGGGCCGGCCAGCTGGACCTGCGCCAGATCCCGATCGGCCCCCTGCTGACCCTGTTGCCGCGGCCCAGCCAGGGGCTCCTGGTCGACCGGTTGGATGGCCAACTGGGAGGCCGCCTGGGCTTCCGCAGCCAGGGGGGCGCAAGCCCCCTACCAGGGAAGGCGGGCGCAGGCCCCCTACCCGGCAAGGGGACTGTTGAAGCCTCTGGTGGGGTCGCTCTAGCTGGGGTTCGCTGCCAAGGGGGCCTCACCCTGAGCGATCTGCGCTGGCGCGCACCCCTGCTAACGGCTCCCCTCACCAGCGAGCGTTGGCAACTCCACTGCGAGGACGGGGACCGGGGCTTCGGGCGCCAGCAGGGCGGCAAGACCAACCCAGGCCAGCGGCTGGTGCTCGCCCCCAGCGCCGTGGCCCTCGGCGGCTGGCGCGGCCAGATTCAGGGGGACCTGGCCCTGGCGGCAGCCCGCCGCGGCCAGCTCGATCTGCGGCTGGCGGCCCGTGATACCGGGCGCCACCAGGCCCTGCAAGCCCACCTGATTGGACCCTGGCGCCACCCCACGCTCAGCCTGGCCGGCAGCCTGCCCCTTCCTGGTCAGCCGTCCTCAGGCCAGCAACCAGCAGGGCATGGGACTGGCGCTGCTCCGCCCCTGGCTTTCCGCGGCCAGCTGGGCCTCGATGGCCGCCGGGGCGGTTTGCGCCTCGGCCTGCCCCAACTGGAGCTCACCAGCGGCCGCAGTGTGCTGGCCCTGAAGGGCCAGCTCTGGCCCCGGCTTGAGCTCACGAGCCAGCAGCTCCGGCTCGAATCCGAACTGATCCAGGCCTGGCCCGCCCTCAAGCCCGTTCTGGGGGCATCCCCCCGGTTGATCGGCCAGCTGACGGCCCGCGGCACGGCGGCCCAGCCCGAGCTCGCGCTGGACTTGGCCCAGGCCCACAACCCCCTACTGGGGTCGCTGCAGGCCCAGCTCAGCTGGGCCCAGCAGCGCCTGAAGCTGGACAGCCTGCGGGCCCCCGGCCTCAGCGCCTCGGGCTCCCTGCCGCTGCGGCTTGCGGCCGGCGGCCGGCCCGTCTTCGGCAACCTGGATCTGGGCCTGGATCTAAGCCGCTACCCCTTGGAGCGGCTCACACCCCTTTTGGGGGCACGCCTGGCGGGACAACTCACGGCGAACGGCCGGATTCGCGGCCCCCTGCAGGAGCTCAGGCCCGAGCTGGCCCTGGTGATGGACCACCCAGGCGCCGGCCCCCTGGACCTGGAGGAAACCTGGGCGGGCCCCTTCGGCCCTACCGGGGAGCTCCGCCTGCGGCCCCGGGGCGACGCGACGGCCGGGGACCTGGTCGCCCGGATCAACCGGCGCTGGCTGCCCGAACGGGTGCGCCTCAGCCGCGGCGGCGGCCTGCTGACCCTGGCCGGCAGCCCCCGCCAATACCGCTGGACAGCCCGGGGCCTGCCCCTCGATGGCCTCAGCCTGCGGCTCCAGCAGGGACGGGGGCCCTTGCCCCTGCGGGGCAACCTCAGCGGCCAGGGCACCCTGGATCTTCAACCCCTGGCCGTGGTTGCCGATGGGGTGGTGCGCGATCCGGCCCTGCCCGGCCTGGGTGGACGCCAACTTCAGGCCCGGGTCCGCTATCGCGGCGGCGAGCTCAGCCTCAAGGGCGAGTGGCTGGCCAAACCCCAGGGCCAGGTGGCCTTCCAGCTGCGCCGCCGCCCGGATGGGGCGCTCTGGAGCCGGCTGGAGGGGCGCAGCCTGAGCTCCGACCTCCTGCAAAATCTGCGCCTGGCCTGGCCCCTCTGGCAGCAGGCCAAGTCTCTCAAGGGCGGCACCGCCCTGGACCTGGGCAGCCTGGCGATCGACACCCTCGGCACCAGCCTCAGCGACCAACTGGCCGCCCTGGCCCTAGCCAAGCAGCGCCTCAACAGCCTGGTGCTGCCAGGGGCCAGCAACCGCCAGGCGCTAGCCCTGGCCGATCTGCAGGCCCTGGTCGATGCCGACCTGACCCTGGGCGGCCCCAGCCCCACCCGCCTAAGGATCGACCTGGAGGCCAGGGGCCACCTCTGGCTGCGGGACCAGACCATGGACCGGGCCCTGGGCGAGGAGCCCTTCATCGCCCGGCTCCAGGGGCCACTCCAGGATGGGCAAGGCCGCTTCAGCTTCAGCCACCTGCCCTTGGCCCTGCTGGCCCTGGCCGGGCCCTTGCCGGCCTCCCTGGCGGGCGGCCTAGCCGCCTCCGGGAGCTACCGGCTGGGCGGCCCCAGGCCCCTGCTTCAAACCGAACTGCTACTGGAGAACGGCCGCCTGGGCGACCAGCCCCTGGCCCTGGAGCGGGGCTCCCTGGCCCTCATCAACCAGGCCCTCGCCCTCGACCTCTCCCTGCGCAGCCAGGGGGCCAGCAATAGCGTTGATCTCAAGGGAACCATCCCCCTGGAGGCGAGCCGCGAGGGGCTGGAACTGCGCCTGGCCAGCCGTGGCGATGGCCTGCGTTTCCTCACGGCCCTAGCCGGCAGTGGTCTGAGCTGGACCTCCGGCAGCGCTGACCTGCAGCTGCTGGTACGGGGCAGTGTGGCCGAACCGATCGCCAATGGCTTCCTGCGCTGCCGCGATGGCTCCCTCAGCGTGGCCGGCCAGGCGATCCGCGATCTCCAGGCCATGGTGCTGTTCGATTTTCAGAACCTCGAGCTGCAACAACTCACGGCCCGGGTCGGCAGCAGCGGCCAACTGACGGGCAGTGGCCAGCTGCCCCTGTTTGCAGCCGCAGAGGTGCA
>NSII01000011.1 GCA_002737305.1 Synechococcus sp. Baikal-G1
TGGAGGCCCCCTGGACKGCTGGGGGCCTCCAGGGCCTGGCGGCGACTGCGGGCCAGGGCCCTGGCCATGCCATCGCGGCTGGCCAGGCCCCGCAGGGCTGCTAGTGGTAAGCCACCCCTGGGAACTCCCAAGGGCAACACCGCAGGCGCCGGAACGGCCAGGTCAAACACGGGCAACTGGCGCAGGCCATTGGGGCTGAGCTGGTCCTCCAGCTGGGCCAGGTTGGCGCCACTGGGGAGCCAGACCAGATCGGAGCGGCGGCAGGCCGCCAGGTCCAGCCCCTCCTGGGGTTCGGCGCTGATCGCCCGCTGCAAATCAGAGAGCGTCACCAGGGAGATCACCCAGTCGGCCTGCTCCACCAGCAGGCAGTGGCCATGGGCGGCAAGCAGCTGGTCCAGGGCGCTGGCGGCCGGGGTGCTGGCCTCGAGCACCAAGGGTGCTTCCGGCTCCAGGGCTTCGGCCACGGCCAGGCCAGCCAGGTGGCGCCGCCGCTCCTCCTCWAGGGGGTCTGGCCCCAGGAGGCCTGGATCGGCCAGCCCCTGCCAGCGTTCCACCAGGGCCGCACTGAGGCCGGCCGCCGCCATCAGGGGCAGCACGATGCGAATGTCATGGGTGAGCTCGAACAGCAGCAATAGGGCCGTGAGGGGCGCCCGGGCACTGCCGGCCAGCACCGCCGCCATGCCGACCATGGCGTAGGCCGGCGGTTCGGCCACGGCTAAGTGGAAGCCGCTGTCGCCGAGGATCTGGCCGTAGCCATTGCCGAGCACCGCCCCCAGAAAGAGGGCGGGGGCAAAGCCACCGCCGACAAAGCCTGTGGCACTGCTGAGGCCCGTGGCCAGCAGTTTGACCAACAGCAGGGCCAGCAAGGTGGTGAGGGCAATGCCACCGTTGCTGCCCAGCAAGGCTTCAATCGTGTCGTAGCCCACGCCAAGCACCTGGGGAAATCCCAGGGCCATCAGGCCCACGCCCAGGCCGCCGAGGCCCGTGACCAGCCAGGCGGGCARGCGGGCCAGCTGGCGCTGGACCCGATCGCTGCGGCCTGCCGCCAGCAYCGAGACCAGGGCCCAGGACATCAGGCTGGCTACCAGGCCCAGGCCCAGGTARAGKGGAAGCTCCAGGGGCGATCGCACCTCGTAGGCCGGCAGGCGGAAGATCGGTTCATCCCCCAGGCAGAGCTGGGTGACCAATTCCGAGGTCACCGCCGCCACCAGCACCGCCCGCACACTGGGCCGGCCCGGGATGGTGCTGTAGCTGCCCTCAAAGGCAAAGAACACCCCGGCAATCGGGGCCTTGAAACCCGCGGCCAGACCGGCCGCGACCCCGGCGGCCACCAGGGCCTTTTGGTTGCTGGGTGAGAGGCCGCAGCGGCTGGCAATCCAGAGGCCAATGTTGCCGCCACTCTCCACGCTGGGGCCCTCCGGTCCGAGGGAGGCGCCACTGCCCAGGCTGAGGGAGGCCGCCAGCAGGCGCAGCAACGGCAGCTTCGCTGCCGCCTTCACCGACCCATCGGCCATGGCCATCAAGCTCGGCAGGCTTGGGCCGAGATCGCCGCCAAAAAAGCGCAACAGACCGACTCCTAGGCCACCCACCAGGGGCACCAGCACCACGGGCCAGGAGGCCAGCCAGCTGAGCAACAACGGCTGGGCTGGAATCGGGTCGGGCACCACCGGCACCGGCGGCGGCGGCACAAAGCCCAGGCCGCCTAGGCCGATTTGCAGCAGGGCCTTYAAGGGGGTGCCGTTRTCGGCGGGCAGGGCCACCACTTCCACCAGCGGCGGCTGGGGCTGGCTGTCGCCGATCAGGTGAAGCAGCAGCTCCACGCCGGGGCCGAACAGCACGTTGTTGATAAACCCAAGYAGCTCGTGAAAGCCCACCACGGCAAAGCCGGTGAGCACGCCCACCAGGCCGGCCCAGGCCAGCAGGCCCCACTGGAAGGCCAGGGGCCTGGCTTCCGCATCGMTTGGATCCAGCTCAGGCTGGTTCCGATCCACGGGCTCGACCTGGCCTGGRTCCGAGATGTTTAGGGGATCGGGCAGTTCAGGCCTGGGGCCGGACGCTTGCAATGATCTCCTCCAGGATTTCACCGGCCCCCTGGGCGCGCAGGGCTAGGGCCAGGGCGACGCCGATCGCTTCGGGGTCCTCCTGGGGGCCGCGCACCTCATCGCGCACGAGTCGCAAGCCATCGAGGCTGGCCACCATGCCGGTGAGGATCAGCTCCTCGCCCTCAAAGCGGCTGTTGACGCCGATCGGCACCTGGCAGCCCCCTTCTAGTTGGCGCAGGAAGGCCCGTTCGGCCAGGCAGCGGCGGGCCGTGGGCAGGTGTTCGAGCGCCTTGATTTGGGCCAGCACCGTGTCATCGCCCAGGCGGCATTCGATGCCCAGGGCCCCCTGGCCGACGGCATGCAGGGAAATCGAGGGATCGATGCGCTCGTGGATGCGATCGCCCAAGCCCAGGCGCCCCAGGCCAGCGGCGGCCAGGATCAGGCAGTCATAGTCGCCCGAATCAAGCTTCTCCAGCCGGGTGATGACGTTGCCACGCACATCCTTGAACTCCAGGTGGGGGAAGTGGTGCCGCAGCTGGGCCAGGCGCCGCAGGGAGCTGGTGCCAACCACGGCTCCCTGGGGCAGGGTGGCGAGGGTTTTGTCCTTGTGCTTGGCGTGCACCACCAGGGCGTCGGCGGGGTCTTCGCGCTCGGTGATGCAGCCGAGCATCARCCCCTCGGGCAGGTTGGTGGGCAGGTCCTTRAGGCTGTGGACGGCGATATCGGCCCGATCCAGCAGCATCTGGGTTTCCAGTTCCTTGGTGAACAGGCCCTTGTCGCCGATCTTGGCCAGGGCCACATCGAGGATCTTGTCCCCCTGGGTGGCCATCGCTTCGATGCTGATTTCCAGGCCCGGATGGGCCGAGGCCAGCTCATCGCGCACCCAATGGGTCTGCACCATGGCCAGCTGGCTGCGACGGGAAGCAATGCGCAGGGTGGAACCGGCCATCAGAAACCTTCGGGAGCAGCGCTTGCTGCCTGACAACAACGCACCAGCCTAGGGAGTTGCGGGTCCAACCCCACGTTGCCGCTGAAACTCTTGACCTGTTGAAAGGCTCCTGGCCGGGGTCGCCGGGTGGTGGCGAGCCTGCATCGGCTTGCTGCTGGGCCCCTGGGGGATTTAGGCGTTGAAAAGGTCGAGGGGCAGGGGCCCCCAGGTTGCTTCCAGGGCTGGATCGGGGTCGCCGTTGAGGTGGCCGCTGATCAGGATCCCTTCGCCCAGGCCCGCTTCGGCCCGCAGCAGGAACTGGCCCGAGTGCTGGTTGCCCTTGAGGAACACCGGGCCCGCCACGCTCCCGGGCGTGGGATTTTGGCCGTGGGCCGCGAGGGCCGGCCAACCCAGGGCCCCTTCGCAGGCCCGCAGGGCCGCCAGGGCGCTTGCCGCCGAGGGCGCCATCACACCGATCGTGAACCAGTCACAGGCGGCCAGGCGGGTCTTGAGCTCGGCTAGCAGGCCCGGGCGCTGGCCTACAGCCAGGACTGGAGCTGTCCGCAGGTTGGCCAGGTCCGCCAGGGTGAGCTCCCCAGGGGCTTCGGGCGCAGTCTTGGGCTCGGCAGGGGCCATCGAATCGCTGGGGACAGGGGCGTTGGTCATGGATTGGGCGAGTAGGGGCTG
Organism: Synechococcus sp. Baikal-G1; assembly: GCA_002737305.1. GTDB lineage: Bacteria > Cyanobacteriota > Cyanobacteriia > PCC-6307 > Cyanobiaceae > BAIKAL-G1. Next base: position 3,658 of record NSII01000011.1, read on the forward strand.
GGCCCTCGTCAAGGAGTGTTCCAGACGAAGCGGGACGAGGCGGCGTAGTTCCAAACAAACACCACCACAATCCCCGCTAGCTGGGCCCAGAAGGTGTTGTGGGAGACGTAGCTGTAAAAGGCTGACGCCACCCCCACATTGGCCAGCACTGGCAGGGAGGCCACCAGCAGGAACTTGAGCAGGCCCCTCAGCAGGGCCAGGCCTCTCTGGCGCTGGAAGCGGAAGGTGAGGGCGTTATTGACCAAGTAATTGGAACTGGCGGCAGCCACCACGGCCACCGGCAGGGCTTGGGCGAAGGTCACCCCCAGCAGCATCACCAGCTGGGTGACGAGGATTTGAACCAGGAAGCCAGAGGCGCCCACCAGGCCAAAACTGATCGCCCGCCGGGGCAAGAGGCGCAGGCAAAGGGTGTGCAGGATCGAGATGCCGAAATCCCACAGCAC
>NSII01000012.1 GCA_002737305.1 Synechococcus sp. Baikal-G1
GGCGCACCAGTTCGGCGGTGCCATCGGCGGAGTCGTCATCCACCACCAGGATTTCCAGGTCGAARTGGGCCTTGAGGGGCAGAAGCTGCGCCAGCAGGGGCTCGATGTTGCCGCGTTCGTTGWAGGTAGGCAGAACAATYGAAATCCTGGGGGCAGCAGGGGCTGCCCCCAGGGAGGAGGAAGCGGGCATCCGGCCTACTTGATGTATTCCTTCAGCACGCCGTTGCGGTTGGGATGCCGCAATTTGCGCAGGGCCTTGGCCTCGATCTGACGGATGCGTTCACGGGTGACATCAAAAATCTGGCCAATCTCTTCGAGGGTCTTCATGCGCCCGTCATCGAGGCCGTAGCGCAGGCGCAGCACATCCCGCTCCCGGGGGCTGAGGGTGGCTAGCACCCCTTCGAGGTCTTCGCGCAGCAGGTTTTTGGCCACATCCTGGTCTGGATTTTCAATGTCGGCTTCAATGAAGTCGCCTAGGCGCGAATCCTCTTCTTTGCCGATCGGGGTTTCCAGGGAGATGGGCAGCTGGGCCGATTTGGCGATGAAGCGCAGCTTCTCGATCGTCATCTCCATGCTTTCTGCAATCTCTTCCTCGGTGGGCTTGCGGCCAAATTCTTGGCTGAGCACCTTGGTGGTTTTYTTGATGCGGGAGATGGTTTCGTAGAGGTGAACCGGCAGGCGGATCGTGCGGCTCTGGTCGGCGATGGCGCGGGTGATTGCCTGGCGAATCCACCAGGTGGCATAGGTGGARAATTTGTAGCCTTTTTCGTGGTCGAACTTTTCGGCGGCGCGGATCAGGCCGAGGCTGCCTTCTTGGATCAGGTCCTGGAAGGACAGGCCCCGGTTCATGTATTTCTTGGCGATCGACACCACCAGGCGCAGGTTGGACTGCACCATTTTTTCCTTGGCGCGGCGGCCCAGCATCAAACGGCGGCGGAACTTGATCACGGGCATGTCCACCAGCACTGCCCATTCCTTCGTATCGGGATGGTGGCCGTGGTCCACTTCAAACTGGGAGGCCAGTTCTTCCAGTTGCAGCAGATCGGCGATCTTGCGGGCTAGCTCGATCTCCTCATCGGGCCGTAGCAGGCGGATTCGACCGATTTCCTGCAGATAAACCCGGATTGAGTCCTCGGTGTAGACACCCTTGGGCCCCACCTTGATGCTGGCTAGGGCCTTGGCCTTGGCGTCCTTGGCGTCCTTGGCTGCCTTGGCGGCGGCTGCGGTATCGATGCCATCGAGCTGGTCATCGGCGGCGGCATTGGGGTCGACCTCCAGATCGAGACCGGCCGCGCCCTTGCTGGCTGCCTTGGCGCTAGGCGTCTTTGTTCCTGCGGTCTTGGCAGCGGCTTTAGCGGTTGTGCCCTTGGCGCCAACGGCCTTGGCTGGGGCCGGTTTGGCGGCGCCCGCCTTGGCCGTTGTGGTTTTGGTGGCTGGGGTTTTGCCAGGGGCCGTTTTGGCAGCAGCCGTGGTGGCCGCACCGGATTTGGCTGTGCTGGTTTTGGGAGTCGTCGTTTTCACGGCACCAGCCTTGGCGCCCGCGGGCTTAGGGGCCGCCGATTTGCCGCCCGTGGCCGTTGCGCCTGTCTTGGGCTTGGGCGGGGCTTTGGGTTTGGCGGTGGTGCCGGTTTTGGGCGCCGCCTTGGCCTTGCTCGCCTTGGCCGCAGGCTTGCTGGTGCTGTCGTCCCCTTCCACCCCAGGGCCGCCGTTCCCAAGGGCCGGCACCTTGGCCTTGCTGCTGGCCTTGCGGGTCTTGACCTCCTTGACCTGAATGGTTTCACCAGACGTGGTGGCCACCATCAGGATCTCGGGAAGGTCGGTTTTGACCGATGCGGCAACAGGGCTCATGGGGATGGGAAGACGGGGGATGGCTTTACGGGCGGCGTCGATGTCGCGGGGGAAAGGCAGCAGGCGGAAGGGCTCTGGCGCTGGGGTGGGCAGGGTCTGGATTGGGGCAGAACTTCAGGCCTGGAGCCCAAGCGGGCGGCGGAATCCTGATGAAGGAACCAATCAAGCTTCAATCAAGCCCTTGGGGGCGGCACAAGCAGGCACCACTGCCGTGAACACGGAAGGGTGATGCAGGTTGCACCCTCCATCCCTAGCCACACTTGGGCAGCAAGGCAGGTGTGGGTCGCAGGGGACTGGACTGGCTTAAAACGTGGGGCAGGAACCTGACCTGGACAGAACAAGAATGGGCAAGGCCCCGGCAGGGCTGTCAGGGGAGTTCGCAGATCGGCGGTTCAGGGCTGGAAACTCCCTGGACGCGGGCATCGATCTTCCCTCTGGACGGAACTCTGCCGGGTTCCGACAGCAGCTGGTTGGAGCTGCTCAACGCTCACATCTTAAGAAAGACCTGTGAGTTCTGCAAGGTTGACCATCCAAGCTGATCGCCCCAAGTCCAACGATGGGCCCCTGGCTAGCCAGGGGGACCCCTGGGTTCAGGTTTGGGTGGAGGCGGGCCGGGAGGGCCAGGTCTTCACCTATGCCAACCCTGATGGCCTGGCGCTGGCCAGTGGCGATCTCGTGCGGGTGCCCTTGCGGGGGAGGCGCCACGTGGGCCTGGTGGTGGAAACCCTGCAAGCGCGGCCCGAGGGCCTGGAGGGGGTGACCCTGGTCGCGGTCGAGGCGCTGCATCAGCGGGCGGCGGTGGATGGCCAATGGCAGGGCCTGATCGAGGACGTGGCCCGCGATTGCCACACCAGCCTGTTTCGCACCCTCAAAAGTGCCCTGCCGCCGGGCTGGCTGGGGCAACGACCCGCGAAGGCGTCCGCCGCCCCCCGGAGCCGGGTTTGGGTTGCCCTGGCCGCTGAAGCGGCGACCCCAAGCAGCACCGGCCTTTCCCTTTCGGCCAAGCAACAGGCCCTGGTCGACCAGCTGGCTAGCCAGGGCGGTGGCGCCTGGCAGGCGGAGTTGCTGGCCAGCGGTGGCGTCAGCCGTTCGGTGCTGGATGGCCTGGAGCGGCGCGGCCTGGTGAGCAAAGAGGCCCTGGTTTTCCAGGCTGCCGATCACCCCAACCGCACCAGCCGCCAGGACCTTGCACCCTCCCAAACCCTTACGGGCGCCCAGGCCGCCGCCCTTGGGCAGATTCGCCGCTCGCCTGCGGGCCAGAGCCTGCTGCTCTGGGGAGTCACCGGCGCTGGCAAAACCGAGGTGTATCTCCAGGCCGCCGCCGATTGTGTGGCAGCCGGGCAGGGGGTGTTGCTGTTGACCCCCGAAATCGGCCTGGTGCCCCAACTGCTGGATCGCTGCCGCCAGCGCTTTGGCGCGGCGGTGGCCGAATTCCACAGCGGTTGCAGCGAGCGCCAGCGCATTGACACCTGGCGCCGGTGCCTGGCGGCGGATGGGGATCCCCTGGTGGTGGTGGGTACGCGCTCGGCCGTGTTTCTGCCGATCAACACCCTGGGCCTGATCGTGCTCGATGAGGAACACGACAGCTCCTACAAGCAGGACAGCCCCATGCCCTGCTACCACGCCCGGGACGTGGCAAGGCACCGGGCCCGCCGCAGTGGCGCCCGGCTCGTGCTGGGCAGCGCCACCCCCTCCCTGGAAACCTGGCAGACCTGCCAGGGGCCGGCAGCCACCACGGAGTTGTTGCGCCTGCCCGAGCGCATCGGCGGCAGGCCCCTGCCACCGGTGCGCCTAGTGGACATGCGTCTGGAGCTGGAGGATGGCCACCGCCGCCTGATTAGCCGGCCCCTGATGCAGCGCCTTGGCGGCCTGGCCGAGCGGGGCGAGCAGGCGGTGTTGCTGGTGCCCCGCCGCGGCCACAGCAGTTTTCTCAGTTGCCGCAGCTGCGGCGAGGTGGTGCTGTGTCCCAATTGCGATGTGGCGCTCACGGTGCATGGCCGCAGCGATGGGCCCCAGTGGTTGCGCTGCCATTGGTGTGACCACCGCGCCGAGATAACGAATCGCTGCGCCCATTGCGGCTCCACCGTCTTCAAGCCCTTCGGGGCCGGCACCCAGCGGGTGATGGAGCAACTCGATAAGGAGCTCGAAGGCCTGCGCCTGCTGCGCTTTGACCGGGACACCACCAGGGGCCGTGATGGCCACCGCCGCCTGCTGCAGCGCTTTGCCGCCGGGGAAGCCGATGTGTTGGTGGGCACCCAGATGCTCGCCAAGGGCATGGACCTGCCGGCCGTCACCCTGGCGGCCGTGTTGGCCGCCGATGGCCTGCTGCACCGGCCCGACCTACGCGCCGGCGAACAGAGCCTGCAATTGCTGCTGCAACTGGCGGGCCGGGCCGGCCGGGGCGACCGGCCCGGGGAAGTGCTGGTGCAGACCTACTGCCCCGACCATCCGGTGATACGCCACCTGGTGGATGGACGCTACGAGGCCTTTTTGGCGGAGGAGCTGGCCCTGCGCCGCTCCGCCCATCTGGTGCCGTTTAGCCGCGCCTGCCTGCTGCGCCTAGCTGGTCCGTCGGCCAGCGGCACCGCCACGGCGGCAGCGTCCCTGGCGGAACGAATCCGCGGCCAGGTGCTGGCCAGCGGCTGGCTACTGATTGGCCCGGCCCCGGCCCCGATCGCCCGGGTGGCGGGTCGCAGCCGCTGGCAGCTGCTGCTGCATGGCCCCGCCGGCAGCACCCTGCCCTTGCCGGCCGAGGCCAGCCTGCGGGAGGGCCTCGCTAGGGATGTGAGCCTGACAATCGACCCCGATCCCCTCGAGCTTTAAGGGCCAAGCCCTAGCGGGGTAACTGGGGAAAGCCAAAGCCAGCCCGCAACCGCAATCGCTGGAGCAGCAAGGCCAGCCCCAACAGCAGGGCCACGGCCCCGGCCCCCAGGCCCAGGCGGCTCCAGCGCCAGGTGCGCCAGGCCAGCCGGTTCAGGGCGCCGGGCTCCAGCTGCCAGTGCAGCTCGTTAGGACCAGGGCCCACCTGCACCGGCCTGGGCGTGGCCCGCTCGATGGCCTGGGGCTCGAGGGGGGCAAACCGGAAGGACAGATCCAGGCCCGGCAGGGAGTCCAGGGTCCTGAGATCGATGGCCAGCTCCATCTGTTGTTGCACGCCGATCAGCCAATTGCGCTCGCGCAGTTCCAGCTCGGGCTTGGGCAGGCTGACGCCGGCGAGCGCGGCGCCGCGCACAAGACTTTGGCCGAGCCAGTCGAGGGCTTGGCCTGCGGGCAAGGCCTGGTTGCGCAGGCTTTGGCGGCCGTGGTCGCGCACGACAACCACCGAGCCACCCCCCAGGGCCGTGGCCAGGTCCCGTTGCCAGGGCAAGGCCTGGCCCGTGCTGCTGCTGCTGGTTTGGGTGATCTGGAGGCGACCGGGCGCCGGGAAGGTGAGGCTGGTTTCCACCTGGACGCAGCCCGCCAGCAAGGTGGTGAGCAGCAGCAGGGCCAGCGCTACCAGGGCAAAGCCCCAGGGTGTCTTGGGGGTCCCCACGGGTGGCGGTGGGGGCGGATCGGGCCGGGGGCGCCGCCGCCAGCCCTGGATCGGCGAGCCCCCTTCCATCAGTTCCAGCTCCCCCAGGCTCGGCATCTGCACCGACCAGTTACGCGGCCGCTGCAGGGCCGGCGCTTCCAGCACCTCCTCGAGATCCCTGGCCTGTTGGCGCAAGGTGAGATCCTTGCAGCCCCGCAGGCTGCGGCAACAGGCCGCCGCCCCGGCCGGGTCGCCCTGGCCCATTAGGGCCGTGGCCATCAGCAAGCGGATCCGGCCCCCGAGGGGCGTGCTGGCGCCATGGGCGTCGGCCAGGGGCGCGAGCCCCCGCAGGCAGGCGCCGTAGTCGCCGCTCTCAAGAGCGCGTTGGGCCAGGGCCAGCTCCGGCGGGTCGGGCTGGCTTTGGCCGGCCTGGTCTGGTCCGGCCTGGCCGTCGGCAGGGCTTTCAGTTGGCAGAACGTCCGCCACGGTTCAGCCGCTGATCTGGCGCTGGCTGCCCACCACCATCGTGCCGATGCCGGCGTCGGTGAACACCTCCAGCAGCAGGGCATGGGGGCTGCGGCCATCGACGATGTGGGCCGCCGCCACCCCCTGGGCGATGGCCCGGATGCAGCACTCGGTCTTGGGGGTCATGCCGCCGGCCACGACCCCGCTCTCGATCAGCTCGCGGGCGCCGGCCAGGCTGACTTGGCGGATCAGGGAGCCGGGATCGTCCCGGTCCCGCAGGATGCCGGGGGTGTCGGTGAGCAGGATCAGCTTTTCGGCCTGGAGGGCCGCGGCCAGTTCGCCGGCCACCGTGTCGGCGTTGATGTTGTGGGCCTGGCCTTCGGCATTGGCGGCCACGCTCGAGATCACCGGGATGTAGCCGTTCTCGAGCAGGGGCAGAAGCACGGCCGGATTCACCGCCGCCACATCGCCCACCAGGCCATTGGAGCCATCGCCGTAGGTGCGGGCCAGCACCAGGCCGCCATCGCTGCCGCACAGGCCCACGGCCCGGCCGCCCACCTGGTTGAGCCCGTTCACGATCTGCTTATTGACCCGGCCCACCAACACCATCTCAACCACGTCCATGGTCTCGGGGGTGGTGACCCGCAGGCCGTTGCGGAATTCGGGCTCGATCTGCAGCCTGCCCAGCCATTCGTTGATTTCTGGTCCGCCACCGTGCACCAGCACCACCTGGACGCCGACGCAGGCCAGCAGGGCCAGGTCGCGGAAAACGGCCTCGCGCAGGTCGTGGCGCACCATGGCGGCGCCGCCGTATTTGACCACGACGCGCCGGCCGGCAAACCGCTGGATGTAGGGCAGGGCCTCACTTAATACCGAGACGCGCAGGGTGTCAGCGGCGGAGATGGCGGGATCGGTGCTCAAGGCGAAACGGGCTGGGGGCGCGGGTTCGGCCTAGGGCCGGGCGGATGGCTGGGGCGGGCGGATTGCTGGCGCGGGGGGAAACCGAGATTGGGGAGTCTGAAGGAGGGGCAGGGTTTGGGCTTGCCCAGATCCTGGTTTAGGGGCCGATCAGCGCTTGGGCCGGGGCCCCGGAGCCCGAGGGTTTAGGTGCCAGAGGGCCCGTCGCCAACCTCGGCCACCGGGGCCGTATCGACCAGGGGCCGCAGGCGGACCAGCACCTTGCTTTTGCCCAGTGGGCTTACCTCTGCCCGCAGACCCGGACCAAAGAAGCGGCCGAGCCGGTCCTGGCGGGCCTGCCAGCGCTCAAAGCTGACGCCCTGGCATTGGAACGTGAGATCGAGTCCGTAGCCCCCGGCCTCGGCCTGTTCCGCCACCAGCAGCAGCTGCGGTGGATCCTGCTCATCCCAGAGCTTGAGGGCTTCAAGCGAGCTTTCCAGGTGGGCCTTCTGGCCGTAGCGCCAGCGGTTGACGTCCTTCACCAGCTTGCGCAGGGGCTGGCTGGCCTCGGCCGTGCGTAGGGCTTCGGCCTCGGCGGAGGGCTCTATCAATTCAGCCGGAGGCAGCTCCGATGATTTCAAGGCCAGGCCCCCCAGCAGCACGGGCACCCCGTAAAACACCCCCGCCAGGCTCAGGGTGGGGCTGTCGGTGACGTAGGCGATCGAACCGACCACCGTCATAACGGCGCCGGCGATCGTGATTAGGCTTCCTGGCGATGCGATTGCTTGCATGGCGCCATCTTCGGCCAACGGGGTGCCCGATCGCGATAGCGAAGGCACCAGCTTTGAATCTTGTCCTGGCATTCCCGCTCCGGAGGCTCAAACCCTCGGGAGCGGGGAGTCCCCAGCTGGAGAGTCCCTCAGCACCGACCAGCTCCTGGAGCGGCTCGCCGCCGACCGGCTCTGGTTGCTGCAGCAGATCGACGGCGGCCACTGGAGCGACCTGCGCCTGGATTTGGCAGCCCTGGAACGGGAATTGGGCCAGGTGCTTGAGCAGGCCAGCCAGCGGGTCAAGGGCAGCTGAACGGCGGCGGGTCCCCTTGGGCGGCTGGGCTGGATTGGTAGGGCCAGGGGAAGGGGGGCTGGGCCGATCCCCTGGGCTAGGACACCGATCAGAAGGGAATGTCGTCTTCGCCCTCGGGGAAATCGGGCACCAGGGGCGACGTGTTCCAGGTGGGCATCTCGGCAGAGGCCGCCGCTGGAGCTGGTGCCGGGGCCGCTGCTGCCGGGGCAGGCTCCCGGCGGGTGGGGGCAGGGGCCGGCGGCCGGCCCGACGGGCGGCCGCCGCCGCCATTGGCGGGGTTGGCCGAGAACTCCTGGGGGCTGGCTTGGGCTCCAGCGGCAGCCCCAGGGGCGGCGCCAAAGGAGGCCGCGCCGGCGCCGGCCAGGGGATGGAGGCGCGAGAGGGTGAATTCGGCCCGCTTCTCCTTCACTCCGTCCTGGCGGGTCACGGTGTTCATGCGCAGGCGGCCTTCCAGGACCAGGCGCTGGCCCACCTGGACCCGGTTCTGCAGGTCCTGGGCCAGGCTGCCCCAGCCCACCACCTTCAGCTGGCCGGGGGGATCATCCGGACGCAACCCCTCAATTTGCACGGCCATCTCGGCCACGGGGGTCTGGTTGTCCTGGGTGTAACGCACCTGGGGTGCTTCGATCACCTCCACCTCCAGCAAGCATTGGTTCACGGATCAGGAGTTCGCCAAGGGGCCCCATCCTGATGCACGGTCCCGAAATCCACCAGGGGCTAGCGGCTGACGCGGGCCAATCTGTTCAAGTTGGCCCACCTGTTCAGGCTGGCCCACCAGTCGGGCCCGAGCTGCCCCACCCCCCACCGGCTGGGGCGATCTGGCTGGTGAGTGGCATCGGCGAGGGGCCCCGGCTTGCCAGAGCCTTGCTGGCGCGGGGCTGGCGCCTGCGGGTCAGTGTGGTGGGCGAGGCGGCGGGCCGGGCCTACAGCCCCCATCCGGCCCTGGAGCTGCAGGTGGGGGCCCTGGCCGGCCGCGGCGCCATCGCCGCCGCCCTGGTGGCGGCGCGGCACCAGGGCGGCTTTCGTTGGGTGGTGGATGGCACCCATCCCTTTGCCGAGCGAATTAGCGCTGATCTCCTGGCCGTCTGCCGGCGCCTGGACCAGCCCCTCCTGCGCCTGCAACGGCCCCCGGTCCCGGTCCCGATCCAGGCGGCATCAACGGTTCCGCTCGAGAGCGCTGGTGCTGGCAGCAGCCTTTCCCCAGGGATCGGGGGCCTGCCCCGACGCCACGTGCTCAGCAGCCTCGCCGATCTCACGGGCCTCGACCTGGGCGGCAAACGGCTCCTGCTGGCGATCGGGGCGCGACGGCTGGGCGAAGCCCTGGCCCATAGCCCTGCCAAGGGCCATTTCGCCCGTATCCTGCCCAATCCGGCGGCCCTGGCCCTGGCCCGGGCCGCCGGATTGGGCGATGGCCAGCTGGCCTGTTTGCATCCCGTTGGGGCGGCCAGCCCAACGCCTGGCGCGATCGAGCGGGCCCTCTGTCGCCGCTGGGGTATCGATGCGGTGCTGTGCCGCCAATCCGGCGGTGTCACTGAGACGCTCTGGAGTGAGCTTTGCGTTGAGCTGGGTCTTGAGCTGCTATTGCTGCGCCAGCCCCGCGGCGACGATCAGCCGCCGGGCCTGGAGTTCTCGGCCTTGCTGGAGGCCTTGGGCTATCCAGCCTGACCCCCCCAAGCCTTGGGGGTCAGGCCCCAGGGGCCAGGCTCAGAAGCTCAGGCCCAGGTGGTCTGCGGCCAGCTGGCGCAGGCTGCCTTGGCTGCGGGGACCAAGTTGGGTCACCACCTGGCCGGCACAAAGGGAGCCGAGGCGGCCGCAGGTCTCCAGATCCAGGCCCCGGGTGTAGGCGTGCAGGAAGCCCGCCGCATAGAGGTCGCCGGCGCCGGTGGTGTCCACCAGCTCGCCGAGGCGGAAGGGTTCGATCGGGTGGCTTTGGTCGCCCGCGAGCACTAGGGAGCCCAGTTCACTGCGGGTCAGGGCCGCCACCTGGCAGCGGCCTCGCACCTGGTCGACGGCCTCCTCAAAACTGTTCGCTTTGTAGAGGGCGGTGATTTCCATTTCGTTGGCGAACAGCACATCGACATGGCCATCAACCAGCTCCTGGAAGCTGTCCCGGTGCCGTTCAACGCAGAAGGCATCGGACAGGGAAAGGGCCACCTGGCCCCCCTGGGCGCGGATCAGGTCGGCCGCAGCGATGAAGGCCCGTTTGGCCGCTTCGCTGTCCCAGAGGTAGCCCTCCAGATACAACAACTTGGCGTCGGCCACCATTTGCAGGTCCAGGTCAGCCGGATCCAGGCCCACGGAGGCCCCCAGGTAGGTGCACATCGTGCGCTGGGCATCTGGGGTGACCAGGATCAGGCAACGGGCGGTGGAGGGGCCGCTGCTGGCTGGTGGGGTCTGGAAGCTGGCGCCAACGGCGCGGATGTCGCGGGCAAAGATGGCGCCCAACTGGTCATCACGCACGCGGCCGATGAAGCCGGCCCGGCCCCCTAACTGGGCGATGCCGGCCAGGGTGTTGGCGGCGGAGCCGCCGGAGGTTTCCAGGCCCGGGCCGATGCTGGCGTAGAGCCGCTGGGCCTGGGTCTCATCCACCAAGGCCATGGTGCCTTTGGTCAGGCCGTGGTTGTCGAGGACGGCGTCCTCCACCTTGACCAGCACATCAACAATGGCGTTGCCAATGCCGACGACATCGAAGCGGGTCCCGTCGGTGGGGCGGGCTGGGGCGGACTCAGGCACGGGCAATGGACACGGGCAAAGGGATGGGGATCGGCCAAGCGATCAGAACCGTTCAGGCGCTCAACAGGGCCCGCTTTGGACCATGGATCGGATCTTCGATCACGATCGTTTGGTCCCTGTTAGCGCCCAGGGAGACGATCGCGATCGGCACCTCCATCAGTTCGGCCAGGAAGCGCAGGTAGGACATCGCCTTGGCGGGTAGTTCTTCGAGCTTGCGGCACTGCTCGGTGGAGCACTCCCAGCCAGGCAGGGTTTCAAAGATCGGCTGGCAGCGGGCGAAATCTTCGGCGCTGCTGGGGAAATGCTCGATGCGCTGGCCATCGAGTTCGTAGGCGACGCACACCTGGATCTCATCGAGCTCATCGAGCACGTCGAGCTTGGTGATTGCCAGGCAATCGAGGCCGTTCACCGCCACCGCGTAGCGGCCGATCACGCCGTCAAACCAGCCGCAGCGGCGGCGGCGGCCGGTGGTGGTGCCGTATTCACCGCCCCGGTCACAGAGGTGGTCGTTGAGGCTGCCCTGCAGTTCGGTCGGGAAGGGGCCCTCGCCCACCCGGGTGGTGTAGGCCTTGGCCACGCCAATCACCCGGTCGATCAGGGTTGGGCCCACGCCGGCGCCGATGCAGGCCCCCCCGGAGATCGGGTTGGAGGAGGTGACGTAGGGGTAGGTGCCGTGGTCGAGGTCGAGCAGGGTGCCCTGGGCGCCCTCAAACAGGATGTTCTTGCGGGCCCGGGCGGCCTGGTGGATCGTGCGGATGCAGTCGACCACGTGGGGGGCCAGGCGCTGGCCGTAGGCGGCGTATTCGGCGATCACCGCCTCGCCATCGAGGGGTTCGATCCCGTAGACCCGCTCGAGCAGCAGGTTCTTCTCGGCCAGGGGGCCGGCGAGGCGGTCCCGCAGCCGGTCCTCATCGAGCAGGTCAATGACGCGAATGCCGTTGCGCTCGGCCTTGTCGGCGTAGGTGGGACCAATGCCCCGGCCGGTCGTGCCGATGCGGCGGTCGCCGCGGCGCTGCTCCATCGCCTGGTCGAGCAGGCGGTGGTAGGGCATGGTCACGTGGGCCGTGGAGGCCAGCTTCAGGCCGGCCACGCCAATGCCGTTCTCGGCCAGCATGTCGAGCTCGCCCAGCATCACCTTGGGATCCACCACGGTGCCGGAGCCGATCAGGCAGGTGGTATCGGGATAGAGGATGCCGGATGGAATCAGGTGCAGCTTGAGCACCTTGTTGTCCACCACGATCGTGTGACCGGCATTCACTCCGCCCTGGTAGCGGACGACCACATCGGCCGAACGACTAAGGAGATCGGTGATCTTGCCCTTCCCCTCGTCACCCCACTGAGCACCGATGACGACAACGTTGGCCAAGGACAAGGCGGCCTGAAGCCGCAACTGAGCACAACTTGCGAGCTTCTCAGATCACCGGTCCCTTCGTCAAAGAAAGGGTCATAAAAAAGCGGTCCGGGAGGACCGCTTGTGGACGAATAGGCCCTGCTTTCACTTCGACAAGGCAGGGGGGGCTGCCTGCAGGGGCCTCAGGCGCCGCGCACGACGCTGGCTTCAGCCCGTTTGAGTTCCTTGTCCAGCCGAGCCTTGAGAGCCTCGGGCAGGGGGCGGTTGGCGTAGTTGGTGTAGTGGCCGGCCAGGGAGTTGATGGCGGTCTGCATGGTGGTGAAGGAGGCCAGCCCATTGACCTTGGCCTGGGGCCGGTAGCGGGCCATGTAGGCGGTGATCAGGGAGCGGGCTTCGGTTTCAGCCGCGGTGCGCTCGGGATCCTCCGGGCTAATGGCAATCGTGGCGAGCAGCCGTTCCGCCACGGCCATGGTGTCGTCGACGTAGTTGCCGGTGAGGGGGCCGCCGGCGGACGAGCAGGCCGTGAGGGCCAGGCTGAGGCTGAGGCATACCGCAAACAAGGCGGCCATCACACGACGCCATCCAGCAGCCATGGGGATTGGGAGGAAGAAGGGCCCAATCCTAGGCAAGCCCCCGGAACCGGCCCCCAGGCCCTGGCCCGCCCACCCTCGATCAGGTCAGCCGAACGCCGCCGGGACTCAGGCCAGCAGCCCGGAACGCCCCGCTTCGATCAGGCCGGGCAATTCTGCGAGCAGATCTGCCGTCGCCAGCTCCCGCTTAAGGCTGCCCTGGCGTTGCACCAGCTCCACCTGGCCGTCCTTGGCGCCGCGGCCGACCACCACCCGCCAGGGGATGCCGAGCAGGTCGGCGTCCTTGAACTTGACGCCGGCCCGCTCATCGCGGTCATCGAGCAAGGCATCGAGTCCGGCGTCAAGCAGGCTGCTGTAGAGCTCCTCGCCCAGCTGGCGCTGGCTGGGCTCCTGCAGGTTGGCAATCACCACGATCACCTCAAAGGGGGCAATCGCCACGGGCCAGCAGATGCCATTGCTGTCGTGGTTTTGTTCCACGGCGGCCTGGGCCAAGCGGGAAACGCCGATGCCGTAGCAGCCCATCCACAGGGCTTCCTCGGTTCCGCTTTCGTTGGTGAAACGGGCGCCGAGGGCTTCGGAATACTTGCGCCCCAGCTGGAAGATGTGGCCCACCTCGATGCCGCGGGAGGCCACGAGGCTCTGGTTTGGATCGTGCAGGCAGCGATCGCCCGGCTGGGCGGCGCGCAGATCCACCACCTCGGGTTTGAGCCCCAGGCCCGCCCAGCTGGCTCCAACCCGGTGAAGATCGGGGCTGTTGCCGCCGCAAACGAAAGCATCCAGCTGGGCGGCCGTGGGATCGGTGAGCCGCAGCAGTTTGGTGATCAGCCGGGGCTGGGGCTTGGAGGACAGAGCTGCATTCCCCATGCCCGCCGTGGCCTCGGTGGAGGCAAAAACAGCGTCGCTCAGGTCGGGGCCGAGGTAGCCAAAGGGGATGGCGGCCAGATCCAGGGCCAATCGCTCGGTCCTCACCAGTTCAGGCGTGAGCGGTTCAATCGACAACAGGGCTCCCTGGGCTGGCGCCAACCGGGCGCTAACCGCATTGGCCAGTTTCACGTCATTGAGGCGCTGGTCGCCCCGCAGGCTCACCAGCACCGGCTGCAGGCTGCCATCGGCGCAGCGGGCCAGCAGCAACAGCACCTTGACGATCTGGCTGGGATCGAAGCCATGGGCGGCAGCAAGGGCCTCGATGCTGCTTTGGCCCGGGGTTTCCAACTCTTTGCAGGGCACGGCAGCCAGGGGCACGGCCTCGGCAGCCAGGGACACGGCCCGTTCCTGGTTGGCTGCGTAGCGGCCATCGCCGCTGCTGAGGATCAGGTCCTCGCCGGCCTCGGCGGTAACCATGAACTCCTGGCTAGCGGAGCCGCCGATGGCGCCGCTGTCGGCTTCGACCGCCACGGTTTTGAGACCGCAGCGACTAAAAATTCGCCGGTAGGCCCGGTCCATCTCGCCGTAGCACTCCTTCAGGCTGGCCTCATTGGCATGGAAGGAATAGCCATCCTTCATGATGAATTCGCGGCCACGCATCAGCCCGAAGCGGGGCCTAATCTCGTCCCGGAATTTGGTTTGAATCTGATAGAGATTTACCGGTAATTGCCGGTAGGAGCGCAACAGATCTGCGGCCAACGCCGTGATCACTTCTTCATGGGTGGGGCCCAAGCCCAGCTCCCGCCCCTGGCGATCGCTGAGGTGGAACATGATCCCCTCCCCGGCCGTGTAGCCGCTCCAGCGGCCGCTGCGCTCCCAGAGCTCGGCTGGCTGCAGCTGCGGCAACAGGGTTTCCAGGGCCCCAGTGGCATTGAGTTCCTCGCGCACGATCGCCGAGATCTTCTGCAACACCCGAAACAGCAGGGGCAGGTAGGCGTAGATGCCGGAGGCCACCCGCCGGATGTAGCCCGCCCGCAGCAGCAGCTTGTGGGAGGGAATTTCCGCCTCCGCCGGGTCGTCCCGCAACGTCACCAGCATCAGGCGGGAGACGCGCATGGCAGCCACAGAGCACTGGGTCGGAACCTATCACCGCAGCCCGGGGCGCTGGCCCCTCCCTGATCTGATCGGGCAGCCCAACTGCACCGAAATGGCCAGCTCAGGCGCCAGAAAGGCTGCTACCTTCGATCCCGATTGTCTTAGATTCGTCTCACATGATCGGCTATCCCTTGGGCGGCGATGGACAGGCCCCTGCCGCCCAAGGCACTGTCTCGCCCGGGGTGGGTCCCTCCCATGGCGATCAAGAGTCCTTGCGTCAATCGATTGGCCTGCCCCCCCCGCCCACCGATGGATTGATCGGCATTGACGACGTGCAGCGCACCTTGAATCGCTCCAGGGCGTCGGTGTATCGCTACACCAATACCGATCCCCGCAACCTCAACCCCCCCTTCAATCCAAAACGGCTCAATCCCGAATACCGCACCGATCAAAAGGACGCCCTGCTGTTCCACCCCAATGAGGTGGCCCGGTTTGCCCGCGATGTGCTGCGGATCAAGGAGGTGACCGTTGAAGTGCTCCATTCCCCCGCTACCGCCAGCCAGCAGCTGCTGCTGGCGATCTTGACCGAACTCAAGGAGATCCGCGCCTTGCTCCAGCAGCCGGACCAGCCCCCTAGTCCCTAGGCCGCGAGCGGCGGCCCAAGGGAGCAGGCCAGGTCGCCGGCTTCAGGGGGCCGTCCCGGCCGGGCCCCCGTTGCAGCCTCGACAGCGGTGCCAGAATCCATGCAACCTGTTGAAGCCGCTTGCTGAGTTACTCAGCCAGCTTTGGGAGCCTGTCCTTCGGGACCGTCCCAGGTTTTCACCGGGCTGTTCCGCTTCGTCCCTCCCCGGTCCGCATGGCCGCCGGCAGCGTCGCTGAACCTGTTCCTTCCCCCTTTCCATGGACTCCGACCCCCCTCCCCGATCCCCGCAGTTGTCCCCCAAGCGGAGCTCGGTTGCAGCGTTTGGTACCTGGCCCCAGCCCGATTCCGATCATCGCTGGGCCGGCCAACGGCCGGCGGAACAAAGCCCCATGGCCCAGCAAGGCCTAGGCGAAGCCGCCGCAAGTCCGGCGATCCCAGGGGGCCCATCGACTGATTCCCAGGACCTTCTCGCCAGGGGGAGCGGGGACCAGCCAGCGGGCCCTCCAGGCCCGGGCCCCGAAGGCTCTGGACTGGGCCTGGCTGCCCCTCTGATCGGCGCCCTGATTGGCCTGCTCACCCTGGTGGTGCCCATGGCTGTTGTGTTGGACGATCGGCCCGGTCATCCCCTGGCCAAGCCCCCCTCGCTCCATACCCCTGCCCAGGTTTCCCCAGGGTCTCCCTAGCTGGATCCAGCCTTCGCCTAACTGGGCTTTTGTAGCAGAAACCCTTCAAAGGCCAGGGCTTGGAAAATGCGGGCCGGATCGCTAAAGCCGGCCGCGTTCACCAGGCTGGTCAGGCGGGCCATGCCGACGGGATGGAGCCCCTGGGTGAGGGGCGCGAGCTGTTCGGCCGGGGCCTGTAGGCCACTGGCCCGTTGGAAGCCGACCCAGGCGCTGGCCAGTTGGCCCTCCAAAGAAGGCAGGGAGGTGGACATCAGGTCCACAAGAACCAGTTGGCCGCCGGGGCGCAGGCTGCGGGCCAGGCCCGAGAGGAAGGCCAGCTTGCTGCCGTCATCGGCGAGGGACTGGAGCACCAGCACCGAAAGGACTCCGGCGTAACGCCCCTGGTAGCCGGGTGCCTCGGTGAGTTGTTCGACGGTGGTCTGCTGCCAGTCGATAGCTGGGGCCTCTGCAAGACGGCTGTTGGCTCCGGCTAGACGGCTGTTGGCACCGGCCAGACGGCTGCGGGCTTCGGCCAGCATCGCCGCCGAGGGATCGATGGCTCCCAATCGCCAGTCGGGGCGTTGGGCCACGGCTTCCTGCAGTTCGGCGCCGGTGCCACAGCCGGCCACCAGGACCTCGGCCCCCGGCTCGGACGCCAAGGGCGAGGCGGCGAGCAGGGCCACGGCCAGGCGGGCCAGGCTGCCGTATCCGGGGATTAGCTGCTGTTGGATCAGGTCGTAGCGGTCTGCCGCCAGCCCAAGCGTGGGATCATCCATGGGGTAGGGGGAATCGGTCGCCGGGGCCATGGATCAGGAGCGGGCTAGGACCGCCTAGGGAGGCCAATGGTAGGGACGGGGAGCCGCGCCAACCCTGGCTGATCTATTGCAACCCACCGGTGCTGGCGCCGAAAGGCCGCCATCGCCAGGTAGGTTGGTCGGCGCCATGATCCCCAGCTGACCGTGCCCACCATCCGTTTTGAAAAGGAAGGCCAGCAGGTCGGTTGCATCGAGGGGGCCAACCTGCGCCGAGCGGCCCTAGACGCGGGCATCAACCCCTATGTCGGCCTGAACAATCTCAACAACTGTGGCGGTGTGGGCCAGTGCGGCACCTGCGTTATTGAGGTGGTTGAAGGAGCCCGTAACCTCTCCCCCCGCAGTGATGTCGAGCAGGTGTACTTGGCTGATCGCCCCGCCAGCTACCGGCTCAGCTGCCGCACCACCGTCAACGGTGATGTGACGATCCGCACCCGCCCCCAGGGGGGCGTCGGTTCGGGCTCCAACAGCCTGCTGGGCGCCCTCAAAAATCTGTTCGGTCGCTGAGCTAGCCCCATGGCCATTGCAGGGGATCATCTGCCGCTCAAGGTTTACGCCTACGGCCGCTGCTCTACCTGCCGCAAGGCCCTGACCTGGCTAGCCCAGCAGGGCCTTTCTGCTGGTCCGGGCCTGGAGCTCATCGAGATCACCACGAGCCCCCCGTCACGGGGGACCTTGGCCGAAGCCCTGGCGGCCCTGGGCGCCATTAAGCGCCTTTTCAACACCAGCGGCCAGAGCTACCGGGCCCTCGGCGCCGCCGCCGTGGCCGCCATGGGCCAAGACGAAGCGCTCCAAGCCTTGGCCGCCGATGGCAAGTTGATCAAACGCCCCCTGGTCTTCACGGCCCAGGGCAAGGTGCTGGTGGGCTTTAAGCCGGAGGAATGGAGGGCGGTGCTGCTCGGGTAATCCTTAGGCGTGCCTGGTAAGCGGTCCCGGCGAAGGGGCCGGTTCAGGTCGTTTTGGCTGTCGGAGCTGCTGAACCCGGTGACGCCGCAACCGGGCTCGTTAGTTCATCGAGCTCATCCATCAAGGCATCAATGCCGGCCCGGTTCACCTGGGCCAAGTAGGTGAGCTTGAGGTCCTGCAGCAGGCTGCACAGCAGTTGCTGACTGCGCTCCAGGGTGCTGCCTGCCTCTAGGGCACCGCCCAGTTCATCGAGGAACCGGTCCGCGAAGCGCAAGAGCAGCTCCACCTGGCGGTTGTCCGGCTGGGAGAGCCGTTTGCCGGTGCTGCGTGAGAGATCGAGCAGGCTCTCGACCACGGCAGCGGAGAGCTGGCTGCTCAATTGGGCGCCCATGGCGCCACCCCGGAAGCTCTGCTGCAGGGCATGGCTGAGCACCGCCTGCAGTTCTGGCGACAGCCTGGGGGCCACCTGGCCCAGCACCAGCGGCCCCCATAGCCGCAGCAATTCCACGAGGTCGCCCCCATCCGCCAGGCTGGCCCGCTGGTGGCTGCGCAGGTTGCGGATCCAGCGGGGCCACTGGGGCGAGCGGATCAGGGACTGGGTGCCATCGACCAGCTGCAGGGCCAGCACTTCAAACAGTTCCAGGGCCAATAGGGACACCACGGCGCGGCTGATTACGGCCCGCAGCGGTTCGATATTGATGAGGCCGGCGCCGCTGAGGCGCTCCACCACGGGCAGCAGCCGCGCCCAGCGCCAGATCGGCAGCAGCAGCGGCAGGTCGATCCAGCGGCGTAGCAGGGCATCACGCCAGCTCAGGCCCGGCAGGCGCCGCCGCAGGCGCAGCATCCGCAGGCCAATGTCGAGTACGAACACCCCCTGGAACAGCACCAGGTCGTACCACCAGAAGTGGTCGCTGGGATGGCCGTTTTCATCGATCGACCGCCAATAGCAGGTTTCGATCAGGGGCAGCACCTGCTGCTGCCAGAAGCGGCGTTCCCCCTGCCAGGGATGGTGCTGCAGCCAGTCCTCGCTGAGCAGGCGTGCGTTCGAACGCTTGGCTGAATCGAGGCCGGCCCGCTGGCGCAGCCTGTTTTTCACCGTTTCCAGACTGCCGGACTGACCCGAAACCAGGAACGGGTTGTCATCGATGATCTGGTCGGTGAGGGCCAGCTGCCGGCGGCGTAGGGCCTGGGCGGCCGGGGCGGCTGGGTCCTTCAGCAGTTGCTGATCCAGTTGGCGGAAGGCGGCCAGGTAGGCCTGGGTCTGGCGGTGGGGCTCGATGCCCTTGATCGGGTCGTAGTAGGGGGTGATGGACGGCAGCAGCGTTAGCGGTAGCGCCAGGGGCAGGGACGGGAATGGGTAAAGGGTGCGCTGCAACCAGAAGGTGCGGAGCGGCACATAGGTGAGATCAAACCCCACCCACAGCAGGTTGACGCTGGCCCAGAGGGCCACAAACCGGTCCCAATGGCGCCAGCCCCGGCCGGGGGGGACCCGTTCGGGTGAGAGCCAGCGGGGACGAACCATGGGGATCGATCAGGGGCGAGCTAGGGCCTGCGACTGCCTAATCTGCCGTACCTGCCCAGCAGGCCCGCCTTAGCGGTTCTTGAGCCCTGATCCCCAGTTGTCTGAGCCGCACCCCCCTGTGCCCCAGGACCCCTCCAGTCCCCAGCCCCCGCCGGCCGTGGGCCCCGACTCCCCAGCCGCTCAACCGCCCCAGGAGAGTCCCTGGCTGTTCTGGCGGGGCGTGCTGATCACCCTGGTGGTGGCCCTCGGCATCCGTCAGTTCCTCCTGGAGGCCCGTTACATCCCTTCAGGTTCGATGTTGCCGGGCCTGCAGATCCAGGACCGCCTGCTGGTGGAAAAACTCAGCTACCGCAACCGGGCTCCCCGGCGCGGCGAGATTGTGGTGTTCCACGCACCCCACCATTTTGATCCGGTCCTGCTGGCCAACCACCGGTCCTCAGCCCTGGGTTGCCTGCTGGTGAACTTGCCCTTGGTGGGCTCAATCCCAGGCCTGCAGAATCCCGCCTGCGACGCCTATATCAAGCGGGTGGTGGCTGTTGAGGGCGATCACGTCGTGGTTGATCCCCGCGGCCAGGTCAGCCTTAATGGCCACCGCCAGCCGGAGCCCTACGTCAAAACCTGGTGTCCGGTTGATAGCCAGGGCATGGGCCCTTGCCGCACCCTGAACGCCGTGGTTCCTGCTGGCCACGTGCTCACCCTGGGGGATAACCGCGCCAACAGCTGGGATGGCCGCTTCTGGCCCGGCGGTGCCTTCCTGCCCCGCAGCGAAATCATCGGCCGGGCCTTCTGGCGCTTTTATCCGTTCAATACCGTCGGTTCCCTCGGCCCGGCCGAATCAGGGAGTGGCGTGGCCCCTAGAAACGGCCATTAAGCCCACTCGCCAGCACCCGGCCCGTGAGCTCCTGGCTGCGTAAGGGTTGGTTGGCCGCCAGGGAGGCGTCGGGTTCCTGCCAGGGCTGCCAATGCTGCTGCGGATCGAACAGGATCCAGTCGCGGCTGCCSGTGCAGAGCAAGGCTGGGGCCAGGCCCAGCACCTGGGCCGGGCCCCAGCAGAGCACCCGCCAGAGATCGGCGGCCCCCCAGCCCCGGCGCACCACCAGCTCCTGCCAGAGGGCCGGCAGCACGTAGCGGTGACCGGCCACGCCGGGTTTGCGTTGATCCAGGGGCAGGAGCTGTTCTTCGGCATCGAGGGGCTGGTGGTGTACGGCGACAGCCGTGAGAACTCCGCTGGCCAGACCAGCGATCAGGGCCTCACGATCGGCGCGGCAGCCAAGGGAGGGCTGCACTCGCCAGCCTTCCGCCACCGGATCGAGCCCCCCGGAGTCGACCAGCAAATGCCACCAGCTGACCGTGGCCAGGGGCCTTTGCTGGGCGGGCCGCTCCGCCAGCAGGGCCACCCCAGCGGCGGTGGAGAGGTTCATCAGGCGCAGGTTGGCCAGGAGCTGGCCCTGGGCTAGGGCCAGCAGGCTGCCTAGGGGCAGGGTTTCGCTGAACACGGGATCGGGGGGCCAGCCCAGCCGCAGGGCCTCAACCCCCTCGCGCACGAACCCCGCCTGGCTGAACTCCTCGCTGAGGGGGGCGATCAAYACGGGCCGATCCCCCATTTCGGCTAAGCGCAAACCCCGTTCGAGCAGGGCCAGGGGCGGCATGGTGGCGGCCTCGGCCAGGCCAATGGCGCCGCAATCGAGCTGCTCGCGATGGGGGGCTAGCTCCAGGCCGGCGCCGCCGCTGCTGAAGCTGCCCCAGGGCAGGATCCGCGCTTCAGCCTGGTCGCCGGCCAGGCGGGGCAACTGCATCGCCTCGGCCCGGTCCCGCCAGGGATGGGCCTGGGGCAAGAGGGCCACGGTGCCGTAGCCCGCGGCGGCGGCCGAACGGGCCAGGCTCTGCAACGTTTCGGCCCGGCCGCCCAGGGGCTGCTCCAGCACCGAATGGGGGTCAACCAGGGCGGGGCCTAGCCACCAGCCCTTGGCATCGAGGGCCGGCAATCCCAGCAGCTCCGCCCGTTTACGGGCTTCTTCCCCGGTGGCGGCTAGGGCGCCGGCCTCAATGAGGGCATCACAGCGACGCGGCGGCTGGCCTGGCGCTTCGAGCAGGTGAACCTGCTCCAGAAAGTGGCTCGAGCCGCTTAACACCATGACAACCAGTGCCCAGGCACCCGATTCCGCTGGGTAAGACCCCCCACCTAGAGGGCTCCCGCTGCGGTGCGATCAAGCACCCCGCCCAGGTGGGCGGTTTGGTTCAGGCAGGCCACCAGGGGTGGCCCCTCCGGTCCGTGGGGGTAGTCGATCACCGTGACCCCGCCATTGCCCTGTTTCACGGCCCAGATGTCGGCGGGGGCCAGGCCCAGCAGGGCGCAGAGGATCGTTTTATTGACCGCATCGTGGGCTACCACCAGGGCCGTTTCCTGGGGGTCCAGGCTGGCGGCAATCGTCTGCCAGCCCGAAAGGGACCGGTCCCAGACGTCCTGAATCGTTTCGCCGCTTGGCATCTGCACCGTGTCGGGCGCCAGCTTCCAGGC
>NSII01000013.1 GCA_002737305.1 Synechococcus sp. Baikal-G1
ACCCCGGGATGGGAGCGCAGGATTGCTTCCGCCGTCTGGCGCGGGCGGGCCAGGGAACTGGTGTAGGCCCGCTGCAGGCTCACATCGGCGAGGAAGCGACCGRCGGCCGCGGCCTGGCTATGGCCGTTCTCATTCAAAGGAATGTCGATCTGGCCCTGGAAGCGGCCCTGGCGATTCCAGTCCGTTTCGCCGTGGCGCACCAGCAACAGCCTGGCCCCCGCACCCTTGGGTGGGAGGGACGAGGCAAGGGGGTCGTCCTGGAGATGGCTGGTGCCATTAAGGGATTCGATCTGCACAGCCAGCCCGCCATCGCTGCCGGCGCTCAGGTTCAGCACCGACAGGGAGGCGTTGTCGATGCGCAGGCGCCTAAAGCCCGTGCCATTGAGCCCCAGCAGGCTCAGGATCAGGCAGCGCAGGATGGCGTTGTGGGCAACCACCAGCACGGTTTGGGAGCCCGCGGCCCCGGGCGGGTGGTTGAGCAGGAGCCTGTCTTTGAACCGACTGGCCTGCTCCATCAATTCGCCGATCGGGGCATAGCTGCTGCCGTCCGGGCGTTGCAAGAGCAGGGTTTCTGGCTGGGTGGCCCAGAGCTGGTATTCGGCGGGGAACTGCTCTTTTAGGTCCGGTATTCGCAGGCCACACCAGGGGGCCAGGTCCACCTCCAGCAGGTCCCCATCGAGTTGGGGGGTCAGGCCTCCGCCATGGGMGGCGAGCAGCTGCAGGGCCGTGTCCTTGGCCCGGCGTAGGGGAGAGGCATAGACCTGGTCAATCGGCAGCCCCCGCAGGGCTTCTCCTGCGGCGCGGGCCTGGCGGTGGCCCTCCTCGCTCAGGTCGGAAAGGTCGTCGCGGCCCTGGATGCGCTGCTCCAGATTGAAGCTGCTCAGGCCATGGCGGACGAGCAGAAGCCTCAGGGTCACAGGCGTTTAGCCACAGCAGTGCCCCATCGTATGGGAAGGCCACAGGTGAGAATCGGGCCATCTTTGGGGCAAACGGGTGAACACGGGGGAGCGGCCTGACCCGGCGCGCTGGAAGGTGCTGCTGGCCCTGTTCTGTGTGGTGATCAGCCTGTTGCTCTGGTCCAACGGCCTGCGTGAAAGCCTCAATCGGCCCTCGGTGGCCAATGACCTGGAACGGCGCCAGCTGGAATTGGCCGTTCTCGCCAGTCCGCACTTGCCTCCAACCCTGGGCCAGGCCTTTGCCGGCCAGGACCCCCTCGGCCGGTTGCAGCAGCACCTCGATGACCTGGGCCGTAGCCAGGCCGAGGCTGGCCAGCCGGCCTCCACCGACCTGCTGTTGGAGCAGGCCCTGGTAGCGGTTCACCAGGGCCAACGGCAGCGGGCCCTGCCCCTGCTTGAGCAGGCCCGCGTCCGCGACTCCGCCGTGGCAACTGCCCTGCTCTTGAACCAGTCCCTGGCGCCGGCCGAGGCCCAACGACTCAGCGCCAGCCTGGCGCCGGTGCCCCTACTGCGCCAATGGAGCTGCGAGGCCCTGTCGGGCGATCCCCAGGCCTGCGGCCAGCCCCAAGTTGGCCAGCGCGCAGCCTGGAGGCTTCTGCTGGTCAATCTCCTGCCAGGCCTGAGCCTGCTGGCGGGCCTGGGCCTGCTGGTCCGCGAGCTCTGGCTGCGGTGGCGCGGCCGGGCCCTGCCCCTGCCGCCCCTGGTGGGCCCKGCTTTGAGCGAAATCGATGCGGTCCTGTTGGTGGGCGGTGGCTTTGTGGTGGTGGGGGAACTGTTGACCCCCAGCCTGTTGGGACCCTTGGTGGAGAGCCTGCTCTCCTTGGTCGAGCTGCCGGTGGCCCTCCATAGCGCCCTGTCGGTGTTGCTGCTTTACCTGGGCCTAATGGCGGGCCCCCTAGGGATTCTCTGGTGGATGCTGCGCGGCCTGGGGCCGGCGCCCCAGGGGGGCTGGTTGCAGCTGGGCTGGCTGCCCCCCTGGTTGCCGGCGGGTCGGGCCTTGAAGGGATTTCTGATCGTGCTGCCGCTGGTGAGCCTGGTGAGCTGGCTGCAGCAGCAGATCTGGAGTGATCCAGGCGGCAGCAACCCTTTGCTGGAGCTGGTGTTGCAGGGCGGGGCCCTGGCCCCCCTGAGCTGCTACGGGTTCACGGCGATCGTGCTGGCGCCCCTGTTTGAGGAGACGATTTTCCGGGGGGTGCTCCTGCCGGTGGTGGCGCGCCAGCGGGGTCCCTGGCTGGSGGTGCTGGTGAGTGGCCTGGTCTTCGCGATCGCCCACCTCAGCCTGGGGGAATTGCCGGCCCTGCTGATGCTGGGTCTGGGCCTCGGCTGGCTGCGCCTCAGCAGCGGCCGGCTGGGGGCCTCGGTGTTGATGCACAGCCTCTGGAATGCCATGACCTTCGCCAACCTGGTGTTGCTGGGCAGCTAATCCCAGCCGGCTGGGCGCCTCAAGTTGCTCTCTCCATCGCGTCCCAGAACCRGATTGGTCGGACCGACATCCGCCCTAGGCAGCTGGGCCTGTTCAGGCCAGGGCGGCGCTGGTTTGAGCCGATTTTTGAACTGTGCGGATTGCCAGACGGTCTGCCTTGCTGGCGCCTCCTACCCATGGTTCACTTGAAAAGTTGCTCCTCGGCCCCGTGGTTGCTGCCCCTGCCCCATCCAGCTCCCGCAGCGCCAGGGGCCAGCGCCAGCGCCCCCTAGCCCTGATCCAGGGATCCCTCTCGGCACGACGGGTTGAGCGCACGGCCCCGTGGCTRGCCAGCCTGCATCGGATTGCTGATGGCAGTCTGCTGGGCCTGGGTCTGGCGGTGGTTGGACTGAGTGCCCTTACCTTGCATTGGCAGAGCCAGTGGACCCGGAGTTACCAGAGTCTGGAGGCCTCCCAGCTGCTGGAGCAACGCCTACAGAAATCCACCGCCCTCCTCGAACAGCACCACCTTGGTGTGGCCCACAATCCTGGCCAGCTGGTGCCCACTAGCAGCGAAAAGCTGATTTACGTGCCTGCCCCCAGCGCCCAGCGGCCCGCCTCGATCATCACCTTGCTTGCCGGCGTCAGCCCTCGCCAGATCCTTGCGGGCTATTGAGCGTTGCCCCCTGGCACCCGGCAGCTCCGG
Source organism: Synechococcus sp. Baikal-G1 (assembly GCA_002737305.1). GTDB lineage: Bacteria > Cyanobacteriota > Cyanobacteriia > PCC-6307 > Cyanobiaceae > BAIKAL-G1. The sequence goes on from NSII01000013.1 coordinate 3,065, forward strand.
TCCCTGGCTGGCAGGGCTGGAGCCYCAGATCCTTAGGGTTGGGCCCATCAATGGGGCTGGTGCCGGTGCAGGTGCCATGGTTGGGCACACTGGCCCCAATGGTGGGGGGCTGAGATGGTGACTACGAGGCCCCGGCAACGGCCACCCCTGCCCCCGAAGGGATCTCGAGGCAGCAGGGTGCTCGACTTTCGCCCCGTTCCTTCCGCCAGGCTCCTGGCCGTCTATCTAATCCTTTCCACCGCCCTGGTGGGTCTGGCGGCTCGCCTGGCCTGGGTGCAGGTGGTTCAGGGGCCCCAACTGCTCAGCCGGGCCCGGTCCGTGCAGACCCAAACGATTGCGCCCATCGGTAAGCGGCGCACGATCGTCGATCGCACCGGTCGCATGGTGGCCCTCGATGAGGAGCGCTTCACGATTTGGGCCCATCCGCGCTACTTCAACTTCCCGGGCGATGCTCCCCTCAGCAAGCGCCCGTCCCTGGATGTGGCCCAGAAGCTGGCCCCAATTCTGGGCCTGCCCGTGGAGGCCCTGATGGCCACGATCGGCTCCCGCCAAAGCGGCGTGAAGTTGGCCACCGAATTGGATCCCGAGACGGCCCAGCGCATTCGCAAGCTGGGCATCAGTGGCCTGGATCTGGAGTCCTACCCCCAGCGGATTTACCCCCTGGGCCCCCTGTTCGCCAATGTGGTGGGCTTCCTCAACCTGGAGCGGGTGCCCCAGGCGGGTCTCGAGCAGAGCCGGGACCAGGACCTGCGCCGCCATGAAACGCCGCGCCAGCTGCGCCGCGGCGCCGATGGCACCCCCCTCCCCGATGGCCTGCGGGCGGGGGTGCTCTATGGCGACGACCTGCGCCTGCAGCTGACGCTGGATTCCCGCCTGCAGCAGGTGGCCCTGTCGGCCCTGGCCAAGCAGGTCAAGCAATGGCGCGCTAAGCGGGGCGTCGCCCTCGTGATGGATGTGCGCAACGGCGAGATCCTCGCCCTCGCTTCCAGTCCCTCCTACGACCCCAATAAGTTCTGGAAGTATCCGCCCGGCCTCTTTCGCGAATGGTCCGTGCAGGACCTCTACGAACCCGGATCCACCTTTAAACCGATCAACCTGGCCCTGGCCCTGCAGGAGTATGCAATTAATCCCCGCACCACGGTCAATGACACCGGCTCGGTGACAATTGGTGGCTGGCCGATCTTCAACCACGACCGCCGGGGCAATGGCGTGATGGATCTGCCCACCGTGCTGCAGGTGTCCAGCAACGTGGGCATGGTGCATGCCATGCACCAGCTCAAGCCGGCCCTCTATTGGCGCTGGCTCCACACCATCGGCATCGACACCATCCCCGACACGGACCTGCCTGGGGCCGTGGCCGGTGAACTCAAGAGCCGCAACGATTTCCTGAGCCAGCCGATCGAACCGGCCACGGCCGCCTTCGGCCAGGGCTTTTCGCTCACGCCGCTGAAGCTGCTGCAGCTCCACGCCATGATCGCCAACGGGGGCCGGCTGGTCAGTCCCCACATCACCCGGGGCCTGCGTTCCGGCGACGATCTGGCCGCTCCGCCCCAGTCTTCTGGAGTGCAGCTGCTCAGGCCGGAGGTGGCTCGGCAAGTGCTCGAGTGGATGGAAACCGTGGTGCAAAAGGGCAGTGGCAAGGGGGCCCGCATCCCTGGCTATCGCATCGGCGGCAAGACYGGCACGGCCCAGAAGGCCCTCAATGGTGTGTATATCCCCGGGGCGCGCATCTGTAGTTTCATCGCCAACCTCACCACCGATAACCCGCGCTATGTGGTGTTGGTGGTGGTGGATGAACCCCAAGGGGGCAACGCCTACGGCTCCACCGTGGCCCTGCCCGTGGCCAAGCAGATCATCGAAGCCCTGCTGGTGCTGGAAAAGTTGCCCCCCCAGGCCGCGGCCAAGCAGCTGGGGCTCCAAGCCCTCGCTGGCAACCAGCCCCGGTCAGCCTTGAAGCCGGTGCTGGCGGGCAGGCCTCGCTCGGGCCCCACCACGGCTACGGCCGCCGCCCAGGCCCGAACAGGCCGGGATTGAGTCGGTCCGGGCCCAGCAGCACCCACTGGTGGCAGCTTTTTGGCAGCCCAGGTCCACACCCCATGGGGATTCCCTCAAACAGGGTTAGCCAGCAGGCTTTCGCCGCCGGTCTTGCTGGCTAGCTTGACGGCATCGTCTAGCCGTCGCCGGCGTTCGCCCGAGCCCACCCCATGGCCAACCTGCTCGACCAACTTGCCGCCATGACAGTGGTCGTCGCCGACACCGGCGAACTGGAAGCTATCAAGCAATTCACCCCGCGGGATGCCACCACTAACCCGTCGTTGATCTTGGCTGCGGCCCAGATCCCCACCTACCAGAACCTGATCGACACGGCCCTACGCGAGTCCCGGGCCGTGATCGGCGCCGAAGCGCCGGCGGAAGACGTGGTGCTAGAGGCCCTCGATGAAATCTGCGTGATCTTCGGTCGCGAAATTCTCAAGCTCGTGCCCGGCCGGGTTTCCACCGAAGTGGATGCCCGCCTCAGCTTCGATACGGAAGCCACGATCACCAAGGCCCGCAAGTTGATTGGCCTGTATCAGGCCGCCGGCATTGGCACCGATCGGGTGTTGATCAAGGTGGCCTCCACCTGGGAAGGGATTAAGGCAGCCGAAGCCCTGGAAAAGGAAGGCATCCACTGCAACCTCACCCTCCTGTTCAGTTTTGCCCAGGCCGTGGCCTGCGCCGAGGCCGGCGTGACCCTGATTTCTCCTTTTGTGGGCCGCATCCTTGATTGGTACAAGGCCAGCACMGGCCGCGACCACTATCCCGGCGCTGAGGATCCGGGGGTGATCTCGGTGAGCGAGATCTTCAACTACTACAAGACCTACGGCTACGSCACCGAGGTGATGGGGGCCAGCTTTCGCAACATCGAGGAAATCATCGAATTGGCGGGCTGCGACCTGCTGACGATTTCACCAAAACTGCTCGACCAGCTGCGCAGCAGCGAAGCCGACCTGCCCCGCAAGCTTGATGGGGCGGCCCCGGCCCCAACCCGGGCCCAGATCAACCTGGATCGCCCCGGTTTTGACACGATGATGGCCGCCGATGCCATGGCCACCGACAAGCTCGATGAGGGGATCCGCGGTTTCGTCAAGGCGATTGAAACCCTTGAATTCCAATTGGCCCATCGCCTCGGCGAGCTGGAGGGGGCCGCGGCCTTCACCCACGCTGCCCAGGAGATCTTCCTGCTGAATGATCTCGATGGTGATGGCTGCATCACCCGGGAGGAATGGCTCGGTAGCGATGCGGTCTTCGATGCCCTCGACACCGACCATGACGGCCGTCTGGTGCCAGCGGATGTGCGCGGTGGCCTGGGGGCCCCCCTGGCCCTTAGCGCCCCTTGACCCCCTAGACCAGACTCATCCCTCTGCCCTGGCCCTGCCGTTGAACGCCCTCGACACCATGCGTGCCCTGGCCATCCAGGGCGAGGTCCACAGCTTTGAGGCGGGGGAGCTGATCTTTCGCGCTGGTGAGACGGGCGAGTGCATGTATGGCCTGCTCGAGGGCACGGTGGAGTTGACCTGGAATGGCAACGCCGGCCAGGAACTGATCCAGGCCGGTGATGTCTTTGGCGCCGGGGCCCTGGTCACCCAGGAGCACCGTCGCTATGGCGATGCCACGGCGATCACCACCTGCCGGGTCCTGGAGATGAACCGGGAAAAATTCCTGTTTGCCGTACAAGAATCGCCGATGTTTGCGATCGATCTACTCGCCTCGATCGACCAGCGGCTGCGCCAGCTYAAGGACTGCATCAAGTCGTCCTAGGTGCCACCGCAGCAGTTCGCCCTGGTTGGGCTGCCCAGKGAATGGGCATGGGCTTGAGCTAGAGGCTGGCTAGGCCAGGTGTTCAGGGAGTTGACTCGCGGTTCACTGGCCCTGAAACAGCAGCCGCCGGATCACCCGTTGGGCGATATCGCCATAGCCCATTTCGCCGGAGAGGATCTGGGCAATCCGTTGGGGGGCCGTTGGACGCTTAATGCCTAGCTGGTAGCCCACCTTGGGCACCCGGTAGAAGACCTGGGCAATGCGCCGTCCCCAGGCCATCGAATCGCCCCATTGGCGGCGCATGGTGGCGGTATAGCCCGCCAGGGCCTGGCGTTCTCCGCCCAGCCAGAGGTCTAGGGCCTCAGCGGCGCGCACGCCGCTGAGCAGGGCCGGCCGCAGCCCTTCCGCCAGAAAAGGGTCACAGAGGGAGGCCGCATCGCCCACCACCAGGGCGCCGGGGCAGTGCAGGGGGGAGTGACCATCCCACACCCGCAACGGGGAGTTAATGCGCTCGCCCGCATCGGCCGCCAGGCCCAGGCTGGGCAGCAGCTGGGCYAACACGGCGTCACTGTCGGCCGGGTTGCGGCCAATGAAGGTGCCTACGCCGATGCTGTAGCCCCCCTGGCGGGGAAAGGCCCAGCAAAAGCCGTGCTGCACCAGGCCAAATTCGAAGCGGGCCGTGGCCGGCTCCCGCACCTCGGCCTCCACCTCTATGGCCACGGCGGAGGCATAGCGGGGCCTGGCCGGTCCCAGGCCCAGGGGCTGGGCAAAGCGGGAGCTGGAGCCATCGGCCACCACCAGGCCCCGACTGGCCAGGCTTTGGCCGCCGGCCAGCACCACCCGCCAGTGGTCGCCATCGCGCTCGATCTGCTCCACAGCCTCGCCGGTTAGGACCCGGGCGCCGGCGGCGCTGGCCTGCTCGGCCAGGTAGGCATCGAGTTTGGAGCGGCGCACGATCCAGAAAGGGGAATCCCCCGGCAGCACGGCCGTGACCGGATCCTGGAGGCACCAAGTGAAGCGCACCTGCTCGATCACCTGGTCCACCACCGGGCTGAGATCGAAGGGAAACCAGCGCTGCACCGAGGCGGCCATGCCGCCGCCACAGGGTTTCGGCCGCGGCAGGTTCTGGCGCTCCAGCAGGGTGACGCTGCGGCCGCGGGCGGCCAGGTGGAAGGCGGCCGAGGCCCCGGCGGCACCACTGCCCACCACGATCACATCGGCTARGTCACGCATGGCAG
>NSII01000014.1 GCA_002737305.1 Synechococcus sp. Baikal-G1
TCAGGCTTGGGCTGAAGGCCTTGACGCTCACACTTTGAGAATGTCGGCCTCTTTGTCTGCGAGATGCTTTTCGACTTCGGTGATGTAGCGATCGGTGAGTTTTTGAACCTTATCCTGTTCGTCGCGGCTCTGGTCTTCCGAGAGTTCGCCATCCTTCTCAAGTTTTTTCACYTTGTCGATGGCATCRCGCCGCAGATTGCGCAGGCCAACTTTCCCTTCTTCGGCATATTTCGAGGCGAGCTTGACGAAATCTTTGCGGCGATCRGCCGTCAGTGGCGGGATATTAATGCGAATCACCTTGCCATCGTTGTTGGGGGTTAGGCCCAGGTCACTCATGGCGATCGCCTTTTCAATTAGGGCCATCGAACCCCGGTCGAAGGGCTGGATCTGGATGGTTTGGGAATCCGGCGTGGAGAGGGTGGCGAGTGCTTTGAGGGGAGTGTCGGCGCCGTAATAATCAATGCTCAGTTTGTCGAGCAGGGAAGGGTTGGCCCTGCCGGTACGAATCGTATTGAAGGTGCGCTGGGTGGCTTCCACCGATTTGCGCATGCTGTCTTCAAGGTCCATGGCGAAAAAGTCAGGCAGGGGAAGGGTGGTCGCTAATCAAATCGCTCGATAGTCGCCCGTTCTGGCAAGGCAGCCAGGGGGCTCAGGTCGAGGGGGTGATGCGGGTGCCGATCGCCTCGCCGGCAACGGCCCGGCCGATGTTGCCCGCCCCGAAGAGATCAAACACCACGATCGGGATGGCGTTGTCCTTGCAGAGGGCGATGGCGGTGCTGTCCATCACSCCCAGCTCGCCGCTGAGCACATCCTGGAAGGTCAGGGTCTCGTAGCGGCGGGCATCGCTGTGCAGGGTGGGGTCCTTGTCGTAGACGCCATCCACCTTGGTGGCCTTCATCACCACATCGGCGCCGATCTCGGCGGCCCGCAGGGCGGCGGTGGTGTCGGTGGTGAAGAACGGGTTGCCGCAGCCGGCGCCAAAGATCACCACCCGCCCTTTCTCCAGGTGGCGGATCGCCTTGCGCCGGATATAGGGCTCGGCCACCTCCTGCATGCTGATGGCGCTCTGGACCCGGGTGGGTACCCCGGCCCGCTCCAGGCCGTCCTGGAGGGTGATCGCATTCATCACCGTGGCGAGCATGCCGACGTAGTCGGCCGTGGCCCGGTCCATGCCGGCAGCCGATCCCTTGAGGCCGCGGAAGATGTTGCCGCCGCCCACCACAATCGCCAACTCGGTGCCAGTGGCCACCACGGCGGCCACATCGGTGGCAATCGATTGCACGATCTCCGGATCAATGCCATAGCCCTGATCCCCCATCAGCGCTTCGCCGCTGAGTTTGAGCAGGACACGGCGGTAGCCCATCGGGTTCCTGGGGAAGCAGTCGGCCGAACAGTAGCAAGCGTGCGGGGACTTGGCCGATCTGGCCTGGGGCGGGTTGGCTTTGGTGCTTGGGCTGGCCKCGGCCAGGCCAGGGGCAGCCTCGGTAGGCCAGCCAATCAGTATTCGATCCCGGCCTGGGCCTTGACCCCCTGTTCGCGGAACGGGTGCCGCACCATTTTCATCTCCGTGACGAGGTCGGCCCGCTCGATCAAGCCGGGGGGAGCGCCGCGACCGGTCAGGGCCACATGGGTCAGGGGTGGGCGCAGGGCTAGGCCCTCCAGCACCTGATCGAGGCCCAGGTAGCCGAGTTTGAGGGCCACATTCACTTCATCGAGCACCACCAACTTGCGGCTGCCATCGGCCAGGTACTCGCAGGAGCGTTGCCAGGCCTGCTGGACCAGCTGCCGGTCCCGGTCCCGGTCCTGGGTTTCCCAGGTGAAGCCCTCCCCCAGGGCATGCCAGGCCAGGGCCTCGCCAAAGACCTGTAGGGCCCGGGCTTCGCCCGGTTGCCAGCCCCCCTTGATGAATTGCACCACCGCCACGTGCTCGCCATGGCCCAGGCTGCGCAGCACCAGGCCCAGGGCAGCGGTGGTTTTGCCCTTGCCATCGCCGGTGAACACCAACACCAATCCCTTTTCCAGGTTGCGCTCACCCACCCGTTGTTGCTGGACCTCCCGGCGCCGGGCCATGCGTTTGCGGTAGCCCTCGGCATCGGCCTCCGGGGCCAGGTCGCCCCCGGGACCGAGTTCGGCGGCAGCCTGGTCCAGGCTCTGCTCGCGGGAGGGCTGCTCGGGGCCGGGCTGCCCCGTTGGATCAGCGCTAGGGCTCTGGCTCAAGGGGACTCCGCGTCGTGCCAGCACTCTCGCGCCCCCAGGCACACGGCTGTTGCCCCCAGGCAAACGGCTGTTGCCCTCAGGCAAAAGGCTGTTGCTGTCAGGCGGGCATTTGTCGCCGGGCCAGGGCCGCATCGACGGCCTGTTGTTGGTCCCGGCGGGTGATCCAGTGGTGGTAGGTGCGGGTGTGGATCGCCACCGAGTGTCCCATCATCCGGGCCGCCACGGTGTCGGGTAGGCCCAGGTGGATCGTGCGTACGGCCCAGGCGTGGCGCAGGTCGTAGGGGGTCAGGGGGAGGCCATAGCGGCGGAATTGCTCGGCCACCCGCCGGCCCACCTGCTGCAGGGTGGTGTGGCGCAGGTCCGTGCTCACCGGGGGCAGCTGACCCTTGAGCTCGGCAAGCCGCGGCAGCTCGAAGGCCTCCACCCACTCCGGCTGGAAGGGCCAGATCTGGTGTTCGCCGGTCTTGCTGGTGGGCAGCACCCGGATCACCCGATCGCCGCGACTGGCCAGGGCCGAGAGATCACTAAAAAAGATCTCGTGGTTGCGCAAGCCGTAGGTGGCCATCAGCCCATAGGCCAGACGCCAGCCTGGGTTGGGGATGCGCTCGCTCCAGCTCAGGATCTCCTGGTCGTGGGGCAGCTGGCGGAATTGGGCCACATGCAGGCCATAGCCACCGGCCCGCTCGCTCCAGTCCGCCGGCAGGCTGATCCCCTGCTGGCCGGCCAGGGCCGCCAGGGTGGTGCCGCACTGTTGGCGGCCGCGGCTGGCGCTGGGATAGCTCTCCAGCACCTGCTCCAGCAGCCAAAGCGGCGGCGCATTGGTCAGTGGCAGGCCCAGCTCGCCGGCGGCTTGCTGCAGCCGGCGTAGGTAGGGCAGGTAGGCGCTGGTCCAGGTGGTGCGGCTGCCGGCCGGAGTGCGGCGGCGGCGGGGATCGGCAAAAAACTGGTGCTCGAACGTTGCCAGGATCGGGGCGAGCTCACCCTGGGCCCAAGGGAAGAGGCCCGGGGGCCCGGCTGCCTGGGCCGGCCGCTGTTGGCCTGGGCGTCCGGCCTGGTTTGGAACGCTGGGCTGGCGCCGCCGGGGCGTGGATCTGGGTTCGCCCAGGTTGTGGCGATGGGAGGCGGGGCTCTTTGGCGGCTGCGCTGAAATCGGGACCAAGCCCGTTGGTTTGGCTTGGATCTGGCTCCAGTCCTGCCAACGGAAGCGCTGCTGCTGCAGCTGTTGCAGCAGCCGGCGCAGCTGCAGCCGCGCCTGCTCCAGGCCATCGGCGTTGGCAGTTAGGCCCAGGCTGAGGCGTTGCACGGGATGGGCACCGGACCCGTGGCGACAGGGCAAGGGCCCCCGCAGGCCCAGGCGGTTGCCGCGCCGTTCCAACCTCAGGGCAACGCCGGTAGCCGCGAGTAGGCCGTTCTGGCGCTGGATCTCGGCATCCAGGGCAGTCTCTCGGGCGGCCTCCGGTACGGCCTCCGGGGGGATGGGTGCTTCGCGATCGTTGGCGGCATGGCCTGGAGGTAGCGGATTGGCCGCCACCGGGGGCTGGGGATCGGTCGCCTGGGGTTGGGTCATCGGCACGGCTGGTTCCGGTCCCAACGGCGGGCTGACCCTATCGATGGCATGGCGGTCGCGCCAGGCCCATCTCCGGCGCCGCAGCGTTACGCTCGGAGAATTCTCGCCATAACCCCCGGGCATGACCAAGGTCGGCGTCCTTTTGCTGAACCTCGGCGGCCCGGAACGCATCGAGGATGTGGGGCCGTTTCTCTACAACCTCTTTGCTGATCCGGAAATCATCCGGCTACCCACTCCGGTTCTTCAAAAGCCCCTGGCCTGGTTGATCAGCACCCTGCGCAGCGGCAAGTCGAAGGCGGCCTACCGCTCGATCGGGGGGGGCTCACCCCTGCGCCGCATCACCGAGCACCAGGCGCGCGAGCTCCAAAGCGAGCTACGCCATCGCCAGATTGAAGCCACCACCTATGTGGCGATGCGCTATTGGCATCCCTTCACCGAATCGGCGGTGGCCGATATCAAGGCCGATGGCATTGAGGAAGTGGTGGTGTTGCCCCTCTATCCCCATTTTTCGATCAGCACCAGCGGCTCCAGCTTCCGGGAACTGCAGCGTCTGCGCCAGCGGGATCCAGCCTTTGAGCGCCTGCCGATCCGCTGCATTCGCAGCTACTACGACGACCCGGGCTATATCGGGGCCATGGCCGAGCTGATCGCCAAGGAAATCCAGAGCTGCGAGGTGCCGAGCACGGCCCATGTCTTTTTCAGCGCCCATGGGGTGCCGAAGAGCTACGTGGAGGAGGCGGGCGATCCCTACCAAGCCGAGATTCAGGCCTGCGCTGGCTTAATCATCGAGCGCCTCCAGGCCCAGCTGGGCCACTCCAACCCCTTCACCCTGGCCTACCAGAGCCGGGTCGGTCCGGTCGAATGGCTGCGGCCCTACACCGACGATGCCCTGCACCAGCTGGGCGCCGATGGGGTCAAGGATTTGGTGGTGGTGCCGATCAGTTTCGTGAGCGAGCACATCGAAACCCTTGAAGAAATCGATATCGAGTACCGGGAAATTGCCACCGAGGCTGGGGTGACTAACTTCCGCCGGGTGCCCGCCCTCGATATCACCCCCAGCTTCATCATGGGCCTCGCCGACCTCGTGCAGCGCTCCCTGGCGGGCCCGGAGGTGAACCTGGATCAGGCTGCGGAACTATCCCGCACGGTCAAGCTCTATCCCCAGGACAAGTGGGCTTGGGGCTGGAACAACAGTTCCGAAGTTTGGAATGGACGCCTGGCCATGTTGGGCTTTTCGGCTTTCCTGCTGGAGTTGATTAGTGGCCAGGGGCCCTTGCATGCCTTGGGATTGCTTTAGGGCCGTCGGCTCCGGGGCCGGTTCGCCCCCGGCGTGGGTTCCAGGGTTGCAGTCCAACTGGTTTGGCCGGCTAGGCGCCTGGAATCGGTTGCTTCCCTTGGGCTTACTCCTGGCCGTGGCCCTGCTTCCAGCGAGGGCGGCGCCTGCCCAGGCCGAGCCCCGCTGGCGCCGGGGGGTCTTTCCGGTGGTGAGCTTTTTTGGGTACACCAGCCATTTCGGGCTGAGGGCCGGCCCCGGCGGCGCTGCGCAGCCCCACTACGGCCTCGATATGGCCGCCCCGCTTGGCTCTCCCATCCGCAACTGGTGGGGGGGCGTCGTTAGCGATGTGCTGGCCGGGGGGGCCTGCGGCAATGGCCTGGTGATCAGCTCCGGACCCTATGAGCACCTCTATTGCCACCTGGCTGGTGAGGTTATTGGTGGCGTCTACCGCAGTGGCGAGGTCCAGGTGGCCAGCGGCCAACGGCTCCAGGCCGGCGAACTGATCGGCCATGTCGGCATCACCGGCCGTACCACGGGCCCCCACCTGCACTGGGGCATCCGTTATCGGGGTCAGTGGCTCGATCCGGCCGCGATCCTGCGGGCCATGGCGATGGCCCGCAGGGGTGGTTGAAGCCAGGTTCGGGCCCAGCCCTGGGGGTTGGGAGGCCAGCCCCCAGGGCTGGGATTTGGCGCGTTGAACGAAAGCTGGTCGCTCCAGCCCCCATCGCGGAGGCAAGCCCTTAGGGTTAGGAATCGCTGTTGTCGGTGCTGGCTGTCGTCGTGACCCTGACCTCCGTATCTGCGGCGGCTGAGGCCGCCATCTCCTCCTACCCGGTTCGGGTGAACGGCGGCTACGCCCTGATGGATGCCCTGCACCGCCATGGTGTGGACCATATTTTCGGTTACCCAGGCGGGGCCATCCTGCCGATCTACGACGAATTGCATAAGGCCGAGTCCCGGGGCTGGCTGAAGCACATCCTGGTGCGCCATGAGCAGGGCGGTAGCCATGCGGCCGACGCCTACGCCCGGGCCTCCGGCAAGGTGGGAGTGTGTTTTGGCACCTCCGGCCCGGGTGCCACCAACCTGGTCACCGGCATCGCCACGGCCCAGATGGATTCGGTGGCGATGGTGGTGATCACCGGTCAGGTGCCGCGGGCCTCGATCGGCACTGATGCCTTCCAGGAAACCGACATCTTCGGCATCACCCTGCCGATCGTGAAGCATTCCTGGGTGGTGCGCGACCCCGCCGACATCGGCCGGATCGTGGCGGAAGCTTTCCTAATCGCCTCCACCGGCCGGCCTGGCCCGGTGTTGATCGATGTGCCCAAGGATGTGGGCCTCGAAGAGTTTGAGTACACGCCGGTGGAGCCCGGTTCGGCCATGCCCGCCGGCTACCGCCTGCCGGCGCCGCCCCATCCCGAAGCGATCAGCCAGGCCCTGGAGCTGATTCGCCAGGCCCATCGCCCCCTTCTCTACGTGGGCGGCGGTGCGATCAGTTCCGGTGCCCATGGGGTGATCCACCAGCTGGCCGAACGGTTCCGGCTGCCAGTCACCACCACGCTGATGGGCAAGGGGGCCTTCGATGAAACCCATCCCTTGGCCGTGGGCATGCTCGGCATGCATGGCACCGCCTACGCCAACTTTGCGGTGACCGAGTGTGATCTGTTGATTGCAGCTGGGGCCCGTTTCGATGATCGGGTTACGGGCCGGCTCGATAGTTTTGCCCCCCGGGCCCGGGTGATCCACATCGACATCGATGCGGCCGAAGTGGGCAAGAACCGGGTGCCCGAGGTGCCGATTGTGGCCGATGTGCACCAGGCGATCGCGGCCATGCTTGCCGCCTCCGCCAGCGAGGCCCCTTCCGGCCGCACCGAGGTCTGGTTGGAGCGCATCGCCCGTTGGAAACACCATTACCCCCTGGTGGTGCCCACCCCGGAAGGGGAAATTGCCCCCCAGGAGGTGGTGATCGCCCTGCAGGAACTGGCACCCAAGGCCTATGTCACCACCGACGTGGGCCAGCATCAAATGTGGGCCGCCCAATTTCTGCATACCGGCCCGCGTCGTTGGATCAGCAGCGCCGGCCTGGGCACCATGGGCTTTGGCATGCCCGCCGCCCTGGGCGTGCAGACCGCGTTCCCCCAGGAGCAGGTGATCTGTGTGGCTGGCGATGCCAGCATTTTGATGAACATTCAGGAACTGGGCACCCTGTCCCAATACCAGCTGCCGGTGAAGGTGGTGATCATCAATAACGGCTGGCAGGGCATGGTGCGCCAATGGCAGGAAAGTTTCTATGGCGAGCGCTATTCCGCCTCGGAAATGACCGGCGGCATGCCCAATTTTGAGGCCCTGGCCGAGGCCTTCGGCGTTAAGGGGATCACCATCACCGAGCGAGCAGACCTGCACGCCGGCCTGCGCCAGGCCCTGGACCATCCAGGTCCGGCCTTCGTGAATGTGGTGGTGCGGCGGGGTGAGAATTGTTATCCGATGGTTCCCCCCGGCGCTAGCAATGCCCAGATGGTGGGCTTGCCCAGCCATCCGGAATTGGCCATCGACACGAGTCGCCAGTGCAACGCCTGTGGCAGCACAACCGAGAGCGCCCACCACTTCTGCCCCAGCTGTGGGGCAAAGCTCTGACCGTTCCGTTCCGGTTCCAATCTGGCGGCTGCGCTCCCCCTGATGGCAGGAGATCGTCTTCCCCTTGGTCGGCGGCACTGGCCCGGCTAGGGCTTGTGATCGTCCTAGGCGCCATGGTGCTGTTTGGCTCCCCCCTAGCCCTCCAGGCCGCCGAGGTGCTGCAGGTGCGCAGTGGCACCCTCCTGCAGATTGGCGATGGCAACCGCAATTACACCGTGCGGCTGGCCTGCCTGGCCGTGACCCCGGAGGCCAATGCCGAGGCCGTGGCCTGGTTGCGCCAGCAGCTGCCGCGCCGCAGCCGGGTCAACCTGCGGCCTGTGGGCAGCGACGCTGGCATCCTGGTCGCCAGGGTGAGCCGGCTGGAGGGCGGCGCCGGCTCTCCCCCCAGTTCCGCTGGCGCTAGAGGCAACGCACCAGGCCCTGACCTGGCCCAGGGCCTGGTGGACGCCGGCTTGGCCAGCTGGCTGCCAAACTGCAGCTCCTGACGCTTGTTGGCCAGGTTTGGCCAGTCCATGGGGATTAATCGCACTGCTAAGGGCATCGTGCTGGTGCCGACCTTGTTGCTCGGAGCCGCCTTCCTGTCTGCCGCCGCCTGGCTGGATGGCGAGGCCGCCAACAGGCCCCTGGCCCTGGGCCTCGGCGCGATCTTGATCGGCGCCGGGCTGCTCGCCCAGCTCTTGCCGGAGCCGCCCAAGGACGAGGCCGAGTGAGGCGCCAGCCCGGCCCCGGGAGGGTTCTTGTGGGAGAGCTACTTACTACTTAAAGCCTGCCCATGGAGTGTTCCTTGTGGTGATTAGGGCGCCTGAGGATCCTCGCCGGCGGCGGCTTACTTGGCTTGCAGGGCGGGGGCTGGTCCAGGGGGTTGGCTGGTGGGAGTTGGGCTAGGCGAGGGCCGTTGGGGTTGGGCCTTGGGGTCTGGACGTTGTTGGTTGAGTTGTCGCTGCTTCTCAACCAATTGGAAGTAATCAGCTGTCGGAAAGATTACATAGCGATCCTGGGGTGATTGGATGATCTGGCGTAGAACGGCGGAGAGGTCAGCCACCTGAGGTTCAAGGCGGGCCCGTTTGGCAGGGGGGACTTTGGCAATCGCCGCCTGGAGGGAGGCGTAGCTCATGAAGAACACCAGCTTGGGCAGGGCTGGCGCCGTGGCTTTGTTAGCTGGTTGGGTTCCAGCCAGACTCATGAAGGGTTTGGTGAAAAATACCGGCACAGCAAGGCCCTCCTGAATTTTTTTGTCGCTAATGCCCTGCTGTTTCAGCATCAAGGTGGCCTGTTGGCGGTCGGCCGAACTGCTGATCACCGGTGCCACCAGGGGGCGGCTCTTGTCTTTGAGTTGCACCTGCAATTGCTTGACCTTGGCAGTCATGTCATTGAGGGGAATGGCGACCAGCTTGGCCAGCAGGCTGGGATTGGCCTTCTGCAGAATCGCCAGTTCGGCCTCGGCCTTGGCCCTTTCCAGGTAGAGGGGGAGAACCAGGCTCTTGTCCTTGGCAATGGGCAGGGGCACGCCCTTGCTATCGGTGAGAACGAAGACCGGCACAACGGCCAGCTTCTTGAGCGCTTCTGCCTCGGAGATCGCCTGGGCCGGGGCCACCGCCAACTGGAAGCTGGCGGTAAGTAGAAGCAGTTTTGCGACCGGATTGTGCCGGTATTTTATTAAAAACATGAGCAAAGATTGCTGTAATTGCTGCTTTGATGCGGCAGATCTGATCACCGGCTTGGTCACGGGCATACCCCTAATCGGACAGCGGTACGCGGTGACGGTCATGGCAGGACTCGGTTCCGCTCGACCCGGCCATCCTGGGCCCTCCCCGGCCTGGGGCGGCTGGGTTGGCGGCGATCGCGGTTGGGGCGGGGGGTAACAAGGCCATCCTCAGCGCCTATCGGAGGCTGGGGTAAGACAGCGCTGCAGACTCGCCGGAGGCCGGCTTTACTGGCGCTGCGATGGCCCCCTGTTCAGCGATCGGGCGATGTCCTAGCGGAACTTGCATGGTTTCGATCACTTGGGGGTGCCCCTGCGGGTGCTTGCCAGTTTCGAGAAGGGCGACCTGCGAATGACCGATCGCACCGATCCCGATTGGGAGCCAATCCTCAAGTTGACCAGCGGCGTGATCGCCGCTGGTGCGCCTGGCGATCCAGTCCCCCAAGTGCTGCGGCCGTGCGATCGCAACCCGCGGCCAGGCCAGGGCTAAGTCCACCAGCCCCCTGACTCCAGAGGCGAGACCCTGCCTCCTACTAGGAGCCGCTCAGGCCGCTTGGAGCACCAGGTTGCCGGCAGGGCGCCGTCCCCACAGTTGCCAGAGCACCAGCAGGTGGGCCGAGCTGCGCAGCACACACAGCACAGCTAGGGCCACGCAGAGCGGGCAATGGGTGATCGACACGGCGCAGCGGCCCCGAAGGCCCAAAGTCTGGCAGCCCTGCCGGCGTCCTGTCCGCCAGCGCCATGCTTTGACATCGCTACGGCTGCGGCGCTTGGGTGGGTCGGCCAGTCAGGATTATTGGTACTGGAACTCCCCGGAGCGGGCCCGTGTTGCGGCTGACCGAATTGAAGCTGCCGCTCGATCACAACGAAGCGGATCTGGTGGCGGCGGCCTGCAAACGGCTGCGGCTACCGGCCGATGCCCTCCGGGGCCACCAGCTGGTCAAACGCAGCATTGATGCGCGCAAATCGGGCCAGATCCAACTCGCCTATAGCCTGGATCTGGAGCTGACCCCAGCCCTGGAGGCCAAGCTGCTGCAACGGTTTAGCGGCGATTCCCACCTGGGTCCCAGCCCCGATACCCGCTATGAAGCGCCCTGGCAGGTGCCGCCCCAACTCAGGGACCGTCTCGGCCACAACCTGCCCCGTCCAGTGGTCATTGGCGCCGGGCCCTGCGGTTATTTTGCCGCCCTGCTGCTGGCCCAGATGGGCCTCAAGCCCCTGCTGCTGGAACGGGGCCAGGCCATCAAGCAGCGCAGTGCCGACACGTTTGGCTTCTGGAAGCGGCGCAGCCCCTTCAATCCAGAATCAAATGCCCAATTTGGCGAAGGCGGTGCGGGCACCTTCTCCGATGGCAAGCTCTACAGCCAGGTGCGTGATCCTGGGCACCGGGGCCGCAAGGTGCTGGAGGAGCTTGTGGCTGCTGGGGCCAACCCGGAAATTTTGGTGCTGCACCGTCCCCATATCGGCACCTACAAGCTCGCCACGGTGGTGCGGGGCCTGCGGGCCCAAATCGAGGCCCTGGGGGGGGAGATCCGATTTGGGACCCGGGTGCAACGGTTAGAGGTGGAGGCGATTGATCGCCCTGGAGCTGCCAGCGACGCCTTCCAGCAGCGGGTCACGGGGGTCACCCTGGCCGATCAGAGCTTTATCGCCGCTGACCAAGTGGTGCTGGCCGTGGGTCACAGCGCCCGGGACACCTTCACGATGCTGCACCAGCAGGCGGTGGCCATGGAGCTCAAGCCCTTCTCCGTGGGTCTGCGCATCGAGCATCCCCAGGCCCTGATCGACCAGGCCCGCTGGGGTGCCTGCGCCGGCCATCCGCGCTTGGGCTCGGCCGAATACAAACTGGTGCACCATGCCAGCAATGGTCGCGGCGTCTATTCCTTCTGCATGTGCCCGGGAGGCCTGGTGGTGGGGGCCACTTCGGAGGTGGGTCGGGTTGTGACCAATGGGATGAGCCAGCATTCGCGTAACGAGCGCAATGCCAATAGCGCCATCGTCGTCTCGATTGAACCGGCCGATGTGGAGCCCTATGGCGATGGTCCAGGCGACCCTTTGGCGGGGATGGCCTTCCAGCGCCATTGGGAAGAGAAGGCCTTTGCCCTTGGGGGGGCCAGCTATGCGGCGCCCGGTCAACAGCTAGGGGATTTTCTTGAAAACCGCAGCTCCGCTGCCCTGGGGCTGGTCAGGCCTTCCTACGAGCCAGGGGTGCGGTTGACCAATCTGGATTCGGCCTTGCCGCCCTTTGTGATTGAGGCCCTGCGCGAGGCGCTACCAGCCTTCAATCGCACCATCCCCGGCTATGCCATGGCTGATGCCATGCTGACAGGGGTGGAAACGAGAACCTCCTCGCCCTTGCGGCTGCCGCGCAATGGTGGCTTTGAGAGCATCAACACAAGGGGGCTATACCCGGCTGGAGAGGGGGCCGGCTATGCCGGCGGCATCCTCTCGGCGGCCATTGATGGGATCCGGGTGGCCGAAGCCGTGGCCCTCACTCTTCGTCTTCAGCACCCAGGGGAGCCAGGCGAATCTGCTTGCGGCCCAGCTTGATCTCAAACTCGTCGCCGGGCTTGAGGTCGAGCATGGCCGTATAGGCCTTGCCCACCATCAGGTTGCCGTTGAACTGGACCTTGGTGGTAAAGCTGAGCTTGCGGCCGCCTTTGCCCACCTTGGAATTGCTGCCGAAGTCAACGCCCTTGGCGTTGAGCAGGGCTTCGTAGAAGGCCGTGAAGTTGAGGCGCTCGCTGCCATCCTTTTTAGTGGTCACATAGCCGCAGGCCCGGACGACATCGGACTTGCTGGCATCACCAAACTCCTTAACCTTGGCAAGCAAATCAGGACCAGACAGCAGTTTCATTGGATTGTTTTGTGCAGCAACTGCATTCTTACATGGGATTGAGGCCATCTGCAAGCCCCCGTACATCTACGGCAATTGATTCGCAACCCCTAGCCGGTTGTAGTCAGGCCTGGGACACAATACCGCTCCATTGCACGGCGCGCACCTGGTCGCGGCGCCAGGAATGGAAGAGCAGTTCTTCGCTTGCTGTGCAGAGTGGACAAGTGCTGATCTGCGGCTCGGACAGGCCGCATAACTCCAGCTGGCGACGGGTCGCAGCGCGCAGATCAAGCCGATCATGGCCTGGCTTGTCATCGTCTAGCAGGGCGCCACAGTGAATCAATTCCTGTCGCAGTTCTGTTGGCTCGGATGGCTCCAGCTTGGGACTAACCCCAGGGTCATCGGCATGGCGATTGACCAGGCCCAGGGCCACCTGGGCTGTGACGTTCGGCTGCACCTGGTAGCGCTCCCCAGAAATCGCCGGTCCAAGGGCAACAACGAGGTCGTCCTTGCGGCTGCCGGCGGCTTCGAGTTGGGCGATGGCCTTGGGCAGGATGCGGCCGGCCACGCCACGCCAGCCGCCATGGCAGGCCGCCACCCGGCCGCTGCGCCGGTCGGCCAGTAGCACCGGGGTGCAATCGGCGCCGCACACCCAGAGGCTCTGGCCGCCCGCATCGCTCCTCAGTCCGTCGCCCTCGGGCCAGGGGGCAGCGCTGCAGGCCGACGCTGGCAGCACCGCGGCGCCATGGACCTGGCTCAGGCGATGGACGCTGATGCCGGCACTGACGGTGCCGGCTAACTGCTCGGGGAGCCGGCCCTGCCATTGACGCGTGAAAAAGCCATGCTCAAACTCCGCCAGCAGGTCGGATTGCAGGTAGTAGCCGCCGTAGCTGCCCACCCAGGTCCAGCCCACCAGGGTGTTGAAGCCCGCATCGGGTCGATCGAAGGGGGCAGCAACGGCTTCAGCCATGGCGGGCCTTAGGCGTCCGGGAGGTCCCGCAGGAGCCAGAAGCCCGTAAAGCCAGGCTGTTCTTCGCTGGCTTGCACCGCCAGAAACTGCACACCGCCGCCGGCAAGGCGGGCCTGTTGCAAGGCCTCGGAAGCGGCAGCAGCTTCCTCCTGCGCCAGGTTGCCCAGGAGCCAACGGTCTTCTAGTCCTGCCTCCAGCACCAGCTGCTGGCCCGCCACGCTCAGTCGCACCGGTTCCAGTCCAGCCAGCCAGCCGGCAATCGCTAGGGAGCGGGTACTGCTGAACAGGCGCAGGCCAGTCACCATTAAGTCGTCATCAAGGTCGGCCGGCAGGGGCACTAGCGCGGGAAAATCAATCGGCCATTGGTCCGCTTCGCGCAGGGAGGCCAGGGGCAGGGAGGCCCAGCTCCAGCGCTCGCCCCGGGCAGCCTCCGGCAGGGGGATGGCCAGGGGCTGGATCGGTGACGGGGGCGGGGCTAGGGGGCCGGCCAGGTAGCCCTCTTCAGCCGGGTAAACATCCCGCTGCCGCTCGATCAGCCATTCGATCAGGCCATAGCAGCGGCGACTGGCCACCACCTCCAGGGCCAGGGATTCGGCCGCCCGTTGCACCATGGTGCGCATGGATGGACGCCAGCAGCGAATGCGCCGGGGTGGGGCAAAGCCCTGGTCGGCGGCGGCGGCGAGGGCTTCGCCAAGGGCGTCGCGCAGCCACAAGGAATTGACGCTGGCCGCTGGGCAGCGCAGCAGCCAGCGGAACAGGCCCTGGCTCGGGTCCAGCCCCTGACTGGAGCAAATCAGCAGTTCCCAACGCTTCTTGCCGTCGGGTTCGAGCACGGGGCGGGAGTAGTAGTCCAGCTCCCAGTCCGCTTCGATCGGGGCTGCGGCAACCAGGCTCATCCTGCGGCCTGCTCTTGGTGGCGCAGCACGTTGCGTGCCCGGTTGGCCCGGTCGGTGGCTTCGGCCATCACCGTGTCCTTGGCGATCAGCAATTCACCCGGTTGGCCCTCCAATAGGGCCGTATTGAGGGCAATGCGACCCCGGCCCGGATCGAGTTCAGTGATCAGGGCCTTGAGCCGGTCGCCCTGGTCAAAGATCTCGCGCAGGTCGCGCATGGTGCCACCGGTAATCGCCGAATGGTGCAGCAGGCCACTCACGCCGCCTAGATCAACAAACAGGCCGTAGGGCTTGACCGCCACCACCTGGCCTTCGACCAGTTGGCCCACCTCCAGGTTGGTGAACAGGGCGGCAGTGGCCGCTTTCTTCTCCGAGAGCACCAGTTTGCGGGTTTCGGGGTTCACCTCCAGGAAGGCCACGCCCAGGGTCTTGCCCACCAGGGCTTCGTGGTTTTCGCCGTCCTGGAGCTGGGAGCGGGGGATGAAGCCGCGCAGGCCCTCGAGGTCGGCGGTCACACCGCCGCGGTTGAAGCCACTCACCTTGACCTGCACGACCTTGCCGTCCTTCTCCAGTTGGCGCACCTTCTCCCAGCTCTGGCGCAGGGCCAGGGCCCGGGCGCTGATCGTGACCATGCCATCGGCGTTCTGCTCGCGGGTGACCAACACCTGCACCGCGGTGCCCTTGGGGAAACGCTCCTTGAGGTTGGTGATCACGCCCAGCCCGGCTTCGGCCTTGGGCATGAAGCCGGGGGCCTTGCCGCCCACATCCACATACACCCCATCGCTTTCAACGCTGAGGACGACGCCACTGACCACCTCGCCTGTGGTGCCGATCGGCTCGTTTTCATCGAGGGCGGCAAGAAAGGCCTCCTCATCGAAATCGAAATCGTCGACGGTGCGGGCTGGTGTCGTCGGCCGCTCTTGGCCGCGATCGGTGCTGGCGGCTGCGGTGCCCACCATGCGGGCTGAACCGCTGCCGCCGCCACTGGATCGACGCTGGCGGCTGGAATCGGGTCCGAGCAGGTCGGCCATGGTGAGCCCCTCCATGCTGCCCATGTCAAAGCGCTCTGCGTCGCTGACGGGGGCTGGCGAGGTGGGCCGTTGGGGGGGGAGGGGGGCTTCGCCGCGGCCGGCCCGGGCAGCGGCCTCCAGGTCGGCAGCCCGTTGCAGGGCCGCTTCGGCGGCCTGTCGGGCCTCATTGGCCTCTAGCTCAAGCTGCTGTTGTTCGTCTTTTTTACTGATGTGCAGCACCTGGAGGGGCTTGCGCACCGGGGCTGGGGCCGGATTGCGGTTCGGGCTCTGGGGTCTGGCGGCCAGCGACTGGGCGGGCTTGACCGGTGGCTGGGGGGGCTGGGGGGTGCCGGATCCGGCCATGACCGAGGGGATGCTCTAAGCCCCACACTGTAGGGACGCCTGATCGAGCCAAGCCATGCCCGCGCCACGGTGTCTGGATCGGTGTCTGGATCGGCTGGCCTGGCCCCAGCTGGCGGAGGCCGCCTGCCAGGGCGGCAGCACCGTGCTCTGGCCCTTTGGCGCGATCGAGCAACACGGGCCCCAGCTGCCCCTGGGCACGGACGCAATCTTTGCCGAACGGGTGGCCGATGCGGTGCTAACCCAACTCGATCCCGAGCTGCCGATCTGGCGCCTGCCCTGCCAGAGCCTGGGTTTCTCCCCCGAACACCTGGGCTTTGCCGGCACCCTCAGCCTGCCGTCGGAGCTGCTGGTTGCCCTGGTGGTGAGCGTGGGCAGTCAGCTAGCGGACGCCGGCTTCCAGCGTCTGGTGTTGTTCAACGCCCATGGCGGCCAGATCGCCCTTCTGCAGGTGGCGGCCCGGGAACTGCGCACTCGCCGTCCCTCCCTGGCGGTGCTGCCCTGTTTCCTCTGGAGCGGCCCGCCGGGCCTATCCGCCCTGTTGCCCCAGCCGGAGCGGCGCCAGGGCTTGCATGCCGGCCAGGCCGAAACCAGCTTGATGTTGCACCTGGCACCAGAGTTGGTGGGCCCGGAGCGGCCCCGCGATGGCTTGGCAGGAGAGGATCCTCCCCAGGGCTGGAGCCTGGAGGGGGCCGTGCCCCTGGCCTGGCGCACCGCGGACCTGTCCAAATCAGGGGTAATCGGCGATTCCAGCGGGGCCGATGGCGCCCTGGGTGAGTCCCTGTTTGGCCGCCTGGTGGCGGGATGGGGCGAGCTTCTCACCAACCTGCTGCGCAGTGACTGGCCGCCCACGGCCCCCTAGGCGCTCCTGGTCGATGGCCGGGGCGTGGATTGCCGGGCCCCCAACGCCAAGGCTGGGGGACGATCCAGCCGGAACGGAGATCCGGCCCCTGGCCAGCCCGTTTTCGCTTGGCATGGTTACAGTCAATCCCACTCCCTTCCTGGATTTGGTAGCCATGGCAACCCTTGAAACCGCAGTGGCAAGCCCCAGCGGCGCCGAAGCGGTTGGCTCCCACTCCCTCGGCCTGCCCGATTTCAGCAGCGCTAGCTACAAGGATGCCTACAGCCGCATCAATGCCATCGTGATCGAGGGCGAGCAGGAAGCCCACGACAACTACATTTCGATCGGCACCTTGATTCCTGAGCAGGCTGAAGAGCTCTCCCGGTTGGCCCGGATGGAGCTGAAGCACATGCGTGGCTTCACCGCCTGTGCCAACAACCTGGGGGTAACGGCTGACATGCCCTTCGCTAAGGAGTTTTTCTCGCCCCTGCATCAGAATTTTCAGACGGCCCTTGCCGAAGGCAAGGTGGTGACCTGCCTGCTGATTCAAGCCATCTTGATCGAGGCCTTTGCGATTTCCGCCTACCACATTTATATCCCTGTGGCCGACCCCTTCGCCCGCAAAATTACTGAAGGGGTCGTCAAGGACGAATACACCCACCTCAACTACGGCCAGGAATGGCTCAAGGCCAACCTGGCTACGGCCCGCGAAGAGCTTGAGCAGGCCAACCGCCAGAACCTCCCCCTAGTGCGCAAAATGCTGCAGCAGGTGGCTGCCGATGCCTCCGTGCTGCAGATGGAGCAGGAAGATCTGATGGCTGATTTCCTGTCCTCTTACCAGGAAGCCCTGGTGGAAGTGGGCTTCACCAACCGGGAAATTGCCAAGATGGCCGCCGCCGCCCTGGTGGGCTGAAGGCCCCAGCCGCCAGCCCACCAGCGGGTCTCCCCGGGCCGCCGGTAGCAGTGGCAAGATGGCCGGACCTGCAGGGATGGTCCCGGTCCGCAGCCATTACGCCCCTTTCCTGACGGCCCCATGTTCGGTCTGATCGGTCATTCCACCAGCTTCGAAGAGGCCCGCAATAAGGCCCGAAGCCTGGGCTTCGAGGAGTACGCCGACGGCGACCTGGACATGTGGTGTAGTGCTCCGCCCCAGCTGGTGGAGCGGGTGTCTGTTTCCAGCCCCACGGGGCAGACCATTGAGGGGGCTTATATCGATTCGGTGTTTGTGCCGGAGATGTTGCGCCGGTTCAAGACGGCCAAGCGCAAGGTAATCAAGGCCATGGAATTGGCCCAGAAGAGCGGCATCGACATCACGGCCCTGGGCGGCTTTACCTCGATCATTTTTGAGGATTTCAACCTGCTTAAGGAGGAGCGGGTCAGCGCCACCGCCCTCGACTGGCAGAGGTTTACGACCGGCAACACCCACACCGCTTGGGTGATCTGCCGCCAGGTCCAGGAGAATGCGCCCCAATTGGGCATTAATCTGGCGACCGCCAAGGTGGCCATAGTCGGCGCCAGCGGCGACATTGGCAGTGCCTGCTGCCGCTGGCTGCAGCGCTCCGGAGTTGGTGAATTGCTGCTTGTGGCCCGCCGTCCCCAGCCCCTGGTCGACCTGCAGGCCTCCCTGGGCAGTGGTCGGATCCTGGCCCTTGAAGAAGCCCTGGCCGAGGCCGACGTGGTTGTTTGGGTGGCGAGTCTGCCCCAGGGCCTAAATATTGAAGCCAGCAGCCTGCGCAAGCCCTGCCTGATGGTGGATGGAGGCTACCCCAAAAACCTTGACAGCAAATTCGTCAGTGATGACGTGCATGTGCTGAAGGGCGGCATTGTGGAGTTTTGGCAGGACATCGGCTGGCAGATGATGGAGGTGGCCGAAATGGCCAAACCCCAGCGCCAGATGTTTGCCTGTTTTGCCGAGGCGATGATTCTCGATTTCGAAGCGCGCCACACCAATTTCAGCTGGGGCCGCAACAACATCAGCCTGGAGTCCATGGATTGGGTCGGTGAAGCCTCCCTGCGCCATGGCTTCAGGGCCCTGGGCCTGGAGCAGGCATCCCGCCCCAGCCCTGGGGCGGGACTCCCCGCCGTCTAGGCACCCCACCCCGACCCAGCTCCGCCTGGCTTTTCCCCTCCTACTGGTTTTCCTTCCCACTGGTTTTCCAGCCCAGTGGTTTCCACCCCCACTCCCTTCCCGTTTATGGCCCGCCGTCCACTGTTGGAGTTCGAAAAACCCCTGGTGGAACTGGAGGAGCAGATCGAGCAGATCCGCCAGCTGGCCAAGGACTCCGAGGTGGATGTCAGCCAACAGCTGCACCAGTTGGAAACCCTGGCGGCCCGTAGGCGGGTCGAAATCTTTAGCAGCCTCAGCCCGGCCCAGAAAATCCAGGTGGCCCGCCACCCCCAGCGCCCCAGCACCCTCGATTACATCCAGGTGCTGACCGATGAGTGGTATGAGCTCCATGGTGATCGCCGTGGCTCCGATGACCAGGCCCTCGTTGGGGGCATCGGCCGCATTGGCGACCAGTCGGTGGTGCTCCTCGGCCAGCAGAAGGGCCGCGACACGAAGGAAAACGTCGCCCGCAACTTCGGCATGGCCTCGCCCGGTGGCTACCGCAAGGCGATGCGGCTGATGGAGCACGCCGACCGCTTTCGGTTGCCGATCATCAGCTTCATCGATACTCCCGGTGCCTATGCCGGCGTGCTGGCGGAAGAACTCGGCCAGGGCGAGGCCATTGCCGTCAACCTGCGCGAGATGTTCCGGCTGCGGGTTCCGATTATTGCCACCGTGATCGGTGAGGGCGGCTCCGGCGGCGCCCTTGGCATTGGCGTGGCCGATCGTTTGCTGATGTTTGAGCACAGCGTTTACACCGTGGCCAGTCCCGAAGCCTGCGCCTCGATCCTCTGGCGCGATGCCAGCAAGGCGCCTGTGGCCGCCGAAGCCCTCAAGATCACCGCCGCCGACCTGCTGCGCCTTGGCTTGATCGATGCAGTATTACCCGAACCCTCCGGCGGCAACCACTGGGCCCCACTTCAGGCTGCAGAGACCCTGCGCGTCGCCCTGCTGGGCCAATTGGCCGACCTGCAGCAGTGCAGCGAGGGGGAGTTGATCGACCAGCGCTATGCCAAGTTCCGGCGCATGGGGCAGTTCCTTGACCGGGGTGTGCTCACGGGAGCCTCCCGGGCTGGTTAAGGGGCCGGGCCGGGGCGCCAGTTGCCCGCCTGGTTTGCTCCCCCCGACCCCCAATCCCGGGCCAGGGCTCTTAAGGTTGTCTTCCAATCCTTGGCGACCGCGCTAGCGGCGTCGTAACCGGTCTTGCCCGTTGCCCTGATCACCGGAGCGTCGAAAGGCATTGGCGCCGCCAGCGCCCGCCTGTTTGGCCAAGCTGGTTATGACCTTTTACTGGTGGCGCGCAATACCGCCGCCCTAGGCGCGTTGGCTGCCGAACTGACCCCCCTCGGGGTCCGGGTCGAAACCGCCGGGATTGATCTGGGCTCTGCTGATTCGATCGCTCCGGCCCTGGCCGAGCTGCTCGATCGGGGCCTGTTGCCCAATGTGGTGATCAACAATGCCGGGGTTGCTGCAACGGCGTCCCTCTCACAAATGCCCCTGGCTGATTGGCAATGGCTGATTCAACTGAACCTCACCAGTGTCTTTCAGGTCTGCCAGGCCGTTCTACCTGCCCTGCGCCAGGGCCCAGGGGGCTTGATCATCAATGTCAGCAGCCATGCGGCCCGCCAGGCCTTCCCAGACTGGGGGGCTTACTGCGTGAGCAAGGCCGCCCTGGCGTCCTTCAGTCGCTGCCTGGCCGAAGAGGAACGCTCCCACGGGATCAGGGTCACCACCCTCACCCTGGGTGCGGTGAATACGCCCCTTTGGGACAGTGAGACCGTTCACAGTTCCTTCGACCGCCGTGCCATGCTTTCCATAGACACTGCCGCTGAAGCCCTTCTTTATCTGGCGCAGCAGCCCCCCTCCCAAGTTGTGGAGGATCTCACCCTTATGCCGTCCGCCGGCGCCCTTTGATTCCCATCCATGACCGCCACCCTGCCCACCAACATCACCACACGCGCCACTAGCACGCCTGAGCTGGCGCCCCTGCCGATCAGTCGGCGCATTAGCCAGCGCCTCGATGCGGCAGGGGCGGCCTATCTGGCCAACGACAACATCTCCGAGCACCTCCAAGCTGGTGAGCTAGATCAGTTGGAAGTTGAGGTTGCCGGCAGGGTGCGGGAGCTGCTGCGCAGCCTTGTGATTGATATTGACAACGACCACAACACTGAGGAGACTGCCGAGCGCGTCGCCCGCATGTACCTCCATGAGGTCTTTAAGGGTCGTTATCATCGGCAACCCAAAATTGCTAGTTTCCCCAACGTCAAAAAGCTGGATGAAATCTATACTGTCGGTCCAATTACGGTCCGTTCTGCTTGCTCCCACCACCTGGTGCCCATTCTTGGTAACTGCTGGATTGGCATCAAGCCCGGAGATCGGGTGATCGGCCTCTCCAAATTTTCACGAGTTGCCGACTGGGTCTTTTCCCGGCCCCACATCCAGGAAGAGGCGGTGATGATCTTGGCCGACGAGATTGAGCGGCTTTGTGAACCGGAAGGCCTGGCGATTCTGGTCAAGGCGCAGCACTATTGCATGAAATGGCGTGGAGTTAAAGAACCCCAAACGAGCATGGTTAATTCGGTTATGAGGGGTGATTTCCGCCATGACCCCAGCCTGAAGCAGGAGTTCTTTGAGCTGGTCAAGCAACAAGAGTCGACGCTCTATTGAGCTCGCGATTAACTGATTTTCGCGAATCGACAAACCAGCCTTAATCGTAATTGGGGCTAGCGAGGTTAGATAAGTCTATGGTTTTAAGATGAAATAGTCTAAGCGTTTAGTGCAAGCTCCCAAAGTTCGCCTAGAGCCATTCATCGGCCCTAGGCTGTTTGGGCCTGTCTATTGGGCAACGGCTCGAATTGGTCCGATTGCCATCGACGACACGCGTTTTACTGTGCCGTTCTGATTGACCACGGCAACCACCATCACCTGTTGGCCGATATCAATGGCGGCGGGAACATACGTGGTGCCCTGGGCGCTTTCAATCAACACCCAGCTGCGTTGGCCAGGGGCCAACCGGTACCAGTGGTAGTTGGCCTGGGGCACGGCCATGGACGCATCCAACTGGGCTGTGGCCACCAACAATTGGCCCACCGCCGCCTTGCCCTTGAGCACCAGCTGCTGCAGACCGCTGATCTGTTGTTGCACCGCCCGCTCTAACTGGATGTCGTTAGAGATCTCCTGGCGCATGATCTTGATCTGTTGCTGGGGATCGGCAGTGACCCCCGGGATGCACTGGAGGCTGGCCCCCACCAGTTGGCAGCCAACCATGTCCTGGCTCCAGCCGGCCGTGGCGGGACCGAGCAGGCCCGTGCCCAGCAGAAGCGCCCAAAGGGCTGAAGAACGCCAGGGGGCCATGGAGGGCAACGCAACGGGTCCAATCCTGGCAGC
>NSII01000015.1 GCA_002737305.1 Synechococcus sp. Baikal-G1
CTGATCGATCGGCCCGGCTAGTGCTGGCGCCAGGCCTCCACTGCGGCCACCAGCTCGGCAACGCGGCCCAGGATCTTGTCGCCGGGAGCGCGCTCTAGGGCACTGGAGGCATCAAGACCATCCGGCCGGATTTGGTCCAAAATTGGCGTCACCCGTTCCGCTGAGATGCCGCCGGCCAGCCACCAGGGCAAGCAGGGCCTAAAACCAGCCAAGAGCTCGATCGGGATTGCCTGGCCCGTTCCGCCGAGCTGGTCTGCCACCCAGGCATCGAGCAGCAGGCCATCCACGACCCCTTCATAGGCAAGGGCTAGCTCCAGATCGGCGCCTGAGCGAATGCGCAGGGCCTTCCAAAGGGGCAAGCCCAGGCGCCGCTTGAGCTCGGCGCAGCGCTGGGGCGATTCCTKGCCGTGGAGTTGCAGCACCTGATGGCCCTGGCCTGTTCCCAGCCCGTCGAGCTCGCCATCTAGGGGGTCGGCCACCACGAGAACCCCCAGGCAGGCCGGATTGGCGGCGGCCATGGCAGCAAACAGGGCCGGCCGCTGGCCTGGAGCCAGCCAACGGGGCGAGCTGGCCACGCCGATCACCCCGAGGGCCTGGACCCCCATGGCCGCCACGGCGGCCGCCTGGTCGTTCTGGCGTAGGCCGCAGATCTTCAGCCAGGGAACCGGCGCCTGGGGCGGATGGGGCGGGATTGGGACCAGGTTTGGCGCGGGGCGGGCGGACTGGTCAGCGGTCGGATGGGCTTCGGGCACGGGGGTGTGGCTCCACCAAGGCGGGCGGGCTGGTTCGCAGGGAAGTCTTTCTAGGATTAGGGCAACGGGGTAACGGGTGTGGGTGAAGGCTTTCAGCTCTTGCGGATCCGGGGCATTCCCCTACGCATCCATCCCAGCTGGTTTGTGATCCTGGCCCTGGCCACCCTGGGCTTCCAGCAGCAGTACGGCCAGCAGGCCCTCCTGGGGCCAGGTGTCCCTGGATCTGAACCTTTGAGCTGGCTGCTTGCCCTGGCTACGGCCCTGCTGTTGTTTGGGTCTGTCCTGCTCCATGAGCTGGGCCATTCTTTTGCCGCGATTGCCCAGGGGGTCAAGGTGCGCAGCATCACCCTGTTCCTMCTGGGGGGGGTCGCCAGCATCGAGCGGGAATCCTCCACCGCCCGGGGGGCCTTGATCGTGGCGGCGGCCGGACCCCTGGTGAGTTTGCTGCTGGCGGCGGGCTTGATCGCGGCCAGCCATGGCGCCACCCACCTCTCGCCCCCCTTGGGCGCCATGGTCAGCCAGCTCGCAGAACTCAATCTCGTCTTGGGTCTATTCAATCTCTTGCCCGGCTTGCCCCTGGATGGGGGCCTGATCCTCAAGGCCTTGGTTTGGCAGTGGACCGGCAGCCACCGTCGCGGCGTCCAGGTTGCTACGGCCTCAGGTCTCATGCTCTCCTTGCTGGCCATCGGCCTGGGCACCGTGGTGCTGCTKCGCAGCGGCAGCGTCGGCGGCCTTTGGTTGATCCTGCTCGGCTGGTTCGGCTTTGGCGCCGCCCGCAACCAGACCCAGTCCCAGGCCCTCCAGGCGGTTTTGCGGGATCTCAAAGTGCGCGATGGCGCCCGCCGCCGCTACCGGGTGCTGGAGCCCAGCACCAGCCTGCGCCAATTGAGTCGCCTYAGGCTCGCCGATCCCGAGGGGYTGGCCGATTGGTTGCTGGTCTGTGAGGGCGGCCGCTGGCGCGGCCTGATCGATGACGCTCCCCTCCAGACCCTGCCGGTGCAGCGCTGGGACGAGGAACGGATCGGCGACCACCTCCGTCCCCTGGCCGATCTCCCTTCCATCCGCGACGACGCTCCCCTTTGGCAGGCCGTGTTGCAACTCGAGGCAGCTAGCCCGCCCCGCTTGCTGGTGCTCAGTGCCGCTGGCCTGCCCTGTGGAACGATCGAACGGCCGGAACTGGCTGAGGCCGTGCTGGCCAAGCTGGGRGTGCGCCTGCCCCTCCCCCTGCTGGAGGTGGCCCGCCGCCAGGGCACCTATCCGATGGGTTTGCCCCTGGCTGCCGTGGCCGAGGGCATGGCGGCGAGTGCCAGTCAGGTTGACCCGGGCGCGAATCCCAAGGGCAGGGGCCTAGGGCCTAGGCATGGTCAGGGTCTGGATTAAGACCTGATGGGGTCTGGCCCTGGCTCAGACGCTCCGGCCTGGCTAGATCCCCTCAGGAAAAACCTTGGATTGGCTGGCGACACGCCTGTGTAATTCCGCCCATTCCTGACGATCCAGCGGGCGCTCTTGTAATGGGCCGCCACCCAGATCGATTTCCGCCGCCCGGCGCAGCCGCACCCCTAGGGCCGCAGTTCCCTCCGGCAGGAGCGGCAGCTCCGGCGGGGGCTCCTGGAACAGCTGCCACCAGAGCTCCGGGGGGGGATCGATCAGCAGGCTKCCGTGCTGTAACAGCACCCCCCGGCGCCAAAGCTGGGCGCTGCCAATCCGTTTAGCGCCGTTGCCATGGACCAGATCGGCGGCGCTGGATCTGGCAAAACAACTCCCGCTGTCACCGCCTGCCTGGCCCGTGCCGAAGCTCAGGGGTAGGCCCAGCTCGGCGAAGGTCCGTTGCAGCCAGCGGCAATGGTGGCGGTAGGCCTGGCGTCGATCCCTGGCTGGATTGGGTTGGATCAGGGCGTAGGTGAGGCTGCCGGCATGGAGCACGGCCCGACCGCCGCTCGGACGCCGCACAAGGCCGAGCTGGCCCTGCCCGGCCAGGGCCAGCCAGGYGGCGGGCAGATGGCGTTGGTGATAGCCCAGGGACAGCCATGGCCCGGACCAGCTGTACAGCCTGAGGCAGGCCTGGGGCACCCTCGCGGCCACGGCCTGGTCGAGCAACAGTTCGTCGAGGGCCATCTGGAAGGGCCCGCTGCCCGCCAGGGGCGGAATCCAGCGCCAGGGGGTGCTCACGGCTGGGGAGAAAGGGGCCGCTCGGGCATGGGGGATGCTGGGGTGCTGTTTCAGCTGCAGGGAATGGCCGCGGTGCCCTGGGAGCTGCTCCCGCTGATCCCCATGGGCATCATCGCCGGGCTGCTGGCCGGCCTGCTGGGCATCGGCGGCGGACTGGTGTTTTCACCCCTGCTGTTGGGGTTGGGTCTGGCCCCACACCAGGCCCTCGCTACAAGCACCCTGGCGATCCTGCCAACCACCTTTGCCGGCAGCTGGACCCATTGGCGCAATGGCAGTTTGCCGCTCCGAGGTGCGGCAGCGATCGGTCTTGGTGCCTTGGGCGGCGGTCTGCTGTTCAGCCACCTGGGCAGTGGTGTACGGGGGTGGTTGCTGCTGGGTC
>NSII01000016.1 GCA_002737305.1 Synechococcus sp. Baikal-G1
GGTCCTGGTCGGCCTGGTGGCCGGCTGCGCCAGCGGCATGCTCGGCGTCGGCGGCGGCCTTGTGATGGTGCCGCTGATGGTGCGTGGCTTGGCGGTGCGGGTTTACACGGCGATCCGGCTCAGCACCTTGGCCGTGTTCGCCTCCGCGGCAGCCTCTTCGGCCACGTTCCTGGCCGATGGCCGCGGCAACCTGGCCATGGCCCTGGTGCTGGGGCTCAGCGCCGGCCTGGGGGCCCGCTGGTCAGCCCAACGCCTGCAAAGGGTCAGCGAGGCCCGGCTGGTTTGGCTACTACGCCTGTCCTGCCTGCTATTGGCAATCGATTCTGGGCGCCGGGCCCTTGGCTTGCTGCTGGCAAGCCCTTAGGCATGGGGGTCTGAAGCCAGCCTCCCGGTCCGGGCTGGAAGCCGTAGCGGGGGGGCCTGGGCAGGGGGCGGGCCCTAGTCGAGGGCCGTCCAGAAGTGGGGATCGAGGTCGTAGCCCAAAACGGTGGCCATGGCGGTGAGCTGGCCGCGGCAGGCGAGCCCCTGGCTGCGGCCCCAGGCCTCCAGCAGGAACAGGCGATGGGTGATCCACAGCTCCAGGCTGGCGGGGGCAAAGCGGATCCCCTCGCTGCGGCTGAAGCTGTGGGGCAGCTGCATGGCCACATGGCGGCAGAGCTGGCCGCTGCTCCGCTCCAGCAGCAGGGTCAACCAGGGATAGTGGGCGTCGGCCCGCAGGCTCCAGAGCCGCAGTTCGTCAATCTCCGAGGGCTCCCGTGGATCTTCCGGGGCCTGGGGCCAGCTAAAGCTGAGGCTCAGTTGACCGCTGCGGGCCAGCAGCTCGGCCGGGGCTAGCTCCAGCCAGGGCTTCAAGACGGAAAGATCAAGCTGGCGCACCTGGTCAGCGCTCACCACAACCGTCTCGGGTGTGCCTAAGGCCGGGGGCAGGGGGCCTTGGGTCATGGGACCAGGGGACACGGGACCAGGGGACACGGGGTCTGGGGACAAGGCGAGCAGGCCAAGGGCGTGGGGCCAGCGTTGCCTGGCGGGTCCCTGGGGGTCAAGAGCTGTGACAGCCAGGGCCAGAGTGGTGGTCGGATTGGCGCCGGGGGCAAACAATGGGTGCGAAGACATTGGCAAATGCCCCCCATGGCCCACACCCTCACCCTGGCTGAAGTGGCGATTGCCCTGGTGGTGGCTGCCCATGCTGGTGTTCTGGCCGTTCGTCTGGCGGTGACMTTGCATGAGTCCTGAAGCCCTTGGCAGGATCAGATCGGCCTGCTAAAAGCARGAGAACTTGGTTCGATTGAGCTTTGAGCACCCGCCGGCCCGCCCGATCAGCCCAGGGGAGATCCGCTCCCGATAGCCGTTCGCAAGACCGTTCCCAGGCTGGTGCCCAGGATTCGAGCTCCAGGCGCTCCCCGGCCCGTCCCCATGACGGCAGCCTGAAGCGAAGTGAAACCCAGGCTGGTAGCTCCAAGCCAGTGGGGTCTTTCACCAGGCTGTTTGCCTTGCCAAGCTTTGGCGGGGGCCAGCCTCCCCTAGGGCGATCCGGCTATGGGCAGGCAGAGGCTGCCAATGGGGCCTTGCCCTTGGTCCATCCCTCCAGTGACCAGCAGGAAAAGATTTGTAGTGCCATCGGTTTGAGCATCAAGGTGGGCTTGTCCTTGGTGGCGGCCGTCAGTTTGGTGCGCCTGGCTGGGGCTTATCAGGAACGGCTCGATCGCAATGGCGAAATTACGGCCATCTTGGCGATTGAGCAGGCCAAGCTCAACAAGGCCGAAGACCGTTTTGACCGTCTCTTTGCCACYGGTGGTGAACAGCGCTTGATCCGGGAGCAGGATCAATGGATTGCCCCCGATCGGCTTCGGATTGTCTGGGAACACTCCAGTGGATTGCCAACTGTTGAGCCCCCGGCTGTGAAAGCCTTCAAAGCTTTAGTCCATCCCTAGGTTGGTTGCCGTTCAGTCCCAGGCTCCATCGTGTCCGCCCAGCAATCGTCCGCCACTGAACCAGCCGCCATGCCGTTAGCGGATCCAGCCAGTGGTAAGCCCGGCACCGTCTTGATCACGGGCACCACGTCGGGCGTCGGTCTGAATGCCTTGAAATCCCTCCATGATCGCGGCTGGACCGTGGTGACGGCGAATCGGGACCCGGTGCGGGCCGCAGCTGCCGCCAACTCCTTAGGCCTTGATTCGGCCAAGGTTCACCATCTGCGCATGGACCTGGGCGATCTCGAGAGCGTGCGCGTGGGAGTGGAAACCCTGGTGGCCTCCCTGGGCCTGCCGCTCGATGCCCTGGTGATTAATGCCGCCGTCTATAAGCCCCGGTTAAAGCAACCCGAGTGGTCGCCGCAGGGTTATGAAATCTCCATGGCCACCAACCATCTGGGCCATTTCCTGTTGATCCAGTTGCTGCTCGAGGATCTCAAACGCTCGACCCACCCCTCGCCGCGGGTGGTGATCATGGGCACCGTCACCGCCAATTCCAAGGAGTTGGGCGGCAAGATTCCAATCCCGGCCCCAGCCGACCTGGGCGATCTGGCCGGCTTCAAGGCCGGTTTCAAGCCACCAATCGCCATGGCCAGTGGCAAGGCCTTTAAGCCCGGCAAGGCCTACAAGGACAGCAAACTCTGCAACATGATCACCACCCAGGAGCTGCACCGGCGCCTGCATGGCTCCACCGGCATTGTGTTCAGTTCCCTCTATCCGGGCTGTGTGGCCGATACGCCCTTGTTTCGCAATACGCCGCGGGCCTTTCAGACAATTTTTCCCTGGTTCCAAAAGAACATCACCGGCGGTTACGTGAGCCAGGCCCTGGCCGGTGAGCGCCTGGCCCAGGTGGTGGCCGACCCGGCCTTTGCCGTTTCGGGGGTCCATTGGAGTTGGGGCAACCGCCAGAAAAAGGACGGCAAACAGTTTGGTCAGGAGCTCTCCGATCAGGCCAGCAACCCGGCCACCGCAGAAATGATGTGGACCACATCGATGCAATTGGTGGGCCTCGCCTGAGGCCTGGATTGCGGCGTCCCGATCCTTTTGCCGTTGCCAAACTTGAAGCAGCGGAACAGTGCTGCAGAAGGCCCTAAGTCAGCTGGATGGCCCATGGCTCAGGGGTGTCAATCAACAGTGGTCTGGCACCCCATGGGGGGATCCGCCTGGGAAGCCTTCGGTTGCGTTGATCGGGCAACAGGCTGAAACGGATCACGATTTCAGCCAGGTTTCAACCCAGATCTCCTGCCTAGGGCTTTGGCCAGGGCTAGGGCCGGTGTCAGGGTTGCATGGAATTGGGAATTGGGAATGGCTAGGTTAGCCTCTCTCGAGGACGGTTAACTTTTTGCGGGGTGCTGCAGTTAGGAGTTTAATCGATTAGAATTGCATCTTAATGCCCTTGAATTAATTCATTGTCAATGGAGCAGGAAACCTATAATTATATGATCGTGTTTGGCGGATTGCTGTTGCTTTCGCTGTTGCTTGAGGGCATTGCCGAAAAGCTCAAGCTGCCTGGCATGTTGCTGATCTTGATCCTGGGCTTGTTGTTTCCCGATTTTTTGGGTGATAGCCAACCCTTGATTAGCCTCAATCAGGCCCAGGAGATTTCCAGCATTGGCCTTGTCGTGATTCTTTTTTATGGCGGGATTACCAGTCGCTGGATCGTAATGCGAAAGGTGATCTGGTCCGGGCTACGCATGGCTACCTTGGGCTGTTTGATCACGGCTGGCACGGTGACTGCCCTGATCTACGGACTATCCCATCTAAACCTCCATAGCCATCTCCAGCCAGTCTTTACTGACCTTAAGGGCTCGCGCATTGTGGCTGATTTGCCCCTGTCGCTGTTCATTGGGGCGATGCTCTGCAGTACGGATGCCACGGCCGTGCTGGCATTATTGCGTCCAATTGCCAATAAAATTCCCGGACGAATCCTTACCTTGATCGAATGTGAATCGGGCTTTAATGATCCAGTTGCAGTTCTACTCGCCAGCCTGGCCCTGGCCCTAGCCAAGGGTCAGCTAGAAGATCCCTTGATGGTGTTGCGCGATGTTGGGCTTGAATTTCTGGTCGGTGCCGTTGTTGGCTGGGCAGGGGCCTTGCTTGGCGCCAGGATTCTTTGCCGCGACCATTATTCCAAGCAAGGGGCTGGCGGCGAGGCCGTCAGCATGGCCCTGTTGATGGTCACAACGGCATCGGCTTTCCATCTCGGCGGTAGTCCCCTGTTGTGTGCCTATGTGATGGGATGCGTACTGGGTAATTCCAGCAAGGTGGATGCGGAGGTGATTGCTAGAGACTTTTCTGTGTTCAATCGGGCCAGCGAGTTTGTCGTTTTAATCTGCCTTGGATTGGTGGTCTTCCCTGCCCATGTCTGGGTGGTTAAGGGCTATGCCTTGATGGTGTTCTTGATTACCATGGCCGGCCGCCTGGCGATGACCTTTATTACCCTGCATCGCTCTCCGTTCAACGCTCCGGAGAAACTTTTTTCCACCTTTGTGGGCCTGCGCGGTGCGGTGCCGATTGCAATCGCCCTGCATGCAGCTGCCAGTCCGGTGGCCTGGGGTGCCTTGATGCCTGCCTTCGCTTTGGCGGTTGTGTTGTATGGCTTGGTGTTTCAGGGTTATTTCTTACCGGCGGCAGCAGACCTGCTGGCCTGGAGCCAACCTCCAGCCAATCCCGAGCTGGCGGCGGAAAGCTAAGCCCTTCTGAAGTAACCCAAATTGGCTGGTTACCTGTCCGAGAGAGGTCCCCCAGGGGCAGCTTTACGGTTGCCGTCGCCGGTCCGTGGGCCTGGGTTTGAGTCGCTCGCTGGGATCGGGGCCGGGCAGGGGTTGGGGCCCAGGGGCAGGGTCCTCCTGGGGATCGAGATGGAGGAGATCCTGGAAGTCGGCGTAAAGCTGACGTTCGCCTTCGCTGGTCGGTTGCTGGGCCTTGCCCCTGGCCAGGCCCCGGTTGGATTGGAGTTGGTTGGCCTGGGGCCGGCGCCGGCCATTGCCTGGGTTTGTTCCCCGGACCTGGCGGCCTTGGGGCTGGCCCGATGGGCTGGCGACAGGTGGCTTGGCCAGTTTCTCCTGTTCGCTCTGGCGCAGGCGCTCGAGCAGATGGGGCGGCACGGTGCCATCGGGGCTGACGGTGATCAGCTCCCGGAAGAGGGCGTCGGGATCGGTTTCGGTTTCAACCCGGTGGCGCTGCTCACTGGCCCGTTTCGGCCCTTGGCTCGGCGGCGCCGACGCCGGCAGGGGCTTGGGCAGGGTGCGGCCCAATTCCTTGAGGCGCTCCAGGCTGCGGGGATCAAAGGCCATCTCAGCTGCAGCCCAGGCTGGTGCGGGTGGCCACACCGGTGACCGGATTGGTGCCGCTGGCGATGGCGCAAAGGGCCTTGAGGGCATCGGCCCTGAGGGGCACGTTGCTGAAATCGGCTCCTTCGATGCTCACACTGCGGAATTTTGTGTTGAAGGCGAAGGCATCAACAAGCACCGCATTGTTGAGGTTGGTGCCTTCAAAAATGGCGGAATCGAGGGTGGCGTCGCGCAGGTCAGCGCCTGCCATGTCGGCATCCTGCAACTTGGCGCCAAACAGGCTGGCGCCGCGAAGGTCGGCGCCATGGAAGTTGGCTTCTCGCAGGTTGGTGAGGTTGAAGGTCACCCCCCGCAGGTCGGCTCCAGCAAAATCGGCGCCGATCAGGGACTGCTTGGCGTAATCCATGGCGGCCAGGGCCGGTGCTCCGGCCAGGAGCAGCAGCGACAGGGCCGCCGCCAACGCCAGAGCCGGGCTCCAGCCGCGGCGACTCCAGAGCCGGCTCAGGCGCTGCGACAGGTGGCGAAACATGGCAGCACCAGGACTGCAGCAAGCCTAGGCAGCAGCGCCAGCGCCCCTGGGGTGCTGGCGGCTTGACGGGGCCGAAGGCGGGAATCCTGGTCCCATGGGAGGGGTGATGGCAAGGACAAGTCAGCAGCGCCAGGGCGGCTGGGCCGAACAGCGGGCCCTGCGGCTGTTGCTCTCTCGGGGCTGGAGTTTGGTGGCGCGGAACTGGTCCTGCCGCTGGGGCGAGCTGGATCTGCTGGTGGCTAAGGGCAACCGCCTGTTGCTGGTGGAGGTGAAGGGCCGCGCCCAGACCGGTCTGGACCGGGGGGGCGTAGGGGCCCTCGATGGCCGCAAACGGCGACGGGTTAGTCGCGCCTGGAGCTGTTGGCTGGTCGACCATCCCGATTGGCAAGACTGCAGCGTTGAACTGGTTTGCGCCCTGGTGCCCCTGCCACCGCTTAGGGGGCCGGTGCGCTGGGTGCGGTGGGGTTAGCCGATGGCGCGGCAGCGGGGGTGGCTGCCGGGGCGGGCGGGGGCGAGCTGTAGGTCACGGTGCAGATGTAACGGGTATCGCCACCCCGCATGTCCACCTCCTGGCAGCTGCTGCCCGTAACGGTGGCCCCGCTGGGGATCTGGCTGGTGGCCCGCTGAATGGCATTGCTGCTGTCCCAGATCGATTCGGCCGTCACCGAACCAGCTAGGGCCGCCGGTGCCTGGCTGGCCAGCAGCAGGCCCGCTGCGAGCACCCTTAGCCGTGCCCCCCTGGGAGGCACCAGAGCCGGTGGGTGGTCTTGGTTTTGGGCTTGGGTCTGGAGGGGGCTCTGGGCCCTGGGCTGGCGCTGATCGCTGGCCATGGCGCTTGGGATCACTGCCCCCTGTCTATGGCCGGACCCCAGCCAGGGCAATCTGGGAGCCAGATCGACCCCCAGCTCCCCCCGGTCATGACCTTCGCGGCCCACCACGCCCGCAAGCGCTTTGGCCAGCATTGGCTGGTTGATGCCAGCGTGCTGGATCGCATCGTGGCCGCCGCTGCGCTCACCGGCGCCGACCGGGTCCTGGAGGTGGGACCGGGGCGGGGTGCCCTCACCGAGCGGCTACTGGCCTCAGCGGCTGCGTCTGTGGCGGCAGTGGAGCTGGACCGGGACCTGGTAGCGGGCCTGCGGGACCGGTTCGGTGCCGATCCCCGCTTCAGCCTGCTCCAGGGCGATGGCCTCGAGGTGCAGCTGCCTGCCGCCAACAAGGTGGTCGCCAATATTCCTTACAACATCACTGGGCCCCTGCTGGATCGCCTGGTGGGGCGCCTGGACCGCCCGGTGCAACGGCCCTACGAGCGCCTGGTGTTGCTGGTGCAGCAGGAGGTGGGCGAGCGGATCCGCGCCAAACCAGGCAGCAGTGCTTTTTCGGCCCTGAGTGTGCGCATGCAACTGCTAGCCAGTTGCACCACGGTTTGCCCCGTGCCGCCGCGCTGCTTTCAGCCGCCGCCGAAGGTGCAATCCGAGGTGGTGTGCCTCGATCCGCTGCCCCCCGAGCAGCGGCTGGCCCCGGAGCTGGCCCGCACCGTCGAGCAGTTGCTGCGCCGCTGCTTCGCCTCCCGCCGCAAGATGGTGCGCAATACCCTCGCGGGTCTGCTGGCGGAGCCGGAGCTGCAGGCCCTGGTCGCCGCGGCGGGGGTGGAGCTGCAGCAGCGGCCCCAGGAGATTGCCCCGGCCCAGTGGGTGGAGTTGGCGGCCGGCTTGAATCAACGGATGGCAATCCAAGCCCCTTCCGCCTGAGCCATGCCCGAACTGACCGTTTTGGCCCCGGCCAAGATCAACCTGCACCTGGAGGTGCTGGGCCTGCGCGCCGATGGCTTCCACGAGCTGGCGATGGTGATGCAGAGCCTCGATCTGGCCGACCGGCTGGTGTTCAACCCCACCGCCGATGGCCAGATCAGCCTGCGCTGTGACACCGCGGAGCTGCCCACGGACGGCTCCAACCTGATCGTCCGCGCCGCCGAGCTGCTGCGGGCCCGCTCGGGCTTACCGGAACTGGGCGCCCGCATCGACCTGCAGAAGCGCATTCCCATTGGGGCGGGCCTGGCGGGGGGCTCCAGCGATGGCGCAGCCGCCCTCGTGGGGCTCAATGCCCTCTGGGGCTGTGGCTTTGCGGCGGCGGAACTGCTGGCCATGGCCACGGCCCTGGGCTCGGACATGCCCTTCTGCCTGGATGGCGGCACCCAGCTCTGTTTCGGCCGCGGCGAACGGCTCGAACCCCTGGAGCTGGCCCAGCCGCCCAGCTTGGGCGTGTTGCTGATTAAGCATCCCCAGGCGAGTGTCTCCACCCCCTGGGCCTATGGCCGCTGCCGCGAGCTGCGCGGCGATTTCTACCTGGAGCTCGAGGCTGATTTCGAACAGCGGCGCCAGGCCCTGCGCCAGGGCCCCCTGGTGGCGGCCCTGGCCGCAGAGGGTCCCTTGCCGCGCCTGCGCAACGACCTGCAGGCGGTGGTGGAGCCGGAGGTGGGGAGCGTGGGTGAGGGCCTGGCCCTGCTGCGCGGCCTTGATGGGGCCCTGGCCGTGGCCATGAGCGGCTCCGGCCCCAGCCTGTTTGCCCTCTTCGAGGACCTGGCGGCAGCCTCAGCGGCCCAGGCGGTCCAGGCGGGACCCCTGGCGGCCGCCGGTTTTGAGTCCTGGTGCTGCCGCTGTACCGGCTCGGGTGCCACCCTTGATCCAGCTGTGGCCCCCTTGTGAGTGACGTCCCCTCCAGGCCCCCCGGGGCCGCCAGCGACGAGCCCACCGCCCGGGGGGCAACCGTGCCGATGCCGATGACC
The DNA here is from genome assembly GCA_002737305.1 of Synechococcus sp. Baikal-G1. Taxonomy (GTDB): domain Bacteria; phylum Cyanobacteriota; class Cyanobacteriia; order PCC-6307; family Cyanobiaceae; genus BAIKAL-G1. Next base: position 8,575 of record NSII01000016.1, read on the forward strand.
AAGCCGGTGAAGCAGTTATCCGCAAGCCTGGATGCCAACCAAGGCGATGGGCCCAGCAGCGAGCCAACCGGGCCGAGCCCTAAGCACCCGGTGGCCTACCTCTCCGGTTCGCTCACCAGTGCCCTGATCGCCTGGTTGTGCCTGCTCTTCTCCCAGCGGGTGGTGCTCTACTTCAGCCTGCATCCGCCCCACTACTCGGCCCGGATCGCCCAGTCGATCGCCACCGCCATCAAGACCCTGATTGTGGGCATGGGATTCCTCTCCACGTTCTCGAGCGCCTTCGTGGCCCTGGGGCTGTTTCTGGTGTTCATCCGCAGTCTGAGCCGGGCCAAGGCCCCCGGGGCTTCCTAACCTCAAGCCAAGCAATTGCGACCTCCGGCTGCCATGACCGTCCACGACCTGGAGCTGCTGGTGCTGCTGCTCTCCCCCGGGATGCTGCTGTCGGTGCTGCTGCTGGCCACCTTCGCCGCCGGCGGTTGATCCTGGGGTGCCGACGATCCAGCGGCCTGCCTGGTGGGGCTTGAGATAGGTTGGCCGCTCCCCCCGGCAGCGGCCGGGACCGCAACCCCGCCGTGGCAGAGACGCTTCTCTTCAACGCCTTGCGCGAAGCCATCGACGAAGAGATGGCCCGCGACCCCTACGTCTGTGTGATGGGTGAGGACGTCGGCCAGTACGGCGGCTCCTACAAGGTCACCAAGGATCTCTACGAGAAATACGGCGAGCTGCGGGTGCTGGATACCCCGATCGCCGAGAACGGTTTTACCGGTATGGCAGTGGGTGCCGCGATGACAGGCCTGCGGCCGATCGTTGAAGGCATGAACATGGGCTTCCTATTGCTCGCCTTCAACCAGATCTCCAACAACATGGGGATGCTGCGTTACACCAGCGGCGGCAATTACACGATTCCCACGGTGGTGCGGGGACCCGGAGGGGTGGGCCGCCAGCTCGGCGCCGAACACAGCCAGCGGTTGGAGGCCTATTTCCACGCCGTGCCTGGCATCAAGATCGTGGCGGTGAGCACCCCCACTAACGCCAAGGGGCTGATGAAGGCGGCGATACGCGACAACAATCCGGTGCTGTTCTTTGAGCATGTGCTGCTCTACAACCTCAGCGAAGAGATCCCCACGGGCGACTACATCTGCGCCCTCGACCAGGCCGATGTGGTTCGGGAAGGCAAGCACGTGACGATCCTCACCTACTCCCGCATGCGCCACCACTGCCTTAAGGCGGTTGAGCAGCTCGAAAAGGAGGGCGTGGATGTGGAGCTGATTGATCTCATTAGCCTCAAGCCCTTTGACATGGAGACGGTCGCCCGCTCGATCCGCAAAACCCACAAGGTGATCGTGGTCGAGGAATGTATGAAGACCGGCGGTATTGGCGCCGAATTGATCGCCCTGATTACCGAGCATTGCTTCGACGACCTTGAAGCCAGGCCGATTCGGCTCTCCAGCCAGGACATCCCCACCCCCTACAACGGCGCCCTGGAAAACCTCACAATCATCCAGCCCCACCAGATCGTTGCGGCGGCCAAGCAACTTCACACCGGCCAACTCTGATATGGCACGTCAACAGGGGTGGTTTGCCCTGATCCTGGCCCTGGCGATAGCGGCCGGTGCCCTGCTCGCCAGCTTCCCCCTGCAATTGGGATTGGACCTCCGCGGCGGCAGCCAGCTGACCTTGCAGGTGTTGCCCAGCGGCCGCGTCAAGACCGTTGAGAAGGAGCAGCTCGACGCGGTGAAGGATGTGCTCGAGCGCCGCATTAACGGTTTGGGCGTGGCCGAATCCACCCTCCAGACCGTCGGCAGCGACCAGCTCGTGTTGCAGCTGCCTGGCGAACAGGACCCCAGCCGCGCCGCCAAGGTGCTCGGCACCACGGCCCTGCTGGAGTTCCGGGTGCAGAAGGCCGGCACCGAGGCCGAGATGCAGGGGCTGCTGAAGCTCAAGCGCCAGGTGGATGCGGTCTTGGGCCTGCGCAAGGCCAAGGTGGCCGCGGCCGCCCCTACGGACAAGCCGGTCGAACCCAAGCCCAGCCTCTCGGCCGAGGATCTGGCTAAGGCGCTCACCTCCCTGGGGCTGACCGTGCCCCCCGGGGCCTCGGAAACGGACCAGCTTGAGCTTCTACAGAAAGAAGTCAACCGCCGGATCGTGGCCCTGTTTGACCCCTCGAGCCTCACGGGCAAGGATCTGGTGAGCGCCGGCCGCCAGCAGGATCAAAGCGGTAATGGTTGGGATGTCACCTTGGCCTTCAACCGGGAGGGCGGCGAAAAGTTTGCCAGCCTCACCCAGTCGATCGCGGGTACGGGCAGGTTGCTGGGCATCGTGCTGGATGGCCGCTCGATCAGTGAGGCCAGCGTGGGACCGGAGTTCAAAGCCGCCGGCATCGCCGGTGGTTCGGCCAGCATCTCCGGCCGTTTTACGGCCGATGAGGCCCGGGATTTGGAGGTTCAGCTGCGGGGGGGCTCCCTGCCCCTGCCGGTGAAGGTGATTGAGGTGCGCAGCATCGGCCCCTCCCTTGGGGCGGAAAATGTGCGCACCTCCCTGGTGGCGGCCCTTTCGGGCCTGGCCTTGGTGGCGGTGTTCATGGTGGTCGTCTATCGGCTGCCAGGGGTGGTATCGGTGCTGGCTCTGGCCCTCTATTCACTCTTCAACTTGGGCATCTATTCCCTCATTCCGGTCACCTTGAGCCTGCCTGGTATTGCTGGCTTCATCCTCTCGATCGGCATGGCGGTGGATGCCAACGTGCTGATCTTTGAGCGCATCAAGGAAGAGCTGCGAGCCGGCAATAGCTTGATTCGCTCGATTGATACGGGCTTTTCCCTGGCCCTCTCCTCGATCCTTGATGGCCATGTCACTGGCCTGATCAGCTGCATCGCCCTCTTTAGCTTGGGCACCGGCCTAGTCAAGGGCTTTGCCGTGACCTTGGCGATTGGCCTGCTGCTCAGCCTGTTTACCGCCCTGACCTGCACCCGAGCCCTGCTGCGGCTGTTAATGAGCTACCCATCCCTGCGCCGCAGCAGCTACTTCCTGCCGCTGGCCCAGCTTCCCCCGGCGTCCACCTGAGACCACCTCCAAGCCTGTGACCGTGACCGAGAGCCCCACCCCCCGTTTCCGCATCAGCCGGCACAAGCGACTGGCCTGGTGGGGCTCGGGCCTGGCCTGCCTGTTGAGTGTGGTAGGCCTGCTGGTCAGCTGGCTTAGCCCTGGCATTGGGGCCCCCCTGAAGCCGGGCCTCGACTTCACCGGCGGCACCCAGATCCAGCTGGAGCGCCAATGCGTGCTTTCCGATTGTGGCTCGATCACGGTCGACCAGCTTCAGGCTGGGCTGGCGGCCCTCACCTTGCCGGCTAAGGCCAAGGAGCAGGCCCCCAGCCTCGCAAGTGCCAAGGTCCAACTGCTTGATGGTGGCCAAACTCTGCTGCTGCGCTTACCGGTGCTAGAGGCAGACCAGAGCCAGGCGGTGATTGTTGGCATCGATCGCTTGGCCGGCCCCCTGAAAACAACCGGCACCTCCGTCAATACCATTGGCCCCACCTTGGGATCCCAGTTGTTGCAGGGAAGCCTGGTGTCGTTGCTGGTCAGTTTTGCGGCAATCGCCCTCTATATCACCTTTCGCTATGACCGGGTCTTCGCCTTCCTGGCGATCGTGGCCCTGGCCCATGATGTGATCATTACCTGTGGTCTATTTGCCTGGCTCGGCATCTTTTTTGGCATTGAGGTCGATTCGCTTTTTGCTGTCTCATTGATTACCGTTGCCGGCTATTCGGTGACCGATACCGTTGTCGTCTTTGACCGCATCCGCGAACAGAAAAAGGCCTTGGCTCAGCTGCCATTGATTGAACAAGTTGATGTGGCCGTGGATGCCACCTTGACCCGCTCCCTCTACACATCCTTAACGACCCTCTTGCCCCTGCTGGGCCTGATCTTCTTTGGCGGATCTAGTTTATTTTGGTTCTCCGTGGCCTTGGCCGTGGGGATTGCAGTGGGAAGCTGGTCCAGCATTGGTGTGGCCCCAACCCTGCTGCCCGTGCTGTCACGGCGCTGATGGGGCGTGTCTCCTGGCTAGTTGTGGTACTGGCCGTTCTGGCAATTCTAGATTTATGGAGTGAATTGCAGCTGCTCGGTGAGCATTTCACTTGGTCTTCACTGGGTTATGCCGTTGGCCAGCACCCCCTAGCTGTGGCCGTGTTGCTGCTGCTGATCTTGAGGCCAACTCGACTGCGCTAAATGGGGCGATCGACAAGCCTGAACCAGAAAGCTGAACCAGAAAGCTGATCAAGAAGGGCGATCAAGAAGGGCGATCAAAAAGGCTGGGGCTCACTAGCTCTGATGAGGCCTACCAGTTGTCCATGATCTCTTCCACCAGCACCTTCTGGGCGATGACCTGGAGCACCACCACCCCCGGCAGGGCTAGGAGTACCCCGGGCAGGCCCAACAGGGCCCCCAGGCACAACTGGGCCATCAGGGCCACCGTGGGCAGCAGGTTGACCGTGCGGCTGAGCAGGATCGGCGTGAGCAGGAAGGCTTCGCCGTTCTGGAGCACCATCCTCAACACCAACACCTGGGCCACCTTGGCTGGCGATACCAGCAGGGCCATGGCCAAGGGCAGCAGGGTGGCTACGGTCGGGCCGATCGTGGGCACAAAGGTAAGCAGGCCGCAGACCAGGGCACTCAGGAGGGCCAGGGGCACCTTCAGGGCTGCCAGGCCGGCCCAGGTGAAAAGAAACACACTGCTGCCCGAGATCGTCATGCCGGCCAGCCAGCCGCCGAGGGCCTGGCGGCAGTCCCGCAGCAGGTCGGCCATTAGGGGCCGGTAGCTCTGGGGGGTGGCGGCCAGCACCAGGCGCTGGTGACTGCGGGGATCCAGGGCTAGCAGGATCGCCAATAGCACCATCAATAGCAGTTGAATCGTGCTGTTGGCCGCGCCGCCCGCAAAGCCCAGCAGCTGGCTGCCAAGGGGTTGCAACTTGTCCCAGCTGGCAAAGGTAGTGATCTGCCGCTCGAGGCTGTTGAGGGCCGGCACTTCTGTGGCGAAGTGGCTAAGCCGCTGCAGCAGGATTGGCGCCAGGCGCGTGAACTCCTGGGCCTGGGCGATCAGATCCGGCAGCAACACGCCCCCCAGCTTCCAGCCCACTAGCACGATCAACCCAATCACAATCAGCAGCGCCAGGGGCCGCTGCAGAGGCAGCAGGCGGCGCAGCAGGCTCACTGGCACATCAAGGGCCACTGCCACCACCACGGCGCCAAAGAGCACCAGCAGGACCCAGCGCAGTTCCCAGGCCACCAGCCCCAGGACCACCAGGGCCAGCAGGCCGAGCAGGGTTCTTCCGTTCATGGGGAGCGGCTCAAACAGTTCGATCAGCTGCTGGACCTGGCCAGTTGACCAGATGGGTGCTTTAGGGCAAGCGCCCTAGGCCCAGACCCGCTGATGTTGCCAGACGCCGCTGCTTCCAGGGGTCTAGGAGATCACGGATCAGCAATTCCCGCACCAGCACCTGGAGGCAAACCGCCAGGGGTAGGGCCAGGACCAGCCCTAGGGGACCGAATAACACCGTGAAGCCGAACTGGGCAATCAGGGTTAGTCCGGGCAGCAGTTTGACCTGGTGATGCATCACCGAGGGGGTGATCACATAACTCTCCAGATTCTGGATCAGCACATAGAGCCCCAGCACGGCCATGGCCTTCCAGGGGGACACCAAGAGGGCCACAGACATCGGAAACAGGGTTCCCAAGGTGGGGCCCACATTGGGGATCACATTGAGTAGACCCGCCAGCAGGGCGTTGGCCACCACCAATTTGACGCCCAGCAGGGAGAGGCCGATGCCGGCCAGCAGCCCCACGCAGCAGGAGCTGATCAGCACTCCTCCCATCCAGCTGCTCAGGGCCTCACCACAGAGCAGCAGGGCCTTGCGGAAGCGCCGGCGGTAGAAGGAGGGCACTAGCAGGATCGCCACCTCCCGGTAGGCGCCCGGTTGGGCCGCGATCATCAGGCTCACGGCCAGCACAAACAACAGCTGAATCAGGACATTGCCCAAACTGCCGGCAAAACCCAGCAATTTCAGGGCGCTTCCGCCCAGGCCCGCGGCAAGTACGCCGCCTCCGGCTGGGGCCCCGGGCTGGCCTGGAATCAGCCACTGGCTGGGGCTTGGTCCTCCCTCCAGGAGGCTTGGGCCATCAATGAGATGGCTGGTTTGGTCGAAACCCTGATGAACCAACCGGGTCAGCACCGCAAAGGCTGCCGGTAGTTGGCGCAGCAACTGGCTGAACTGATCCACAAAGGGAGGAATCAACAGCGCCCCCAGCCCCAGGCCCAACACGACCAACCCGAGGAGCGTCACGCCCAGGGCCAGGGGCCGGGCCCAACCCAGCCGGCGTTGCACCACTCCTACAGCCGTGCAGAGGGCCATGGCCAGCACAATCGCGGCAAAGACGTGGATCAGCACGTCCCGCAGGCTCCACAGCAGGATCAGGGCGGAGGCCGTGCCCAGCAGAGTCAGCCAGTGGCCGAATTTCAAGCGTCCTCCTGGCCTGCCTCGTCGTTGTCGTCGTCGTCTTTGCCGGCGAAGCCCATGCCATGGCTATCGGCGTAGCGCTGGGCGAAGCGCATGAAACGCTCGAAATCGGCGGTGGTTTTCCAGGTGAAGGTCGCTTCCAAGGCGCTGGCTTTGCCATTGACGAAGCGGGCGTTGACCTCCCGGGTCACCAACTGGCCCTCTTCATCGACCAAGTACATGCCACCGATGTCGCCGATGGCCTCAGGGGCCAGGGCTTTAGGACCCTCAAACACGAACAGGGCTTGGCCGGTGCGGCCATCGCGCGAGCGAGTGAGCCGGATGTCGGGCACCACCGGCTCGTCCACACCGGGGAAGAACTGAATGGCGGCCATGCCTGTGCCCACAAAAATAGATCTTAAACTGGGCCGAGCCGCGGCTGAATGGGGCGAATCAGCCCAGCGGCCAGTAGCTGCTCGGCCGCTTCTGGGGCCGGGGCGAGGCCGATGTCCCAGGACCGGGGCCGTTCCCCTGCCGGCCCTGGGGCGGCAGGGGTTGGGGGCTCGGACGAAGAATTGCTCGATGGGCCAGCCGCGCCCCTGATGGGCTCCAGGGCCGGTCGCCCCTGGAGCCCATGGTCGTAGCAGCGGTCGTAGTAGTCGAGGATTTGCCGGCAGGCTTCATGCCAGTTTTCCTGGGCAATTGCCTCCAGGGCTAGGGCGGTGCGCTGGGGCCCCAGTCGCCTGGCGATCCGTTGGGTGGCCTCGGCTAGGGCTAACTGCCCCTGGGTGCCATACAGAGTGACGAGGTGATCGAGCCGGGCCTCGATGGGGCGTTGCACCGCCAGCAGCGGCGCCATTTGCATCTGGCGCCAGAGCCCGAGGGGAATCCGGCAGCGGCCGACCTGGGCGCTTTCATCCTCAAACCAGATTGTCTCCGCCTCGCGCAACGGCCAAAGGGCTGTGGCCAGCAGGTTCTCGAAGTGCTCGCTGCTCGGTTGCTCGGCCTGGCCAAGCCCCCCAAAACTGCTGCCCCGGTGGTTGGCAAGCCCCTCCAGGTCGATCACGGCCACCCCCCGCGCTTGCAGTTCCAGCAGCAGCTCGGTTTTGCCGCTGCCGGTGCGGCCCCCCAGCAGGCGCAGGGGCCAGGGCCGCCCAAACAGGGCCAGGGTCCAGGAGCGATAGGCCTTATAGCCCCCTTGCAACACCACCACCGGTAGATCCAGGCCTTGGGCCAGCCAGGCGACGCTCTCGGAGCGCATGCCGCCGCGCCAGCAGTGCAGCCGCAAGGGGGCTGCCGGCGTCAGCGCCGCCAGGCGCACCAGCTGCTGGCCCAGGCTCTCCAGGCGGGGGCCAACGAGGGCCAGGCCTTCCAGCACGGCGGCCTGGCGGCCTTTGTGTTTGTAGGTGGTGCCCACCTGGGCCCGTTGGCCGTCATCGAAGAGGGGCAGGTTGTGGGCGCCAGGTATGTGGCCTTGGCGGAACTCGCCGGGGCTGCGCACATCAACCACCACTCCCTGGCCGCCCAGAAAAGTCTCAATTGCAAGCCGCATCTGCTGGGGTGCCTGGGGCATCGACGCTTGGCCTGGCCTGACATAGTGTCCCCAGGCTGGCGCACCGTCAGGCCGGCCCGTGCCCATGCTTTCCGGACCACCCGCCATCACCACGGCCAGCCCCGACCAGCTCCTAGACCGTTTTGTCAGCAGCTCGGCCCGCCAGCGGCGGGGCCTCCTCGCTGGCTTGGACCAGCAGGTCGAGCAGATCCGGCCCCTGATCGGTGACCGGCTTGACCGGCTCGATGCCACCGGTGATGACTGGGCAGCCGGCACCCTGATCCAGCTGCTGCTCCAGCAGGACGACGTGCTCAGCCAGGCTTTCCGCCAGCGCCACCGCTCCGGCTGGCTGGCCGTGACCAGCGCCCAGGGCCTGGACTACGCCCCCCTGGAGGCGGCCCTGATGGCCCAGGACTACGAGCTGGCCGATCGCATCACCAGTGAGAGCCTGCGCCAGCTGGCGGGCCCGGCCGCCGTGACACGCGGTTACGTCTATTACAGCGAAGTGCCGCCGATCGCCGCGGTGGACCTGGAAAGTCTCGATCGCCTCTGGCTCACCTATTCCCAGGGCCGTTTCGGTTTTTCCGTGCAACTGCGCCTGCTGCGCAGTTGTGGCGACCGCTGGGACCGGCTCTGGCCGAAATTGGGGTGGAAGTTGAATGGCACCTGGACCCGCTATCCCGGCTCCTTCACCTGGTCGCTTGCGGCACCCGAAGGGCACCTGCCCCTGGTCAACCAGTTGCGGGGGGTGCGCCTAATGGATGCCCTGCTCAGCCATCCCGGCCTCCTGGGTCGCTTGCCCTCCTGAGGCGGGCGATGCTGTTGCGCTGGACGGATTTCATCACCCCCTCGACGCTGCAACTGGCGCCGCTGGTGGAGGTATTGCTGGAACCGATCCAGGGCGGCCAGCAGCTTGCCACCCTGCAGCTCGGGCTCCAGGAAGTGCTGGTCAATGCGGTGCGCCATGGCAATGGCAATGACCCCCGCAAATGCCTGCGGGTGCGCCGGATCCTCACCCCCCGTTGGCTGATTTGGCAGGTGCAGGATGAGGGCCTGGGCCTAACGCCAAAGCAACGGGCGGGCGTCTTACCGCTAGAGCCCCACGCCCGGGGCGGCCGGGGCCTTTTCCTGATCCACCATTGCTTCGATGACGTTCGCTGGAGCCGCCGCGGCAACCGGGTGCAAGTGTCGGCGCGCCGGATGGGTTGGGCTTAAGGGCTAGGGCTCAATCGGGTGCGATAGCCCCAGGGGCGGCCAGGCCGTGCTGGGGGCAGCCCGAATCGCGCAGGTCCCCCCTTAACCAGGCCAGGCCGTTCTCGACCAGGGCGATGCTGGCCAGGCGTTGCTGGCTGGCCACGGGGGCCTGGGGCGGATTGGCCGGATCTAGCAGCAGCACCAGGGCCGCGGCCAATTGTTCGGCGGCGCGCCGTTGGGGCTGGCCCTTGAGGGCATGCCACTGGCGATCGTTGATGGTGAGCAGTTGATGCAGCTGGGCGGCGCAGCCAGTGCTGCCCTCGGGCCAGCTGGCTGGCTGCGGCGCTTGGGGCCTCTCAGGAACCACTGGACGGGGGGCGGGGGTTGGCCCCATCCTGGCGCCATGGCCAAAGCCCGACGTGTCCCAGCCCAGCGGACCCCAGTTCAGCCGATTCGCTGGTTGCACCAGTTGGCGGCCCTGCTGGCCGAAGTCAGCCGGGCTGAACGCTTGGGTGAGGGCGATAGCAGCCTGGCCAACCGCCGCCTGCGCCAGCGCATGCTCTTGGCCCAACGGTTGTTTGATCCCCTGCCCAAGCCGCTGCGGGCAAGCCGTTGGCCAGAGGAGGTGGTCTGGACGGCCCTGCGCTGGGGCGGACCGGCCCTGGTGCTGGCCCTCTGGCTGCACCGCTGAGGGCCTCCCCAGGTGGCCAAGGCCCTTCCCTGCCCCTCCCTAGACCTTGACCCGGATGATGGGCGCCAGTTCCGGCACGGCCCCCTCCAGGTCCGGGGCCCCGGCCTGATCGGGCAGGTTGCGGCCCCGCAGCCAGGCTGAGCGCAGGGTTTTGCGGCGGCGGTCTTCGGTAAGGACGAGCCGATCGGCTGTCGTCACCGGGGTTTCACCGGGCAGCACAGGGGTGCGTAAGCAGATGCCGAAGCCGTGGGCTTCCACCTGAACGGCCCCCTCCATCAGCACGGTTTGGAAGGTCCAGCCCTCCAACCACCTCACGCTGAACGGATTAGCCATTCGATCATTGATCCACGGTTGTTTAACCCTATTGGTCAGCAGGGTTGAGCCAAGGGGCCGGTCAGGACTTCGAGGCTGTCCAGATCCGGGTCATCAGGTGGGATTCGGCGCGAACGGCCTTAAATCCCGCCGCAGTTAGGCGGGCATCGATGTCATCGCCGATGTAATCGCGGTAATAGGGCTCGTGGAACATCCGGCGGAAGTTCTCCATGGCGGGGCGGAATTGGGGAGAATCGGCTAATTGCACGGAATCGGCGAGCACCAGCACACCGCCGGGTTCGAGCACGCGCCAGCAGTCATTGAGCACGTTTTGACGGGCATCAGCCGGCAGCTCATGCATCAGGAACACGCAGGTCACGGCCTGCATGCTGGCGTCGGCAAAGGGCATGGCTTCGCCATTTCCTTGGACGAGCTGGGGCAATTCATTGGGCAGCTGGCTGAGCCAGCGGTTGGCTTGGCGCAGGTAGGCGTTGGAGAGGTCCAGGCCCACGAGGCGGGCCTGGGGGAGGGCAGCACGGATCTGGCGCAGGGTGCGGCCCGTGCCGGTGGCCACATCGAGCACCCGCAGCTGGCTAGCGGGCCGATCGGCGAAGGCCCTCAGGCCCCAGACCAGGGGCTTGAGGATGCGCCGCCGCATCGGATCGGCGGTGCCATTGAACAGGAGTTCCACCTGCAGGTCGTAGAGGGAGGCGGAGTAGTCGCTCAGGTAGCCGTCGGTTTGGTGGTGAAAGTTCTGCAGGTAGTAGCTGGGATAGTCGCTGCGGTTCACCGTGGCCGGCAAATCATCCACGCGGCGTTGTTTGCGGCGGTTCCAAATGGCTGGCAGATCCAGCCACACCAATGGGTAGCGGCTGGCCCATTCCAGCCAGGGAGCATCAAAGAGCAGGGAGGGGGGGTAGATCCCCTGCTCCGCTTCCTCCCAGTCCACATCGAGCAGTCGCTGGAAGGAGGCCTGCATGGCCTGCAGCATCTGGGGTGGCGCCGCCACCGTGCTCGGGGACCCCTCCGGAGCGAGGGCGTCCATCAGCCTGAGGCTGACTTCCTTGTGGGCCAGCCCCATCAGGCTTTTGCCCTGCTGCAGGGTCTGGTAAGCCAGTCGGGTGAAGGGGGCTGCCATCGCGCGTCACCAGGGCCGTTGCTGGGTCCATTTCAACGGATTGGTCGTGCAGTCGTGGCTTTGGGGCCAGGCTTGGTTGGCGTGGCTCCGGCTCCAGCAGTTCAGCCAGCCCAGACCAGTCCCACGAGCCCAGCCAGTGGGCACGAACTTTGATGGCGCTAGGGGCCGTTTGGTAGCAACTGCTACATACTTAGGGCGTCGATGTCTTGCAGGTGCCTTGCCATGGCGTTTCCGACCCTGTCCCGTCATCCGGTTGATCCAGAATTCCTGGCCTGGGCCAGGACCAACCAGCGCCAGAAGCGCCTTAAGGCGGCCCTGTCGGCCCAGCTCCTTGGCCACCCCGATCCATTTGCTAGCGGCGATGTGGCGGGCCAGGTGCGGGCCTGGGCCAGGCGCCATGCCCAGGCCCGCCGCCTCAAGGCCAGTGCCATGGCCCACCTGCGCCACGGCTAGGACCCGCATGGACGGCCAGCAGGGATGGTCGACCCGATGGGCAAGCAGGTCCCACGCCGGAACGGGGTCGGGAGCGGGACCGCGCCCAGCCCAGTCGGCGGTCAGCCCTGGGCGGATCCCGGCATGATCGGGGCACCCGTTCAGGGCGGTCCAACGGGATCCTCTCGATGGGACCTGCTGCCGGCCCGCCGTGCCCCCCGAATCCCCTGCTTSCCCTGCCCTGCCAGCGCCCGTTCCCCTGGTGCTGGTCCATGGTCTCTGGGATACGCCCCGCCTATTTGGGCGCCTCGAAGCCGCCCTGGCTGGCCGGCGGGCCCCCCTGTTGATCCCCCACCTCCCCCATGGCCTTGGCTTTCGGCCCCTAGGGGAGATGGCCGCCCAGCTCGATCAATGCATCGCCAGCAGCTTTGGCCCAGGGCAACCGATTGACCTGCTGGGGTTTTCGATGGGAGGGGTGATCGGCCGCATCTGGATCCAACTGCTGGGGGGCCACCGCCGCACCCGCCGCTTCTTCAGTGTGGGCAGCCCCCAGCGGGGCACGCTCACGGCCCAGCCCTGGCCCCGTTGGTGGCTGCCCACGGTGGCCGACATGAAGTTGGGCAGTCCGTTGCTGCGCCAGCTCAATGGCGATTTCAGCGGCCTCGAGGGGATGGAGTGCCACAGCTATTACTGCCGCACCGATCAGATGGTGATCCCCCCCTGGCGGGGGGTGTTGCCGGTGGGGTCGGTGCGGGCCTTACCGGTGCTGACCCACAAGGATCTGATCATCAACCCCCAGGCCCTAGCCCCGATCGTGGCTGATCTGCTGGTGCCTTAACGGCATGGTCCACCTGGAACGCCCCTGGACCCATCAGGCGGCCACCAGGCCGGAGTGGCGGATCAGGGCCTCGGTGGAGGGCTGGCGGCCGCGGAAGGCCTCAAACACTTCGGCCGGGCTGCGGCTGCCGCCCAGGCTGAGCACGGTGTCCCGGAAGCGGCGCCCCGTGGCCTGGACCTGGGCTTCATTGTCTAGGCCGCCATCTTCAAAGGCGCTGAAGGCATCGGCGCTGAGCACCTCGGCCCACTTGTAGGCGTAGTAGCCGGCCGCATAACCACCGGCAAAGATGTGGCCGAAGGAGCAGAGGAACGCATCGGCGTCGATCGGGGTTAGCACCGTGGTGGTGGTGGCGATGCGGCGGCGCAGCTGCTCAGGCGTCTCGCCGCAGTCCGGGGACCAGGCGCTGTGGAGGCGCAAATCGGTGAGGGCCAGATGGACCTGGCGCAGGGTGGCCGATCCGCCCATGTAGGTGCGGGCCGCCTGCAACTTGGCGAATTCAGCTTGCGGTAGGGGTTCGCCGCTTTGCCAATGGCGGGCCATGCCCAGCAGGGTGGCCCGGTCGTAGCACCAGTTCTCCATGAACTGGCTGGGGAGTTCCACCGCATCCCATTCGACGTTGTTGATGCCGGCGGCCTGGGGCCGATCCACGGTGGTGAGCATGTGCTGGAGACCGTGGCCGAACTCGTGGAACAGGGTTTCCACCTCTTCGAAGGTCATCAGGCTCGGGCTGTCCCCCACCGGCGGGCTTTGGTTGCAGATCAGGTAGGCCACGGGCAACACCGGCGTGCCATCGGGGCCGAGGGAGCGCCCCAGGCAGTCGTCCATCCAGGCGCCACCGCGCTTGCTGCCGGGACGGCTGTAGGGGTCGAGGTAAAAGGCGGCCAGGGGCTGGCCCGCCCTGGCTGCAGATGCGCCCCCACCACTGGCCTCCAGCACCCGGAAGAAGCGCACGTCGGCATGCCAGACCGGGGCCTGGCCATCGGCGGCCTCGATGCGGATGCCAAACAGGCGGCCGCAGAGGGCAAACAGGCCCTCCAGTACCGCCGGCAGGGGGAAGTAGGGCCGCAGGGCTTCGCTATCGAGCGAGAAGCTCTCCTGGCGCAACACCTCGGCCCAGAAGCTCACATCCCAGGGCTGCAGGTCGCTGGCTTCGGGGGCGCCGTGGCGGGCGGCGCACTGGCGCAGCTGCTCCAGTTCCGCCGCGGCCATGGGGAAGGCCGCGGCGCGCAACTCCTCCAGCAGCGCCTCGACGCTGGTCACCGAGTCGGCCATTTTGGCGGCCAGGCTGAGCTCCGCCCAGTTGGCCAAGCCCAGCCGGCGCGCCTGGTCGCCCCGCAGGGTGAGGATTGTTTCGATCAGGGGCCAGTTGTTGAGAGGCTCTGCCTTAGGGGATTCGTTGGTGCCGTCGTTGGTGGTGTGATCGCCGGCGTTGCCCTGGCCGGAGGCCCGGCTGACATGGGCGCGGTAGAGCTGCTCGCGCAGGCTCCGGTTACGGCTGTACTTGAGGAAGGGGGCAAAGCGGGGCATGTCCAGGCCCAGCAGCCAGGGGCCGGCCTCGGAGCTGGGCTCGGCGCCATCGGCGGACTTGAGGTCGGCGGCGCGGGCCGCCTGGGCCAGCTGGTCCTTGAGGCTGGTCGGTAACCCCTCGGTCTGGGCCGGATCCTCCAGGCTCAGGGTCCAGCCGTTGGTGGCATCGAGCACCTGGTTGCTGAAGCGGGTGGAGAGCTCGGCCAGCTCCTGGCTGGCCTGGTTGAAGGCGGCCTGAACCGCGCCCTCTAGGCCCACACCGCGCAGCTGCATGTCCCGCAGTTCCGCCGCCAGGATCCGCTGCTGGGTGCCATCGAGCCGGCCCGGGGTGCCGATGGTGGCGGCCTGGTGCTGGCGCTCCAGGGTTTGCAGGGCCTGGAAAAGTACCTGGCTCTGGCCGGCCCGGCTGCCGAACTGAACCACCGCCGCCTGCTGGCCGGCATGGGCGAGCCGCAGCTCCGGGCTATTGCAGACGCCGTTGAGGTGGCCGACCACGCCCCAGCTCCAGCGCAGTTGCTCGCCGAGCCGTTGCAGGGGGTCCATGACTTCGGCCCAATCGAGCAGGCGTGCGGCACCCAGGGCTTGGCAGAGCACCGCCTCAAGGACATCAAGCTCCGCGTTAAGCAGGGACAGCAGCTCGGGGATGTGCTCTTCGACCTGGGCCGCAGTGATCGCCCCGAAGGCCGGCAGGCCCTTGCCCGTTAACAGGGGAGAAGCCACAACCTTGGTACTGCCGCTCATCGGTTAGGGACATCGCTGCCCTTATTTCAACCTGAAGTCTCGAAGCAGCGTGGTTCAGCCGAGGGCGGGAAGCCGGCCCAGGGCCACCAGGCTGTGGCGGGCCAGGTCATTGGCCAGGGCTGTCGTGCTGGCCCCGTAGAAATCGATGGCCACCCGGGGCCAGAAGCCGATGGTGAGGGTTGGCACCAGCAGGCAAAGGCCGATCACCAATTCCCGCGGCTTCATGTCACCCACCACAGCGAGGGCCGGAATCCGGGGCCCAAAGAAGACGCGGCGGCAAAGGGACAGCAGATACATCGGCGTCAGCACCAGGCCGATGGCAGCAAGCACCACCGCAATGATCCGGAAGGGCACGGTGAAGGCGTCGTTGCTGGTGACCCCAAGAAAAACCGTGATTTCGCTGACAAAGCCACTCATGCCCGGCAGGGCTAGGGACGCCAGGGAGCTGGCCAGGAAGAAGGCAAAGGTGATCGGCAACACCTTGGCCAGGCCGCCCATGTTGGGGATCGAGAGGGTTTTGGTGCGCTCGTAGAACACGCCGGTAATAAAGAACATGGCGGCCGCAATCAGGCCGTGGCTGATCATTTGCAACATGGCACCGCTAATGCCCAGGCTGTCCACGGCGCCGATCCCCAGCAACACAAAGCCCATGTGGCTCACCGAGCTGCAGGCAATCCGCCGTTTGACGTTGTCCTGGGCGAAGGCATTGAGGGCCCCATACACAATATTGACAATGCCGAGCACAATCAGGGCCGGCGCTAATTGCACATGGGCTTCCGGCAGCATTTGCACGTTGAAGCGAAGTAGGGCGTAGCCGCCCATCTTTAGTAAGACCCCCGCCAGCAGCATTGAAACTGGCGCATTAGCCTCGCCATGGGCATCGGGAAGCCAGGTGTGCAGCGGGAACATCGGCAGCTTGACGCCGAAGCCGATCAGGAAGCCGAGATAACACAGCAGCCCAAAGGTTCCCCCCGGTGAGCGGGTTGCCAATTCCGACAGGTTGAGGGTGAAATGGTCGCCGGAGAGGGCCAGGGCCAGGCCGCTGAGCAGGATCAGCAGCGAGGCTGTGGCGGTGTAAAGAATGAACTTGGTGGCGGCGTACTGGCGCTGGCTGCCTCCCCAGATCGCAATCAGTAGATACACCGGCACCAGTTCCAGTTCCCAGGAAAGGAAAAACAGCAGGAAGTCCTGGGAGAGAAACACCAGGGCCTGGGCCGAGGCCTGCAGGAGCAACAGGGCGAAGTAGAGCCTGGTCTTTTGATGGATGTTCCAGCTGGCCGCCACCGAAAGCAGGGTCACCAGACCCGAGAGCACTACTAAGGGGGCCGAGAGTCCATCGGCCGCCAGGGACCATTCGAGGCCGAGGGAGGGCACCCAGGGCACCCGTTCCACCAGTTGCAGGGCGCTGCTGGAGCCGTCAAAGCGCTGGCTGAACACCCAGATCATCAGCAGCAGATCGGCCAGAAGCACCCCCAAGGCGATGCTGCGGGGTAGGCGGGGATCGTTGGAATCGCCGGGGAGCAGCATCAGTACCGGCGCCATCGCAGCCGGTAGAAGACAAATCAGGCTCAACCAAGGCCAATTGCTAGGGAGGGAGGACGCGGCCGACAGGGGCAGATTCGCGTCCATCACAACTGGCCAGCAGGGAGATATGAAGGCGGGCTGCTTCCCAGCTCCGACCTCCAAGAGGGCCCAATCTATCAGTTTGAGTCTTATTACTCAGTTCAGTGCAAAGGCCCAGACCAGTCGATTTGGGGGCATTGCACGGGAAGGCCGCCGCCGGTTAGGCCCTGGGCAAGCCCTTGGGGGTAGCCGGATCTCAGAGGACGCGCCAGTGGCTTCCCGTTTGTTGCAGGGGCAGCACCTCGGACCGGGAGGCGACGCCCTCCGATTCCCAGGCCCGAACCATGGCCCGGCTGACGGCCTGGGCCTGGGCTTCGCAGCTGAGGGCCATCAGGCTCGGTCCGGCGCCGCTGATCACACAGCCCCAGGCACCCGCCTCCAGGGCGGCCCGACGCACCTGCTGTCCGCCCTGGATCAGGCCCCAGCGATAGGGCTCATGGATGCGGTCGTGCATGCCATCGGCAATGAGGTCGCCGTTGCCCGTGCGCAGCCCCTGCAGCAACAGGGTGAGGGAGCCCAGGTTGACGACCGCATCGGCCACGGAAATCAGCTTGGGCATCACCCGCCGGGCCTCGCTGGTGGCCAGGCGAATCGCCGGGATTGCCACCACCACCTTCACGTCCGGCGACCACTCACAGCGCACCACCCGCCAGCGGTGGGAGGCGGCCTTGGCGGTCATGCAGAGGCCACCCAGCAGGGAGGGCACCACGTTGTCCGGGTGGCCTTCGATGTCAATCGCCAGTTCCAGTAGTTTTTCGCGGCTCAGGGGTTCACCAATCAGGGCGTTGGCGCCGATCAGGCCGGCCACGATCGCCGTGGCGCTGCTGCCCAGGCCCCTAGCCGGCGGCACCCCCAGGCGCACCCGGGCCTCAATCGCCATCGGCTGAACCCCAGCCTCTTTCCAGACCCGCTGGGCGGCCCGGTACACCAGGTTGTCCGGGCCGCCGCGGAGGTGGGAGCCTTCGCTGCCTTCAATGATCAGGTCGAAGCGCTCCTGATCGCCTTCGATGCTGCGCAACTCAAAGCGGTTGTTGAGTTCCAGCGCGGCACCAAGGCAATCAAATCCCGGGCCGAGGTTGGCTGTGGTGGCGGGGACATCGACCACAACCCCCTCTCCGATGTCGGGGCGCACCATGGAATCCTTACTTCTGGGTTCAGTGTCCCACCCCCTGGGACAGCAACCCTGTCAGGGGCGGGGCGGGGCCTGGGACTACCCCTGCCTTTCCCTGGCTGCGGGCTTTGCCCTGGCTGCGGCCGCTGGCCTGCTCAGGGCAGCAACATCCGGGCCCGACAGGCGGCGCTGAAGAGGCCAGCCTCTGGATCAATCAGGGCCCAGATCGGCACCTGCTGCACGATCGCACCCAGGCGACCCTTGGCCATTAAGGGATCTAGGAACCGGGCTGAAGTTAGTTCTGGCAATAGTTTCGCCGCCGTGCCGCCACCCACCCAGAGGCCGCCGAGGCAGAGGCTTTGCAGGACCAGATCACCCGCCACTGAGCCGTAGGCCCCTAGCCACAGGCCCAGGGCACGATCGGCCAGCGGGTCACCAGCTGCCGCCGCCTGATGGGTGCGCTCGGGCAGGTCGGCCAAGGCAACAGCCGCTAGTTGGTGTTGATTGCTGGCCTGGTCGCTGCTGAGCAGCCAACGCATCACGTCGCCCAGGCCCGTGCCGCTGACGATGCGCTCGATCGAGACCCGCTCGAGGCCCTGGTCGGCAATCAACCATTGCTTGAGGTCCCATTCGTCCTGGTTGCGGGGGGCGAATTCGGCGTGGGACGCCTCGGTGGCCAGGGCCACCAGGCCGCTGTTCGTTGGCACCCCCAGGGCCACCCCCAGGCCCGTGCCCGCCCCCAGGATCGCCACCGGTGCCTGGGGATCAGCGCCGCTGGCCGGTTGCCAGAGCGGGGCCTGCTGATCGCTGGCCAGGTGGGGCAAGCCGTAGATCAGCGCGGCGAAATCATTGACCAGCTCTAGATGCTCCAGGGCACAGGCCTGGCTGAGGCCGTCTTCGTCGAGCTCCCAGGGCAGGTTGGTGAATTTCACCCGGCCCTGGCGCACGGGCCCTGCCACGGCCAGGCAGCCGGCACTGGGCTGGACCTCGCAGCCCGCCAAAAAATGGGCCACCAGGTCGTTGAAATTGGGCCATTGCCCCGAGGCATAGCGCTCCGATCGGGTTTTGATCAGGCGGGTGCCGTCAACCTGGTAGGTGGCTAGCAGGGTTTTGGTGCCTCCCAGATCTCCAGCCAGCAAGGTGATGGGGGCCATGGGAACCGATCGGGGACAAGGTTGGGGGCGAGCCGGCTGGGGACCTAGTGGCCTTTGGCAAGATTTAGGGGTTCAAGCCGGCTGGCTGGCGGCCAGATCCAGGCCCGGCGCCCGCTCCCGGTTGGCCTGGGAAGCGGCGGCCAGCAGGGTTTCGATGGCCACGGCGCCCAAATCGCCATCGCGGCGGCTGCGCAGGCTCAAGGTGCCATTTTCAGCTTCCTGGGCGCCAATCACCGCCAACACGGGAATCTTTTGCTGCTCGCCGTTGCGAATTAATTTGCCGAGTCGGTCGCCGCTGTGGTCGATGGCGGCCCGAACTCCGGCGGCCTTGAGTTGGGCCAGGAGGCCTTCCGCGTAGGGCCGCACCTCATCGGTGACGGGCAGCAAACGCACCTGTTCGGCCGCTAGCCAGAAGGGGAAATCACCGGCATAGTTTTCAGTCATGATTCCGAAGAACCGTTCCAGGGAGCCGAAGATCGCCCGGTGAATCATGATCGGCCGCTGGCGGCTGCCGTCGGCGGCCACATACTCCAGGTTGAAGCGTTCGGGCAGGTTGAAATCCAGCTGAATG
>NSII01000143.1 GCA_002737305.1 Synechococcus sp. Baikal-G1
ACACCACCCCCTGGGCCGAAAGCACATCCGGAGCTAGGTCCCCCTTGGCCGCCAGGCGGGCCGCCCGGGTGACCACGGCCTGCACCGCCGCCAACTGGCCATTGGCCCGCAGGGCCACCAGCAGCTTGGCCCGCTGGCGGGCATCGGCGGGATCGGCCAGCACGCGCGCCAGGGAGACCCCTTCGCCGGCCACCGCTTGGACCAGGTCGACCGGCAGGCCCTCCTCCTCCAGCAGGCTCACCAGCCGTTGGCGCAGGAACTCGCCCAGGTCCGCCGCCAGGGCGGTGGGGTCCACATGAAAAGCGGGCAGCAGCTCGGCCCAATGGGCACAGGCGCGCTGCAGCAGGGCCACGAGATCGAGGCGCCAGCCCTGGTGCCAGAGGATCTGCAGCAGGCCATTGCCGGCCCGGCGCAGGGCATAGGGGTCTGAGGAGCCGCTGGGCCGCTCCCCCTTGGCGTAGATGCTCAGCAGCAGCTCCAGCCGTTCGGCCAGGGCCACCACCGCACCGGCCTTGGAGCTAGGCAGGGCATCGCCGGCGCCCCGGGGCAGGTAGTGCTCGAGCACGGCCAGGGCCACGGGCCGGGGTTCGCCTTCCGCCAGCAGGTATTTGCCGCCCATCACCCCCTGGAGCTCGGGGAATTCGCCCACCATCTGGCTGACCAGGTCGTGCTTGCAGAGGTGGGCGGCGCGGCGGGCATGGGCGGCGTCTTGGTCGCCCAGCTCCAGCAGCTCCACCAACCCATCGGTGCACCACTCGAGTCGTTCGACCCGGTTGAGCAGGCTGCCGAGCCCCTCGGCGAAGGTGACCCGGGCCAGTTGGACGCGGCGATCGCTGCTGGCGACCGCCCGGTCTGCGGCCACAAAAAACGCGGCATCGGCCAGGCGCGCCTTGAGCACCCGCTCGTTGCCGCGCCGCACCGTGTCCGTGGCCGCGGGCAGGCTATTGGCGATACAGAGGAAGGTGGGCAGCAGGCTGGCGCGGGCATCGAGGGCCAGGGGGTCGATCTGGGCCTGCTGGCGATAGAGGGGGATGTAGCGCTGGTGGGCGCGCATCACCGTGCTGAGCACCTCGGCCGGCAGGGCCAGGTAGGACTCCGGCACCGAGCCCTCGATCAGCAGCGGTGCCTCCACCAGATCGGTGAGTTCATCGAAGAGCTCCTGGGGTAGGTCGGGGCGGGCCTGCAGGGCGGCGGCGGCCGTCTCGACGGCGGCTCGGATCGTGGTTGCGCGGCGCTGGCGATCCACCTCGACGCCAGCCGCAGCAAGCGTTTCGGCGTAGGCGCTGGCCGTGGCGATGGAAACTACAGGAACGCCACCGGATCCATCACCAGCATGGGCGCCATGCAGGCGGTGGCCCCGGCTGAGGCGGCCGGCGCTCACCTCCGGATCACTGCCGGTCAGGGTCACCGGAATCACGGCCCCATCAAGCAGGGCCACGAGCCAGCGCACGGGCCTCGAAAAGCGGCTTTCGCCCTCGGCCCAGCGCATGAAGCGGCGGCCCTGCAGGCCGGYGATCCATTGGGGAATGCAGGCAGCMAGCAGCTCGGCCGCAGGCAGGCCAGGCTCCCGCACCCGGGCAAACACAAAGGGTCCCTTGGGGGTGTCGCGCACCTCCAGGGCGCTGGCCTCGATGCCGCAGCGCTTGGCGAAGCCAATCGCGGCCGGGGTGGGCACGCCCTCCTTGAGGGCCTGGGCCGCTGGAGGCCCCTTGCGGTCCTCCTCCAGGTCGGCGGCGCTGGCGGCCAGGTCCGCCACCACCAGGGCCAGGCGGCGGGGGGTGCTGGTGACCGTGATCTGGCCATGGCTTAGGCGCCGCTCGGCCAGGTCCCGGTGCACCAGGGCTTCGAGCTGGGGCAGGGCCAGGCGGGCGAAATCGGCGGGCAGCTCCTCGGTGCCGATCTCAAGCAGAAAGGTCGACACGGGGCAGGCGCAAGCAATGGCCTGAGTTTATGGAGGGGCAGGGGCCTGGGATGCCGCTGGGGTCGTTCCCCCGCTGCCGCCAAAGGGAGCCAGGCCTGCAGCGCTTTTGGGCCCTTGGCGCCCGCCCAGGGCCGGGCAGCTGCCGGTTCCCGTTAGGGAGATGTAACCCCACAACCAAATCGCCTGGGGCGTTTCGCTACGGTCGAGTTAGGTAAGGGCGCCACTGTGACCGTGACTGCTGGGCTGACTTCAGATTCCCCGGACGGCTCGCAGCAGGCGCAGATCCCGGCAACCCGTACCCCCATGGGGGTACCGCCGCTGCTGGTGGGCGATCAGGGGGCCTTTGCCAGCCTGGCCAGCGGCAGTGAGCGCACCAAATTCGAGCARCTCAAGGCCGACAGCGGCTACCTCAAGGAACCCCTGGCCACCGAGCTCGCCAACGACGCCCATCACTTCAGTGATGGCGCCGTGCAACTGCTCAAATTCCACGGCAGCTATCAACAGGACAACCGCGAAAATCGCCAGAAAGGCAAGGACAAGGACTGGCAGATGATGTTGCGGCTGCGCAGCCCCGGCGGCCGCATCCCCGCCAGCCTRTTTCTGGCCATGGATGACCTGGCCGACCGGCTSGGCAACGGCACCCTGCGGGCCACCACCCGCCAGGCCTTCCAGATGCATGGCGTGCGCAAGGGCAACCTCAAGGAGGTGATCGGCACGATCGTGCGGTCGATGGGTTCCACCCTGGCCGCCTGCGGCGACATCAACCGCAACGTGATGGCACCGGCGGCCCCGTTTGAGACCGGCGCCTACCCGGCCGCCCGCCGCCTCGCCGATGAGATTGCCGACCTGCTCGCCCCCACCGCTGCCGAGGGCTCCTACCTCGATCTTTGGGTCGATGGCGAATTGAGCTACCGGATCAAACCGAGCGCCCCGGTGAAGAAGGTGCGCAAGCGCCAATTGGAGGGCGGCGTGTTCAGCGGTGATGCCAACGAGCCCCTCTATGGCTCCACCTACCTGCCGCGCAAGTTCAAGGTCGCCGTCACGGTGCCCGGCGACAACTCCGTGGACCTGCTCACCCAAGACATCGGCCTGGTGGCCTTCGCCTATCCCAACGGCAAGCTGCGCGGCTGCAATGTGTACGTGGGCGGCGGCATGGGCCGCACCCACAACAAGGAGGAAACCTTCGCCCGCACGGCCGATCCCCTGGGTTATGTGGCCGCCGAGCATGCGCTCGATCTGGTGCAGGCGATTGCGGCGGTGCAACGGGACCACGGCGATCGCCAGCAGCGGCGCCATTCGCGCATGAAATATCTGATTCACGAGCGCGGCATCGCCTGGTTCAAATCAGAACTCACGGGCCGCTATTTCCAGCATCCGCTCAAGGCGCTCCACAACGAGCCCACCAACAAGCTGCTCGATTACCTCGGCTGGCATCGCCAGGGCCAAAGCACCTGGTTTGTGGGGCTGCCCGTGCTCAGTGGCCGGGTGTCGGGGGCCTTCAAGGCGGGCCTGCGCCAGCTGGTGGCCACCTACCAGCTGGAGATCCGCCTCACCCCGAATCAAGACCTGCTGCTCTGCAACATCGGCACCAGCCAAAAGGCCAGCGTGCGCACCGCCCTGGCGGCCCTGGGCATCGCCAACCCTGGCGAGACCAGCTTGCTGGCCCGCCACGCCCTCGCCTGCCCGGCCCTACCCCTCTGCGGCCTGGCCGTGACCGAGGCGGAGCGGGGCCTGCCGGCGATCCTCGAGCGGCTGGAAGGCCAATTACGCCGGCTCGAAATCGAGCGCTCGATCCTGGTGCGCGTCACCGGTTGCCCCAATGGCTGCGCCCGGCCCTACATGGCCGAACTGGGCCTGGTCGGCAGCGGCCCCAACCAATACCAGCTCTGGCTGGGGGGCACCCCCAACCTCAGCCGCCTGGCCGAGCCCTACCTGGAGCGCCTCAACCTCGACGCCCTCGAAACCACCCTGGAACCGCTGCTGCGCGGCTGGGGCGAGGCCGGCGGYCGCCGCAGCTTCGGCGACCACATCCACGCCCTCGGCCGGGAGGCCGTACTGGCCCTGTTACCCAAGGAATAAGCCTGGATGGGGTTCAAGCCCCCAGCCAGCGGCCATAGCGGGCCGCCTTGGCGCCGGTTCGCCAGGCCCAGAGTTGGTCGCCCAGGCTGAAGTGCCACCACTCGTTGGGGTGCTGGACAAAACCCGCCGTTTCCATCACCTGGCGCAGCAGCTGGCGCCGGCCATGCCAGCGGGCGGCCCCACTGCTGGGGTCGGCCAGGGCCGCCGCCGCAAAGTGGTCGGGCTCGGAAACGGCGCCAATCGCGTCGATCGGGGCGCCCAGGTCGAGCTGGTGGACCTTCCCAGGGGCCCCCTCGCCAGCCTCCCCCTGGCTAGGGGGGTCTTCATGCCCCGCCAGGGTCAGGTCCACGGCCGCGCCGGTGCTGTGGGGCGGGGGGGTGGCCGGATCCTCGCTGGGGGGCGCCCAGAAGCGACCCACCTCCGCCCCGATCGCCGCCAGGGCCGCCGAGGACCCCTGGGGATCCACGCCCTGGAGGCGGCATTGCTCGCCAATCGCCTGRGCCACCATGAAGCGCTGCACCGCCAGGGGCCGCCAGGCATCAAAAATCAACAGCCGCCAGCCAGGGCGAAGCTCGGCCAAATGGCGCTCGGCCGTCAGCAGCTGCTGCACCACGCCGGAGCGCAGGCGAAAAGGATCGACCTGGCCCCCATAGGGGGCACCAAGGGCGACGTAGGGGTGGGGCTCCAGCCGMWACAAGGACGCTGGGATGGGCTCCAGGCGCTGGCCCGATTCCAGGATCGGGATGGGGCTCCAGGGGCGCTGGGCTGGGGCTGGGGAGGTCATGGCTAGGGGGAAGGGG
>NSII01000144.1 GCA_002737305.1 Synechococcus sp. Baikal-G1
GCGGCCAAGGCCGGATGGGCGACCAGGTCGGGGTCGCTGGCCATCAGGGCCTGGGCGGCCTCGCGGGCCTGGTCGAGCACGGCGCCGTCGTCGCTGAGGCTGGCCAGGGCTAAATCCGGCAGGCCCGATTGGCGGGTGCCCAGCACCTGGCCCGGACCSCGCAGGCGCAGGTCCATCTCGGCGATCTCGAAGCCATCGCTGGAGCGCACCAACACCTCCAACCGCTGGCGGGCCTGGGCATTGCGGCTGTCGTTGATCAATAGGCAATGGGAGGCCGCCGCCCCCCGGCCGACCCGGCCGCGCAGCTGGTGCAGCTGGGAGAGGCCAAAACGGTCGGCATGCTCAATCACCATCACGCTGGCCTCGGGCACATCCACCCCCACCTCCACCACGGTGGTGGACACCAACACCTGGGTCTCGCCCCTGGCAAAGGCACCGATCGCCGCCTGCTTRTCGGCGCTAGCCAGGCGGCCATGGAGCAGGCCGACGCTGAGGTCAGGAAACACCTCCTCACTCAGTTGGCGATGCACCTCCACCGCCGAGCGCAGGTCGAGCTTTTCCGAATCCTCCACCAGGGGCAACACCACATAGGCCCGCTGGCCCGCTTCTACCTCGGCYCGGATCAGGTCATAGGCCTGCTGGCGTTCGCCCCCCTTGATCAATTGGGTGCGAATCGGCGTGCGGCCCGGCGGCAATTCATCGATCTGGCTGACATCGAGATCACCATGGATTGACAGGGCCAGGGTGCGGGGAATGGGGGTTGCCGTCATCGTCAGCAGGTGGGGTTGCAGGCCCTTATTGAGCAGGCGATGGCGTTGGTGCACCCCGAAGCGGTGCTGCTCATCCACCACCACCAGRCCRAGGCGGGCGAAGCGCACCGGATCCTCCAGTAGGGCGTGGGTGCCCACCAGAATTTTGAGGGTGCCGTTGTCGAGGTCGGCCAGGAGCTCGCGCCGCCGCTTGGCGGGGGTGGAGCCGGTGAGCAGCGAAACCGTGACATGCAGCTGGGGCAGCCATTCACACAACTTGTGGTAATGCTGGGCCGCTAGCACCTCGGTGGGCGCCATCAGGGCCCCCTGGCAGCCGGCATCGATGGCCGTGAGCAACGCAGCAATCGCCACCACGGTTTTGCCGCTGCCCACATCCCCCTGCACCAGCCGGGCCATCGCCTGGTCCCGGGCCAGGTCGGCGTGGATCTCGGCCAGCACCCGCCGCTGGGCGCCGGTGAGCGGAAAGGGCAGGATTTTCAAAAAGGCCTGCATCAGGCCCTCGGCCTCGCCCGTTTCTGCCCCAGGGCCCCTAGGGGCCGCCAGGGYCAGGGGCGGCGCCGGGTTGGCGGTGAGTTGGCGGCGCCGCTGCAGCAGGCCGAGCTGCAACATCAGAAATTCATCAAACACCAGTCGCCGCCGGGCCGCCGCCAGCCGCTCCTGGTCGTCAGGCTGGTGGATCTGCACCAGGGCCGTGGGCAGATCGAGGAGCTGCTGTTGTTGCAGCAATCGGCCGGGCAGGGGGTCCCCCCAGGCCTGCACCGCCACCAGCAGGGACTGGACCGCCTGGCGAACCCGATCGGCCGTGAGCCCCTCGGTGAGCCCGTAAACGGGCAGGAGCCGGCCGATCTGGCGGCTCTGCAGGGGCGCATTCGGGCTTTCCAGCACCTCCATCAGCGGGTCCTGGAAGCAGGGGCCGTAGGGGGTTTCCTTAACCAGACCACTCACCGCCACCGTGCAACCAGCCGGGAACTGGCGCTCCTGGGACTTCAACCAGCCGGGCGAGCTGAAACGTTTGCCCGCGAAAAACCGCGACACCCGCAGGCGGCCGGTGGGATCCTGCAGCTGCAATTCCAGGATCGAGAGGTTGGGATTGCGGGGGCTGGTGAAGCTGCTGCTGCGCCGCACCGTGGCCACGATCGTGGCGGTGGAGCCCGGCTGCAGGGAGGTRATGCGCACCAAGTTGGCGTAGTCGAGATAGTCGCGCGGGTAGTAGCGGATCAAATCGCGGGCAACGAACAGGCCCAGGGCGGCCAGTTTTTCGGCGGCCTTGGGGCCGATGCCGCGGATCTGACCCAGGGGGGTCTGGGGTTGGAGGCCAGCGAGGTCTGGGGCCGGGGCTAGCACCTGGGGGCTCTCCTGGGGCCGGTTCAGGCGCGGCGGCGCCGGCGGCAGGGCCGGCTGCAGGGCCCGCTGGATGTCATGCAGCCGCTGGCGGCTGCGGCGCACCAGGCTCTGGCGGCGGGCCGGACTCAAGCTGTCGTAGAGGCGATAGTCGTCCGCAAGCTGGCCCAGGGCCCCCTGATCGGGGAGCGGCAGGCCGGCCGGAGGCTCGCCGCACTGGCGCGCCAGGAAGCTGCTGAACCGTTCGCGGCGGCCCTGGAGATTGCCAAAGCCCCGGTCCGCTTCCAGCTCCAGGGCCTGCTGCAGGGGCCTGGCCCATTGGGTGAAGGCAGCCATGCCAGTGACGGCGGGCGCCGGGGCTGGGGCCGGGGCCCCTGAACGGGCCGATTGGCCCATGCCTGGCCCAGGGGAGGCTCCGGCTAAGCGGGTTCGCGGCTGGTTGGGGGACTGTCCTGAAACCACTGCCGCTCTGCCTCAAGGGCCTGCACACGCCGCTGCCAGTAGCGGTGCCGTTGGGCCATTGTGCGCAATCGGGCCCGGTTCTGCTCAAGGCGCCGGCGACAGACCCGCAGGGACGGCGTCTCGAATTCCAGATCGGTTGGCCTCAGCAACAGGGCCACCATGTCCAGCGGCCCGCCGAAGGGGAAGCCCCCTGGGCCCCCAGCGCCGTGGCTGGCGGGGCCATCGCCTCCAAAGGGCATCTGCAGGCGCACCAGGTTGGCGGGTGCCGGCAGGGGATCGAGCTGGCCCTTGAGCACGGCATCAAGCAGGGCAATCGGCAAGTGGCTACGGGTGATCCCCAGCCGCAACAGCTCCCCATTGACCGCATTCGAGAGGTTGCGCAACCGCCGCTGCAGGGCCCCATCGAGGGCCTCCCACCAGGCCAACAGGCTGGGGGCGTCTTGGGGCATCAAGGAGTCCAGGGCTTGCCAGCCCGCCGAATCCTGGGCCTGGCCCAGGCCTCCGGCCTGGCGCAAACGGTCGAGACGGATCGCCATCAGCCCCCTTTCCCCCCCCTCCAGCGGGGCCGGGGACTCGGACGGAACCAGGGCATCAGCCGGGCCATCGGGGCCTTGCTTGGCCGGCCCCTGGTCGGACTCGCCCTCGCCAAATTGGCGAGGGCCAGATTCAGCTTGACCAGAAGAAGCTTGGCCAGAAGAAGCTTGACCAGTAGCAGCTTGACCGGCAGAAGCAGAACCTGGGTTGGCCAGGCCTGGCGTCTCCCGGCCCAGCCCCTCGGCAGCCAGGGCAAAGAGGGATTGGAAGAACTGGAAATCGTCGGTCGATCCTTCCGGGGTAACGGACCGTTGGCGCCCGCCGCTGGGACCAGGGCCCCGCTGGAAGGGAGGCCGCCGGGGACGACGGGGACCATCGCTGGCGCCCGGGCCAGGGGGGCTTGCCGGATCGGCGGGATCGCTTACCTGGTCCACTGCGGCAGCCAGGCCAGGCTCTCCGCCCGGATCCAGGGGAGGCAGGGGCTGGTCCGGATCCCGACCTGGGCCCTCAGCCGGCTGGGCACTGGCCTGCGGGACCTCCTGCTGGACCTCCCCCTCCTGCTCTACCTCCTGCTCCTCCTGCTCCTGCTCTTCTGCCTCCTGGTCTTCTGCCTCCTGCTCTTCCGCCTCCTCTACCTCCTTCTCCTGGACCGGATCCTGCTCTGGATCGCTTTGGTGGGCATCACTCTTGGCTTCAAAACCGGCTAGCCAGGCCCCCAGCCCGTCCAGACCCGAGCCAAAAAGATCAGCGCTGAGGGGCAGATCGAGACCCAGGTGCACTGAGCCCCGATGCGGGCCAAAGGACCTGTCCCGGGAATCGCCTGGTCGCAGGCCCCCGCCCTGGCCTTCAGCCTCGCCGTCGACCTCTCCAGCGTCGTCATCGCCGTTGTCGGCTGCCAGGGCCAGCAAGAGGCGCTGCTGGTCCCGCCGCCGCTGCCGTTGCTGGCGGCTCTGCAGCTGGGAGGCCAGGCCCATCAGCTGCTCAACCGTGAGCAGGCAGTTGCAGCGCTGCACCAGGGCCTGGAGCCGTTCCTGCAGCTCCAGGCGGCGGTTGGCACCGATGGCGCCAAAGCGCTCTGGGTAGGTCTGGGTGGCCAGATAGAAACAGGCCTGCTGCACGGCGTGCAACAGGCCCTTGCGGAGCACTTGTAGGTAAAGGGCCTGCTGGCGGTAGAGCTCGGGAGTCAGAGCCACAATCAGCTGACGCTGCAGCTCCAGTTGACGCTCGGCCTCCGCCAGGGGGCTGCTGTTGGGGTGCAATGGGGCCGCTAGCTCAGGCGGAGATGGTCATGGCGGCGACTTCAGCAGCGAAATCGCTTTGCTCCACCTCAATGCCTTCACCCAGGGTGTAGCGGGTAAAGCGACGGATCTGAACGTTCTCGCCGATCTTGCCCGCCACCTGCTTGACCAGCTCCTCCACGGTGATGGCGCTGTCTTTGATGAAAGGTTGGTCGAGGAGGGCGAGCTCCTTAAGACGCTTGCCGATTCGTCCTTCGACGATTTTCACCTTCATGGCCTCAGGCTTGCTAGCCAGGTCATCACGGCCCATCTCGATGCCTTTTTCGCGCTCGGCCACATCCTTGGGGATGTCGGCGGTGCTCACGAATTCCACGTTGGGACAGGCAGCAATCTGCATGGCCACATTGCGCAGCAGGTCCTGAAAGAGATCGCCGCGGGCAACAAAATCGGTTTCGCAGTTGACCTCCACGAGGACACCAACGCGAGCACCTGTGTGGATGTAGCTGCCGATGGCACCCTCGGCGGCGGTACGACCCGATTTCTTCTCGGCCGTGGCAATGCCCTTCTGGCGCAGCCACTCGGTGGCCTTGGTGGTATCACCAGCAGATTCGGTGAGGGCTCTCTTGCAGTCCATCATGCCTGCGCCGGTCTTATCGCGCAGTTCCTTGACCAGCTTTGCTGAAATCTCAGCCATCGGAGGGCGGGGAGTAGGGGGTTAAGGGGTTAGGGAGTTGGAGGGAATGGAATCGGGGCCAGATATCAGGCTTCAGCCTTCCTCATCCTCATGGGCGCCGCGCTGGTCCTGGGCACCGTGGCGACCTTCATTGATGGCATCAGCCAGGCGTCCCAGCACCAGTTGCACCGAACGCACGGCGTCGTCGTTGCAGGGGATGGGCACGTCGCAGAGGTCGGGGTCACAGTTGGTGTCGAGCATCGACACCAGGGGAATATCGAGCTTGCGGGCCTCGAGCACGGCGTTGGTTTCGCGGCGCTGATCCACCAAAATCACCACATCGGGCAGGCGGCGCATGTTTTTGAGGCCACCGAGATACTTCTGCAGACGCTCGAGTTCGCGACGCAAAACAGCCGCCTCCTTCTTGGGACGCAGGGCGATACCGCCGGAGGATTCCAACCGCTCCAGGTCCTTGAGCCGATCGATCCGGGCGCGCATCGTTGTCCAGTTGGTGAGCATGCCGCCCAACCAGCGCTGGTTCACAAACGAAGCACCGCAGCGAGTCGCCTCCAGGGCAATCACTTCGGACGCCTGTTTCTTGGTGCCAACAAAAAGGAAGCGCTTGCCGCTGCGGGCGGCACTGCGGGTCCACTTGTAGGCGTTATTCATGCAGACGGCCGTCTGCACGAGGTCGATGATATGGACCCCGTTGCGCGCGCAATAGATGTAGCGCGCCATCTTGGGATTCCAGCGGCGGGTTTGGTGCCCAAAGTGGGCACCCGCCTCCATCATTTCTGAGAGTGTGACAACAGCCATTGAAGTGGGGGGTTTCGGGTTCGCCTCCACCTGCCAGGGACCATGGGGTTGACCGACGGACCGAAAACCGGCCAGGGGGTCAGGGGCAAGGCCAGGGGCCTAGCCAGCGGCACAGACGGAACAGCCAGTGCCTGGTCACCCGAAACGGACAGGTGTGCGGTTTGTTAGGGACCCAGCCAACCTATCAAATGGGCCCTTGCTGCCAGGCCGGTTTGCCGCCAGGACCCCTGGCCAAGACTCAGGCCAGGCCGGCGGCCCGGGCCTCGGCATAGAGGGCCCGCACGCCGATGCGGTTGAGGGGCAGGCGCAGCAGCTCCAGGGCCAGGCCTGGTTTGCCCTGGCGGATCAACCAGGCCAGCAGGGGGCGCAGGCTGCGTTCATTCAGTAGGCCGCCAAGGGTAAGCAGCTCCCAGAGCAGGCGGTGCAGCAGGGTGAACTGGATGATGAAGCGCACCCGGCGGGTGGGGTGCTTGCGGTAAAAAACGAGGCCCATCTTGGCCCGTTCCTGTTCCACCTCAATCAGGCGGGGAATCTGCGCCAGGCTCAGGGCCGGGTGCCAGTGGTACCCCACCGCCTCGGGGCAACGCACCAGCAGCACGCCCAGGCGCCTGAGGCGCTCACCCAATTCAAGATCTTCCCAGCCATAGAGGCGGAAGCGGGTATCAAACAGGCCGCTGCGCTCGAGCAGCTGGCGATCAATCGCCACGTTGCCCGTGGCGAAATAGGCCCAGGAGAGATCGCGCAGCTTGTGGGGCTCGCTGCTGGGATCTTCAAAATTGGCCGTGTTGATCACGGCGCCATAGGTGAAGCAAAGGCGATCGCCGCTGCGCTGCCATTGCTGCTGCAGGGCGGTGGCATGGGCGCGCAGGAAGCCGGCCGTCACCACCAGATCGCTATCGATAAATACGATCACATCGCCCTGGGCGTGCTCAACGCCCCGGTTGCGGCCCTCAGCCGGCCCGCCGTGGTCCTGCTCGATCAGGCGCACGTGGGGGAAAGACGCCGCTTCGGCCCGTAACCAGGCCACCGTGTCATCGCTGGAGCCGTCATCAACCACTACCACCTCGTAGGCGCTGATCAACTCGCCGAGCTGCTGCTGCTCGAGGGCAAGCAGGCATTTGGCCAGGATCGGCCGGCGGTTGTAGGTGGGGATGACGACGCTGAGAAACATGGGTTCGTCGAAACAGCCAAGGGCCAGGACACCTAAAAAAAGGGGGACCCCGCAGGATCCCCACAGCGCAGACCACCCCCGAGGGGGTTTCAGGCCTGCTCAGTCGGCAGCGCCGCCGTTGTTGGCCGTGCCGGTTACGCCATTGCCAGCGCCTTCGCCGCGGCCGTCGTTACGCAGCTTGCGCTTTTTGAACTTGCGGGCGTAGGCGCGGTTGCGTTCCTGCTTTTCCTTCTTGAGATTCCTGCGCTTCGACATCGGCGGGCCGGTTCGGTAGGGGAGATCCTTCACCATACTCAAACGGGACCGAAGCCCTCGCCGGTTGCCCGTCGCCCAAGGGGGGGCACGCAGGAGTCACACCGGCCCCAGAAGCCCGCAGGCCCCTAGCTGGACCCCGCTTCAGTGGCCGCCAAGGTACCCGCTGTCACGGAGTCGGCGGACGCCGTGTCCACCACCCGGCCGTCCTCCATGCGCAGCACCCGGTCAGCCAGATCCAGGATGCGGGGGTCGTGGGTCACCATCAGCACGCCACAACCCTGCTCCTTGGCTAGGCCATGGAGCAGCACCACCACATCGCGGCCCGTGCGGCTGTCGAGGGCGGCGGTGGGTTCATCGGCCAGCAGCAGGCGCGGGTGGGTCGCCAGGGCCCGGGCAATCGCGACCCGCTGCTTTTGGCCACCGGAGAGGTCGTGGGGCAACTTGTGGAGCTGGTCGCCCAGACCCACGGCCCGCAGCCATTCGCGCGCCTGGTCGCGCCGGGCCCGGGAACTGAGGCCAGGGAGCAGGTCGGCGCCCATCTGCACGTTCTGCTCGGCACTCAGGCAGCGCAGCAGGTTGTGGCCCTGGAAAATCATGCCGATCGAGCGGCGTAGCTGCTGGCGCTCAGCCCGGCTCGAGCCGGCCAATTCCTGGCCAAATACCTTCACCTGGCCCGCCTGCACCTGGCGCAGGGCCCCCACCAGGGTGAGCAGGGTGGTTTTGCCGCAGCCAGAGGGGCCGGTGAGCAGCACCACCTCACCGCTGGCAATGGTGAGATCCACCCCTTCCAGCACCTGGCGGCGCATCTTGCCCTCGCCATACCAATGGCTCAGGCCGGCAATCTCAATCGCCGGCGGGCCAGGGCGCCCGAACTGAATGGCAGCTTGATCAGGGCCTGACTGCATGGCTCAGAAGATCTCCGCCGGATCGGCATCACCCAGACGGCGCATGGCCAGGGCGGCCGAACCCATGCACATCACCAGGATCATGGTGAACACCACCAGGGCCCGGTCCGGATCCATCTGCACCGGCAATTTCGTGGCGCCCTTAATCACCCCGTAGAGCACCACACCAGCTCCGTAGGCCGGCAGATAACCCAACACCGCCAATAGGAATCCCTCCCGGGCTACCACCCCGAGCAGGCTGGTGAGCTTGTAGCCCATCGCCATCAAGGTGGCGTACTCGGGCAGGTGATCACTCACATCGGAATAGAGAATTTGATACACGATCACACAACCAACCACAAAGCCCATGCCGGCGCCCAGGGTAAAAATAAAGCCAATGGCGGTGCTGCTGCGCCAATAATCCTTCTCCATTTCAATGAAGCCATTGCGCGTGTACACAATCACGTCCTGGGGCAAATTGCGGCGCAGCCGTTTGGCTACAGCCTCCGGATCAGCACCTGGCCGCAGCCGAATCAGGCCCAGCTCAATGCTGCCCGGTGGCGTATTCGGCAGCAGGCTGAGGAAGGTTTCACTGCTGGTGAGCAGGTTGCCATCGGCGCCAAAGGAGGGCCCTACGGCGAACAGACCTGCCACCCGCAGCCGCTTGCCGGACACTTCGCTTTCGACCGTGCGCCCCTGGCGGAACCAGCTGGCCACCGGGCCGAATTCATTGCGGGAGCGCTCATCAAATAGCACCCTGCCTTTCTGGGTGAGCAGGGAGGCCTTGGCCGTTAGGGCCGGATCATTGAAGAGGGGGTCACTGGGCTCAAAGCCCAAGGTCAGGATCGAGCGGGTGCCACGCGTTTCCGGGTTGCGCCAAAGCAGCAGGTTCCAATGCACGGGCGAGATGCCCTGCACCTGGGGATCGGCCAGGGCCTGCACCAACCGGCGGCGCGGGAAGCCGGCCATGCTGATCGAACTTTTGGTGCGCGGACTCATCAACACCAAATCGGTGTTGAACATCTTGTGCACCGTGACGCTGGCATCAAACAGGGCATCGCGGAAGCCCAGCTGCATGAACATCAAGATGCCGGCAAAGCTGATGCCCGCCAGGGCCACGGCCAGCCGTACCGGCTGGCGGGTCAGCAACAACCAGGCCAGGGGAATGCGGCGGCCCGACCAGATCGCCAGCAGCGGATTCACGGCGTGAAGCGGGCGATGATTTTCAGACCAGCCAGCTGGCGCACCCGCTGGATCTCGGCGGGGCTGAGGGCCAGGCGCACCTCCACGATCCGGGCATCGGCATCGCCGGTGGGATCGGTGGAGAGCAACTGGCGCTGGCGCACCTGGGGACTGATGCGCAGCACCTTGGCCTCCATGCTGCCCGAGAAGCCGCCGTTCTCACTGGTGATAGTGACGGTCTGACCCAGGCGCACCCGGCCGATGTCGCTCTCGTAGACCTCGGCCACCGCTTCCATCTGATCGTTGGCGCCAATCTCGAGGATGCCGGCATCGCCTGGGCGCTCACCCGGATGGGTGTTGATGCGCAGCACCAGCCCATCCATCGGCGAGCGCAACTGGCTCTTGACCAGGTCGGTGCGCACCTTGCGCAGCTCGGCCTTGGCCTCCTGGAGATCACCGCGCAGGTCGACCACCTTGATCTCCCTCTCTTCGAGGGCGGCAATCGCAAAGACGCCGCTGTTGGTGAGCTGGCGGTAGCGGCTGGTTTCACGATCGAGCAGGTTGAGCTGCTGCTGCAGGCTTGAAATTCGCGTCAGCAGCAGGTTCTCCTGGGCCTGCAGGGTCGCCCGGTTGTCAAAACTGGCCAGCACCTGGCCCGCCCTGACCCGCTGGCCCTCTTGCACATACAGGGCGGTGAGGCGCGGTGAGGCTCCGAAATCGGTAACCGGGGCCGCCAGCTTGCGGACATTGCCAGCGGGCTCCAGGCGCCCGAGGGCGGAGACGGCTTCGAGGGCTGGCGCCGCCGCCGGCCGGGGGGCGGTGCCCGAGGCAGTGGTTGCCGTGCCCGAGGCGGTGGACCGGGGTTGGGGGCGCCGTTGCAGCAGCCCAAAGCCCACGGCCACCACCACCGCTGCGGCCACGGCGATCTGCACGGACCTGCGGCTCAAGAAGGGATGCTTCAGCCCATCAGGGGATCGTCGAAGAGCAGCTCCTCGATGTAGCGGTCCGCCCACTGGGGATTGAAGGCCTTCTCCAGCACCCGACGGGTCTTGTCGTTGCGTTTCTGCTGCCTGCAATAGGAAAGCTGTCCCGCGTGCCTTGCCAGGGTAAGGGGATGGTTGCTGGCCTGGGGCTTGGCGCTGTGGCAGGCCAGGCCCAGCACGGTCAAAAAGCGGTCCACCTCTTCAATAAACTGGCTTTCCTCGGCCCCATCGACCGGACGCACGAAGCGCACGAAAGGCGAAAAAATCGAGCCCCAATCGGGCAGCTCGCGTTCCTGGCTGTAGGTGAAGGGGGGCAGGGCCGCCAGGGGGCCGGCGATGCTCACAGGCAAGGCCCCGCCCACGGGCGAGAGATCGGCGATGGCGGCCGACACCACGCCCCGGCCAGCGACGATGTCGGCGCCGAAGACGGGCAGATCGAAACGGGGATCGGGGAAGAAGACGCAGTGGAGGATCTGCAGCCCTGCCCCCAGGCGGGCGGTTTCCAGGTGGAGCTTGCGCAGCCCCCGGCAACGGCGCAGTTCATTGCGGATGAACAGGGCCTCGCCATCGAGGCTGCCGCTGATCGCTTCGAGCTCGGGGTCGATCTCCAGGGGCTCCAGCTCCGGCAAGCCCGACCAACAGGCGCGAATGCGGCCTGCCAGGGCATCCATCAGGGGGTGGACCCCCAGGACTGGACCTGGGGTGGGGCCTGGGGCTGCGGTCGTCAACGCTGGATCTGTTGCACGGCGGTTCTGATCCTGACAACAGGATCGCCATCCAGCCAGCAGAATGCAGGTCCTGACACGCGGCGTCACGCATTTGGTGGTTTCGCAAGTGGTCTCGGACGGGGGGGTGCCCGTGGGTTCGACCTCGGCTACGGATTTGGTTTCAAGCCGCACCAGCCTGGGGGAGCCCCAGCAGCGGCGCCTGGGCCAGGGGGCCGCGGTGGTGAGCCTGGACCTCCCCCAGGCACCCGTGACCTGCCTGGACTTCTGGTGCCGCGCCGGCAGCGCCGCCGAAACGCCGGCCGAATCGGGCCTGGCCCATTTCCTCGAGCACATGGTCTTCAAGGGCAGTGACCGCCTTGGGGCCGGCGAATTTGACCTGCGGGTCGAGGCCCTAGGCGGTAGCAGCAACGCCGCCACGGGCTTCGATGACGTGCACTATCACGTGCTCGTGCCCCCCAGCGCCGCGGCCGAGGCGATCGACCTGCTGCTCGACTTGGTGCTGGCGCCCCGGCTCGATGGCCAGGATTTCGCCATGGAGCGCCAGGTGGTGCTCGAAGAACTAGCCCAGAGCGAGGACCAACCCGAAGAGGTGGCCTTCCAACAGTTACTGAGCCGGGCCTGCCCGGGCCACGCCTATGGCCAGCCGATCCTGGGCCGCCGCCAGGCCCTCGAAGGCCACCGGGCCGGGGCCATGGCCGCCTTCCACCAGCGCCTCTACCGGGCCGACAACTGCTGCCTGGCCGTGGCCGGCCCCCTGGGGGACGGAGCCATCTTGGACCACCTCGAGAACTCCGCCCTGGCCAGCTTGGCCAGTTCTGACCAGCCCCTATCGACCGATGCTGCACCCTCCTCGCCTCGGGGCCGAAGCCAGGCTGGGGTCGGCAGCGGGGCGCCGCCCCTGCAGCTGCACCCAGGCTCCGACACGGTGGCGCTACCGCGGCTCGAGGCCGCCCGGCTGCTGATGGCCTGGCAAGTGCCCGCCTCCGGCGACCTGGAGGCCGTGATCGGCTGCGACCTGCTCACCACCCTGCTGGCCGAAGGCCGGCGCAGCCGCCTGGTGGCCCGCCTGCGCGAGCAGCTGCGGTTGGTGGAAAGCATCGACCTCGACCTCAATGGCCTCGAAGCCGGCAGCTTGGTGTTGCTGGAGGCGGTGTGCGAGAGCGAGCACTTGCCAGCCGTGGAAGCGGAAATCAAAAGGGTGCTCCAGGAGCTGATCGCAGCCCCGCCGCCCCTGGCGGAAGTAGAGCGGGCCCAGCGCCTGGTGGGCAACGGCTACCGCTTCGGCTTGGAGGCCGCTGGCTCGGTCGCTGGCCTGCTGGGCAACAACCACCTCTGGGGCCGGCACCAACCGATCCAGGCTCCGCTCGATGCCCTGGCCCATTGGGATCCCCAGCGGCTCTGGCGCGAACTGACCCCCCTGCTCGATCCCGAGCGGGCCTTCTGCCTGCGGGCTTTACCAGCATGAGCCCCGTGACCTCCAAGCCCGGCGCCAGCCACCCAGCCGCCATGGACAGCGCCGCGATCAGCAGGGTCGGGCCTGCCTCTAGCCCGGGGTCCCTCGGGGGTCCCCGGGCCAGGTCCGTGCTGCC
Source organism: Synechococcus sp. Baikal-G1 (assembly GCA_002737305.1). Classification (GTDB taxonomy): domain Bacteria; phylum Cyanobacteriota; class Cyanobacteriia; order PCC-6307; family Cyanobiaceae; genus BAIKAL-G1. The sequence continues at coordinate 12,627 of NSII01000144.1, forward strand.
CGGGGGCTGCCCCCTGTGGGTGGTGCAGCGACCCGGCCCCGAGATTGTGTCCGCCAAGCTCTGGATCCGGGGCGGCAGCAGCTCCGACCCCGGGGGCCAGCGGGGCAGCCAGCAGCTGCTGGCCGGCCTGCTCAGCCGCGGCTGCGGCGACTACAGCGGCGAGGCCCTGGCCGACCAGGTCGAAGGCCTGGGCGCAGGCCTGCGCTGCGAAGCCTCCGAAGACGGCCTACTCATCAGCCTCAAGTGCGCCGCGGCCGACGCCAACCAGCTCCTGCCCCTGCTCCTGACCCTGGTGCAAAAGCCCTGGCTGCTCAACGACCAGATCGACCTGGAGCGCCAGCTCAACCTGCAGGCCCTCCAGCGTCACCGCGAAGATCCCTTTCAGCTCGCCCATGACCGCCTGCGCCAGCAGCTCTATGGCGACGGTCCCTATGGCCACGATCCCCTCGGCGTCGAGGCCGAGCTGGCGGCGATCGGCAGGGACAGCCTCAGCCAGCAGGCAACCCGCCTGGGGCGCCAGGGGGCCGTGCTGGTGCTGGCCGGCCAGCCCCCCGCCAACCTGGAGGAGCTGCTCACCCGCGAAAGCGGTCCCGGGGGCTGGCCCACCCAGGCCCCCCTGGCCAACCCCACCTGGGCGCCCACCCACCAGCCAGGCCGCCCCTGCCAACGCCTGGCCAGCAATGAGGAGGACACCGAACAACTGGTGTTGATGCTCGGGGCCGCCACCGTGCCCCTGGGCCATCGCCAGGGATTGGCCCTGCGGCTGCTGCACTGCCATCTGGGCGTCGGCATGTCGAGTCGCCTGTTTGTGACCATGCGTGAGGAGCACGGTCTCGCCTACGACGTGGGCGTGCACCACCCGGCCCGCCTGGGGGCTGCCCCCTTTGTGTTCCACCTCTCCAGTTCGGCGGAGCGGGCCTTTGAGGCCACCAACGAGCTTCTCAACGAATGGCAGCGGTTGCTGGCGCAGCCCCTCACCGGCGACGAGCTGGCCCTAGCCCGCGCCAAATTCCGGGGCCAGGAAGCCATGGGCCGTCAAACCGGCAGCCAGGTGGCCGATCGGCTCGCCCTGGTGCTGGGCCACGGGCTTCCAGCCGATTTCACCGACCGCTGCCTGGGCGAGCTCGATCGGCTCGAGCCCGCCGATCTGCTGGCCGCTGCCCGGGAGCTGCTGGCCAACCCCAGCCTGAGTCTTTGCGGCCCAGCCCTGGCCCTGGCCGAAGCGGAAAAGGCCTGGCAGCAGCACCCCCTCTCGGCCTAGGCCGGGGATCGGCCGGGGATCGGCCGGGGGGCTGCTGAGGGACAAGCCCCTGGGGGCTCCAGGGCCAGGGTTCAGTCGCCAGGCCCCCCAACCTGGCGACGCAAAAGGGCCCCATCGATCAGGAAGGTGCCACGGCGAAAGCGCACGACGACCGTGCCCAGGGGGCGGAGCGCCACCACCTCACCCACCTCGGCGAGATCGACCAGGTCGGCGGGGCGCAGCATCGGCATCGGATCGGCCGTTTTCAGGTAGCTGGGTCGTTGCAGCAGCAGCACAGCGCAACCCGGCGTGAGCCCGGGGGAACTGGCCTCAGGACTCGCGCTAGACCCCGGGGACGTTGGCTGGACAGCCCCCTGGCTGGCCCCCACCTCTGCACCCGACTCGGGACTTGGCATCAAGGCGACTTCTCAAGGGCCCCACTCTCCTGCAGGATGGGACTCTGACTGGGTCCCCCCTTGCGCGCACTTGCCAACTGGAGTGGTGCCATTGCCGGACTGCTCCTGATCGTGATCGGGGGCCTGATCCAGGCGGCCCTGGCCTTCCCCTCCCCCAACGGCCAGCCCTACGTCACCCTGCCGATCAGCCTGCAGGTGCCGGCCCTGTTGCTCACCGCCCTGGTCTGCGGTCCCCGCTCGGCCATGCTGGCTGGGGTTGCCTATATCAGCCTGGGCCTCTTCCAGTTGCCCGTCTTCCATGCCGGTGGCGGCATGGCCTACCTGATGGATCCTGGCTTTGGCTACGTGGCTGGCTTCCTACCGGCGGCCTGGGTGACCGGTCGCCTGGCACGCCAGCAGGGCATGGACAACTGCGTCAGCCTGGCGGGAGCCGCCTGCATGGGGTTGGCCGTGCTGCAGGCCTGCGGCATCACCAACCTCCTACTCGGCGGCCTAGTGCAACGCTGGGGAGGCGGCTTGCCCGGTCTGTTGATCAACTACAGCCTCGGTCCGATCGTGCCCCAACTGATGCTGTGCTGCGCGATTGCCGTGCTGGCCCTGCCCCTGCGGCGGCTGCTCCTGGTCGAATCCTGATGGCACGGGCCAAGCGGGATCTGAGCCGCCAGGGAGCCTGGCTGGTCGCCCTCGTGGTCGTGGCCATCGACCAGCTCAGCAAGGCCTGGGCCCTGAGCCACCTCGGTGGAGCAGGGCCTGTTCCCTTTCTCCCCGGCCTGCTCAACCTGCAGCTGGTGTTCAACAGCGGTGCCGCCTTCAGCCTGCTGATGAACTCCACCTGGCTGCTGGCCGTGGTCAGCCTGCTGGTGACCATGGCCCTGCTGGTGTGGATCCAACGCAGCGCTCCCCTGCGGCTAGGGCAATGGTTGGGGGCTGGGCTCCTCCTCGGCGGCGCCATCGGCAATGGTCTCGATCGCTGGCGCCTGGGCACGGTTGTTGATTTTGTGGCCTTCGTGCCGATCCACTTCCCGATCTTCAATGGGGCCGATGTGGCCATCAACCTGGCGGTGATCTGCATCGCCTTCGACCTGCTGCGGCGCCATGGTCCCTCCCCCCATTGAACGGCTGCGCCAGCGGCTCGCCGCGGCCCAGCCCCAGGTCCGTGAATGGCTGGAGCTCTTCATTCCAGGCCAGCCCAGCCAGCGCCTTCCCCTCTATCGCGGCACCTACCGCATCGGCCGCGATCACCACCAGGAGATCAGCCTGGTCCATCCGGCCGTCAGCAAGCACCACGCCCTGCTGGAGCAACGGGGACGCCATTGGCTGCTGCAGGACAGCGGTTCCACCAATGGCCTCTGGTGGCGCGGCCGCCGGGTGCAGGAATTGCTCCTGGCCGATGGCGATGTGGTGCGCTTCGGACCGAGTCAGGAACCGGGCCTACCGGAACTGAGCTTCCATCGCCAACCGGCGCCCCGGCTGGGCCTGGTGGCCCGGGGGCTGAGCCTGGCCCTGGCAGCCATCGCCGCCGGCGGCCTAGGCCTGATGGCCCTCTCCCTCGGCCAGGTGCCGTTGCGCAACCGGCTGGCCTCGGTGCGCGGCCCCCTCGCCCTCTACGACGGCGCCAACCGGCCCCTGAGCTCGGCCGACTCGAGCTTGCACCACGAAAACCCGGGCCTGCGTGATTACCCCGCCGTGCTGATCGACGCCCTGCTGGCCAGCGAAGACAGTCGCTTTTGGTGGCACCCAGGCATCGATCCGATCGGCACGGGCCGGGCCCTGGTGGCCAACCTGGTGGGCGGCCGGGTGCTCGAGGGCGGCAGCACCCTCACCCAGCAGCTGGCCCGCAGCCTCTATCCCGAAACCGTGGGCCAGGGCCAGACCCTGGAGCGCAAGTGGCGGGAATTGCTCGTAGCGATGCAATTGGAGCAGCGCTTCAGCAAGCGCGACCTGCTGCTCATTTACCTCAACCGGGTGTACCTGGGGGTGGGCTGGGGATTTGAGGATGCCTCCCGGCTTTATTTCAACAAGCCCGCCGCCCGCCTCAACCTCGACGAAGCGGCCTTGTTGGTGGGCCTGCTGCCCTCCCCCAACGGCCGCGATCCCTGCAGCAACCCCCAGGCAGCCCTGGACGCCCGCAATGGCGTGCTCAGCAAGATGGTCGACACCGGCCACCTGGGCTCGGAGCAGGCCCACCGGGCCAGCCGCCGGCCGATCACCCTGGCGGGCCTCGCCTGCCAGGGTGGCGGCAGTGGCGGAGACAGTAGCGGCCACCGGCCGGCACCCTTTTACACCGACCAGGTGCGCCTGGACCTGGGCTCCTTGCTGGGTGATCCCGTGGCGGCCGAGGGCAACTTCCTCGTGGAAACCCACCTCGATCCGCTCCTGCAGCAGGTGGTGGAACGGCGCCTGGGCCAGCTTGTGGCCAGCACTAAGCCGGCCGTCAGCGAGGGGGCCGTCGTGGTGCTGGACAGCCGCAACGGCGGCATCTTGGCCGTGGCCGGCGGCCGCGACTACCGCCAAAGCCAGTTCAACCGGGCGACCATGGCCCTACGCCAACCGGGGAGCACCTTCAAACTGTTTACCTACCTCACGGCCCTGGAGCGGGGCCTGCGGCCAGAGGATGGGATCAGCTGTGCGCCCCTGGATTGGGGCGGCCAAACCTTCGGCAGCGACTGTGGCGGCAGCCTCAGCCTCACCAGCGCCTTCGCCAGCAGCAGCAACACGGCCGCCCTGCGGCTGGCTCGGCGCGTCGGCCTGGAGCAGGTGGCCCAGAAGGCCCGAGAACTCGGCATCAGCACCCCCCTGGAGCCGGTGCCGGGGCTGGCCCTCGGCCAGAGCGAGGTGCGGCTGGTGGAGCTCACCGCCGCCTATGCGGCCGTGGCGAACGACGGCATCTGGCATGCCCCGACCACGATCCGCCATCTCACCGACGCCGAAACCTGTGGTGGCCTGGAAAGCCAGCGCTGCCGCACCCTCAAGGGCAAGGGGGATCGGCCGATCAACCCCGGGCGCCGTGTCACCAGCGTGGCCACGGCCCGGCAGATGCAGGGGCTGCTGCGGGCCGTGGTGCGGCAGGGCACCGGCGGGGCCGCCTCCCTAGGCGGCAGGGAGGGGGGCAAGACCGGCACCACCAACAACGGCCGCGACCTGCTGTTCATTGGCTACGAGCCCCAGCGCCACTGGGTGATCGGCATCTGGCTCGGCAATGACGACAACCGCCCCACCGGCAGTAGCAGCGCCCTGGCAGCTGGCCTTTGGGGCGAGATCGTGCGCGCCGCAGGCACTGGCAGCCTGGGGACCGGCACCAAGACCTCGCCTTTTACCAGGCCATGAAAACCCCGCCGCGCCTGTGGCTCTTCGCCGGCATTGCCCTGGCTGCCCTGGTGGCGATCGTGGCCGTGCTCAATGCGATCAGTCGGCTGATCTGGGATTTGCAAACCGTGCTGCCCTACTGGCTGGTGGGGCCCGTGGCCCTGCTGCTGTTTGGCGCCGGCGCCCTGGTGATTGGCCGACTGGCCTGGCCCTGGATTCGGGACCTGCGCCGCAAACCAACCGGCCCAGGCGGCGCCAATCCAACGATCGAGCCGCCTAGCAACCGCCAGGAGGCGGCCCAGCAAAACCTGGCGGCGATCGACCAGCTGCTCGAGCGAATCCGTGATGACGTGCAGCGCCAGGCCCTCCAGCAGGAACGCCTACGGGTGGAAGCCCAGTTGCAGCGCGGCGACCTGGTGCTCGTGGTGTTCGGCAGCGGCTCGGTCGGTAAAACCTCCCTGATCCGGGCCCTGCTGCGCCAGGTGGTGGGCGAGGTGGGCGCCGCCATGGGCTCGACCCGGTCCAGCACCAGCTATCGGCTGCGGCTGCGGGGCCTCAGCCGCGGCCTGGTGCTGGTGGACACCCCCGGCATCCTCGAGGCCGGGGCAGCCGGCCAGCAGCGTGAACAGCTTGCCCGCCAGCAGGCGGCCTCCGCAGACCTGCTACTGCTCGTGGTCGATGGCGACCTGCGCGCCGCCGAAATGGAGGTGTTCACGGCCTTAGCCAGCCTGGGCAAGCGCCTGCTGCTGGTGCTCAACAAATGCGACCTGCGCGGCGAAGCCGAGGAGAACCAGCTGCTCGACCTCCTGCGCAGCCGCGGCGCCGGGCGTCTCGCTCCAGACGATGTGGTGGCCGCCAGTGCCTCCCCCCAGTCGGTGCCGATGCCGGGGGGCCGGCCCCTGCAGGTGGAGCCGGAGGTGGAGCCGCTGCTGCGCCGAATCGCCAGCGTGCTGCACCGCGATGGCGAAGACCTGATCGCCGACAACATCCTGTTGCAGAGCCGCCGCCTCAGCGACACCGGCCGGCGCCTGCTGGGCGATCAACGCCGCCGCGACGCCGAGCGCATCATCGATCGCTACATGTGGATCAGCGCCGGGGTGCTGGTGGTCACACCCCTGCCGGTGGTGGACCTGCTGGGCACGGCGGCCGTGAACGCCCAGATGGTGATCGAGATCGGCCGCATCTACGGGGTGAGCCTCTCGAAAGCCTCCGCCCAGGAGCTGGCCCTCTCGGTGGGACGCACCCTGGCCAGCCTGGGGGTGATCCAGGGGGGGCTTGGCCTGATCGGCACGGCCCTAAGCCTGAACCTGCCGGCCCTGCTGCTGGGCAAGGCCGTGCAGGCGGTGGGGGCGGCCTGGCTGACCCGGATCGCCGGCCGCAGTTTCACCACCTACTTCCTGCAGGACCAGGACTGGGGCGATGGCGGCCTGCAGGAGGTGGTGCAACGCCAGTACGACCTCAACCGCCGCGATTCGGCCCTGCGCCAATTCCTGGACCTGGCGATCCGGCGGGTGGTGGAACCGCTGCAGCGGGCCACCGATCCCCAGTTGCCGCCTCGGCCGGGGCCCTAGGGGCCGCCGTCAGGCCCAGGGCCTCGGGCGGCGGCGGCTGCATCGGACCCCGGGTATCGAGCACGGTGATCAGCACCAGGTACACCAGCCCGATCAGGATCGAGAGGGCCCCGGTGAGGATCGCCACCCAGCGGCCGCGGCGTTCGGAAGGTTTAGGTGCACCCTGAGTTGGTTGGGCCGCCGTGGGGGTAGCCAGGTCGGGCTTGGCCTGATTCGGAGCGGTCATGGCTGCTGATTGCGCAGGGATTGGGCCACCAGCTCGGCCAACTGGTCGAGGTGGGTGGCGGTGGTATGGGGATTGCCAAGCACGGCCTTGAGGTGGTGGCGGCCGCCATAGAGGGGGCGCGAGAGCATCAGCTGGCCATCGAGCAACCGTTGGCGCGCCTGGGCCGACCAGGCTTCCGCCTGGCTGGGGGAGGCTCCCGCCGGGGCAAAGGCGAGCATGTGCAACGGTCCGCCGCAGAGGTCGAGGCCCAGGGGCTCCAACTGCCTTTGCAGGTAGCGGCGCCGGCCAATGGCACCATCAACCACGGCCTCAATGCCGGCCAGACCCAGCTGGCGCAGGCCCAGCCAAAGCTTGAGCACCTCGGCAGCCCGGCTGCCCTGCAGGCCCCATTCGCCGCCGTGGCCGCCGCCCCAGCTGGCCTCCATGTAGGGCAGGCCGGTGCCGAAACAGGCCCCCAGCCGCTCGGGCTCCGCCAGCAGCAGCAACGAGGAGGTCTTGGTGATCCCCAGCAGCTTCTGGGGATTGACCGTGATTGAGTCGGCCAACTCCAAGCCCGCCACCCGCTGGCGATGGCCCTGGGTGAGACCGCAAACGGCACCGATCGCCCCATCGATGTGCAGCCAGATGCCCTGGGCGCGGCAAAGGGCGGCGATCGCCGCCAGCGGGTCCACCGCCCCCCGCACCGTGGTGCCCGCCGTGGCCACCACCGCCAGCACGGGCTGGCCCTGGCCGCGGGCCGCCTCCAGGGCTTCCGCCAAGGCGGCCGGCCGCAGGCGGCCCGCCCCATCCACCGGCAGGGGCCGCAGGGCCGCCGGCGGCAGGCCCATCACGGCCAGGGCCTTGCCCAGGGAGACATGGGCATCAACGCTGCATAACACCTGGGCCCCCTGGTGCCCGGCCAGGCCGGCCCGCTGGCGGGCCACCACCAGGGCCATCAAATTGCTCAAGCTGCCGCCACTAGCCAGCACCCCCCCCGCCCCCTCACCCAGGCCCAGGGCCGCCGCCATCCAACCGGTGAGCTGGCGCTCAAGGCGCGACAGGCTGGGGGCCAGTTCCTCGGCCAACAGATTGTTGTTGAGGCCAGCGCAGACCAGTTCCGCCACCACCGAGGCGGTGAGGGGCGGCGGATCGAGGTGGGCTAGGGCGCCGGGATGGCAGGGGTTGTAGGCCCCCTCCATCACCTGCTGCAGCTCAGCCAACAGTTGGGCCGGCGCCAACCCCTGGGGGCCAGGGGCCACCTCCGGCAACACGCTCAAGGGCGGCAGGGGCGAGCGTTCGGACGCGGTCGCCCACCACTGGCAGAGCTGGTCGCTGGCCTGGTGCAGAAAGGCACCCAGGGCGGGATCCAGGCTGGCGGGATCCGGGAAGGCCGGCACGGGCAACAGGGAGGCGATCTGGGCGGCAGGGGCCAAGCGGATCCGGTGGCGGGCCCCATCCTCCCGTGTGGCCGGTGCCCGCCGAGGCGGGAGGATGGCCCCAGCCCCCGCAGCCCCTGCGATGGCCCGGCCGGGCCCAGACCACTTTTGGATGGCGCGGCTGCTGCGCCGGGCGGAACGCCTGGGGGACGAGGGCGAAATCCCCGTGGCGGCGGTGGTGCTCGATGAATCCGGACGGGCGATCGGCTGGGGGGTGAATCGGCGCGAGCGAGACCACGATCCCCTCGGCCATGCCGAATTGCAGGCCCTCAGCCAGGCGGCCCGACTGCGCCAGGACTGGCGCTTCAACGGCTGCAGCCTGCTGGTCACCCTGGAGCCCTGCCCGATGTGCGCCGGCGCCCTCATCCAGGCCCGCATGGGGCGGGTGGTGTTTGGGGCCAGCGATCCGAAACGGGGCGCCCTAGGGGGCTGCCTCAACCTGGCAAGCGATCCCAGCGCCCATCACCCCATGGTGGTGGTGGGCGGCATCGAGGCCCGGGCCGCCAAGGAGCAACTGGAGCGCTGGTTCAGGCGGCGACGCCAACAGCCACGGCCGAAGCCTGGTTTCGGAAGGCCGGCAGCTCCTGCTCCAGCAGGTTGAGCAGCAGGTCGACGTTTTCACTGCGGCTGTTGTGGCCCATCAGGCCCACCCGCCAGACCTGGCCAGCCAGGGCGCCGAGGCCACCACCGATTTCAATGCCGTGCTTGTTGAGCAGGTGTTGACTGAAGGCCTTGCCATCCACCCCTGCGGGGATGCGCACGGTGGTGAGGGTGGGCAGGCGCCGCTCCAGGGGCACATGCAGCTCCAAGCCCAGGGACTCGAGGCCAGCCCAAAGGCGCTCGGAATTGCTGCGGTGGCGCGCCCAGGCGTTTTCGATGCCCTCCTCGGCCAGCAGGCGCAGGGCCTCGCGCATGCCGAAGTTCATGTTCACCGGCGCCGTGTGGTGATACACCCGGTTGGAGCCCCAGTACTGGTTGAGCAGGCTCACATCCAAGTACCAGTTGGGCACCTTGCCACTGCGGGCATTGAGCTTGGCCTCGGCCCGGGGGCCCATGGTGAAGGGACCCAGGCCCGGCGGGCAGCTGAGGCCCTTCTGGCTGCAGCTGTAGGCCAGGTCCACCTTCCACTCATCGAGCTTCAGGGGCACGGCGCCCAAGGAGGTCACCGTGTCAAGAAGCAGCAGGCAGTCGTACTTCTGACAGAGATCACCGATGCCCTCCATGGGCTGGAGCACGCCCGTGGAGGTTTCGGCGTGGACCAGGGCCAGCACCTTGGGCTGGTACTGCTTCAGGCCGGCTTCGATCTCCTCGAGGCTGAAGGCTTCGCCCCAGGGCTTCTCAATGGTGTGCACCTCGGCCCGGTAGCGACCGGCCATATCGGCGAGGCGCAGGCCGAAATAGCCCTTGATCGCCACCAGCACGCTGTCGCCCGGTTCCACCATGTTGGCGATCGTGGCTTCCATGGCCGCACTGCCGGTGCCGCTCATCGGAATCGTGAGGCGGTTATCGGTCTGCCAGACGTAGCGAAGCAGCTCCTGCACCTCCCCCATCAGCTCGATATAGAGGGGATCGAGGTGGCCAATCGGCATGCGGGAGAGGGCCTCCAGCACGGTGGGATGGGCATTGGAGGGACCCGGACCCAGCAACAGTCGATCCGGTGTCGCGATCGGCCCTAGGGAGAGGCGATGGCGATCACTCACGGGGATAGGGGAAGCGGTGGGGGCCAAATCCGGAGATGGTCAAGCGATGGATGGGAGCCTAAGCAGCCGCCGGCTCGGGGGCTAGCCCCCTCAGCCGATCCCAGCAAGCGCCTAGGCGCTGGCCTCGGGATGAAGGGCGAAAGCGGCCTGGAGCCTGGGCTTATCAGGGAAAAGCAAGCAATCTGGAGGGCGCCAGTTCAGGCCTGGCGCGGAGCTTCAGCGGGCGCGCACGTTGGTGTCGGCCAACCCGCGGCAGAGGTGCTCAAACGGCACCCGCACGATGGCAACCGGGCCAATGCCCGCATCGGAGAGTTGCTCACACACCACATCGGCCATCAGGGCAATGCTGCGCACGGTGGGACCCGTGGGCACGCCCAAGCTCTTGTAGGTGTCATCAAGCCCGTTGAGCACCCGCTCATTGAGGATCGTGGCGTCATCGGCCACGAGGGCATAGCTGGCGTAACGCAGGAAGTAATCCATGTCCCGCAGGCAGGCGGCCCAGCGGCGGGTGGTGTAGGCATTGCCGCCAGGGAGCAGCAGTTCCGGATCGGCCCGCCAGAGGCGCTGGCTGGCCTCGCGCACGATCTCGGCGGCCTCACGGTTGATCAGTTCCACGGCGGCCAGGCGCACGGCCGACTCGTCGTAATAGGTGGAGATGCGGTCGATGGCGGACCGATCGAGATAGCGCCCCAACTGGTCGTAACGACCGATCAGGCCGGTGATGGCATCGCGCATGGCGGTGAAAATTCGACGCACCTAGCCGGAACGTAGCATCTGGAAACGCCCAGATCCCTTGCCAGGCGCCGGTTCTGGCGAAGTTGACAGAAACGGTTACGCAACCTGGGCCAGGCCGCTTGCGGGGGGCCTGCGGCCCAACCCGACCCGACCCCGCCCCGGGAGCCGGGCGGCAATTTGGTTACGGTTGATACAAAGCCCCCCGGGCTGGGCTCCGTACGTTCTCCGGTTGCCGGCTGTTCGGCACCCCAGTCCGCCCCGTTCCCCCCCGATCCCACCGTCATGGCCAAAACAGCTCAGGACGTCCTTCGCCTGATCAAGGACGAGGGCATCGAACTGATCGACCTGAAGTTCGCCGATCTGCACGGCAAGTGGCAGCACCTCACGGTCCACAAAGATCTGGTGGAGGAGGAAAGCTTCACGGAAGGGCTGGCCTTCGATGGCTCCTCGATCCGCGGCTGGAAGGCGATCAACGAGTCGGACATGGCGATGGTGCCGGACCCGGACACCGCCTGGATCGACCCCTTTTACAGCCACAAAACCCTCAGCCTGATCTGCTCGATCCAGGAGCCCCGCAGCGGCCAGCCCTACGGCCGCTGCCCCCGGGCCCTGGCCCAAAAAGCCCTCAATTACCTCAATTCCACCGGCCTGGCCGATACGGCCTTCTTTGGCCCTGAGCCCGAGTTCTTCGTCTTTGACGACGTTCGCTACAACTCCAGCCCCGGCAGCAGCTTCTACAGCGTCGATTCGATCGAGGCTCCTTGGAACACGGCCCGCCTCGAAGAAGGCGGCAACCTGGCCTACAAGATCCAACTGAAGGAGGGCTATTTCCCGGTTGCCCCCAACGACACCCTCCAGGACATGCGCAGCGAAATGCTGCTGACCATGGCCTCCTTGGGGGTGCCGATCGAGAAGCAGCACCACGAAGTGGCCACCGCCCAGCATGAACTGGGCATGAAGTTTGCCGAGCTGATCAGCGCGGCCGACAACGTGATGATCTACAAATACGTGGTGCGCAACGTGGCGCGTAAATATGGCAAAACGGCCACCTTCATGCCCAAGCCGGTGTTCTCTGACAACGGCAGCGGCATGCACGTGCACCAGAGCCTCTGGAAGGCCGGCCAGCCCCTCTTCTTCGGCGAAGGCACCTACGCCAACCTGTCGCAAACGGCCCGCTGGTACATCGGTGGCCTGCTCAAGCACGCCCCCTCCTTCCTGGCCTTCACCAACCCCACCACCAACAGCTACAAGCGCCTGGTGCCCGGCTTTGAAGCACCCGTGAACCTGGTGTATTCCCAGGGCAACCGCTCGGCCGCCGTGCGCATTCCGCTCACCGGCCCCAGCCCGAAGGCCAAGCGCCTGGAGTTCCGCTCCGGCGACGCCCTAGCCAACCCCTACATCGCCTTCGCAGCGATGTTGATGGCCGGCCTCGATGGCATCAAGAACCAGATCGATCCAGGTGATGGCACCGACGTCGACCTGTTCGACCTCTCGCCGGAGGAACTGGCCCAGATCTCCACGGTGCCCGCCTCCCTCAACGGCGCCCTCGAAGCCCTCGATGCCGACAAGGACTACCTGCTGGCCGGTGGCGTCTTCACCGAAGACTTCATCAGCAACTGGATCGCCCTCAAGTATGAGGAAGTGCAGCAACTGCGCCAGCGGCCCCACCCCCACGAGTTCAGCATGTACTACGACGCCTGATCGTTTAGGCCCCTTTTAGAGGTTCTATAAAAGCTAATTTTGGGCCGGATCTGCTAACGCTTGATCCGGCTTTTTTTGGCCCGTAGGCTTTTGAGAGTAGTAACGCTGGGCCAACGCCTCGGCGCCAACCCCCCGGCGCCAGGCCCGGCGCAGGCACCAGTTCTGCCAGAGGCAGCCCCAGAGGCCCAGGCGCCGCCAACGGCGTCCCGCCACCAGCAGGGCGGGCCCCAGGCAGCGCAGGCGCAGCTGGCCGGCGAGCCGTTCGACCAGATCCAGGTCCTCCATCAGGGGCAGGGGTCGGAAGCCCCCAGCGGCCAGGTAAACGTCGCGGCGGACCAGCAGGCCCTGGTCGCCGTAGGGGCGTTGCAGCCAGCGGCTGCGCAGGGCAACACCCGCCTGCAACAAGCCCAGCCCCAGGCCGGCCCCCTCGATCTGAAGCTGGAAATACCAGCCCGCCGGCGGCGAGGCCAGGGCCAGGGTCACGGCAGCGGCCCAGTCGGGCGGCAGGCTGGTGTCGCTGTGGAGAAACAGCAGCCAGGGGGCCGTGGTTTGCTGGGCGCCCAGGGCCAGCTGGGCGCCACGGCCCCCGGGAACCCCCGCCACCCGGGCCCCCGCCAGGCGGGCGATCGCCCCGGTGCGATCGCGACTGCCCCCATCCACCACCAGCACCTCGGCCACCAAAGCCGGCATCGCCGCCAGCTGGGCGAGCAGCAGGGGCAGGTGGGCCGCCTCATTCAGGGCCGGAATCACCACGGCCAGGGGCGGGAGGGGACAGGGGCCGCTCCCCGGAGTTGGCGTTAGCCGATCGCCAGGCCCTCGCCCATCCCCTGCCATCACACGGGCCACCGGGCCGGGGAAGCAGAGTCCAGCCAGGGGGCCAGGTCGGCCCGGCGGTCGAGATCGCTCTGGCAGCGCAGCAGCTGGGCCGCCAGCCCCCGCTGCCCGGCGGCCCGTAGGCAGCCCTCGAACACCGCGGCCGTTCCCCAGGGCTGGCCCACCATCAGGGCGGCACCAGCTCGGGCAAAGCCAGGGCGATTGAGCCCGATCAACCAGTACCCGCCATCCTGGGCTGGTCCCAGCACCAACGGCCCCCCATCAAGGCCCCGAAAGGCCGCCGCCAGGTCGGCGCCAGCCAGGTCGGGCAGGTCCGTACCAATCAGCACCACCTGGTCGGCGCCGGTGCCAAAGGCTCGCTGCCACTGGCGTTGCATGCGCACGCCCAGGCCGCCCGGTCCCTGGTCGCAGAGGTGGTCGACCCCCAGCTGCTGGCCCCAACGCCGCCTGGCGCCCGGCCCCAGCCCATCAACGGCCAGCACCAGCCCAAACCCCAGCTCGGAACTAGCGGCCTGGGCCACGGCCAGGGTGTGGCGCAACAACCGGGCCTGGATCCTGGCCGCCAACACGGTCCCTCCGCAGCCCAACCCGGCGGCCAGGCGTCGCTTGCAGCGACCCGGGGACGGCCAACGGGCCAGCACCACCAAGCACCGTCGTCGCCCAACCGGGCCACCCCTGGGGCCTGTCGCACCCCGCCTCGCCCGTCCCAGCGGCCGATTCGGCCCCATTTGGAGGCCCCTCAGTTCTTGTTGGGTAATTCGGCCGGCCGCAGTTCGAGGCTGAGGCTCTGGCCGCCCCGCCGCACCTTGAGGGTGAGGGGTTGGCCGATCTGGCCCTGGTCCACCGCCAATTGCACATCGGCGGGGTTCTTGACCGCATTGCTGGCTACGGCCTCGATCAGGTCGCAGGCCCGCAAGCCGCCCTTGGCCGCCGGACTGCCCCTCAGCACCTCAACCACCACCACTCCATTGGTTTCTGGCAGCCGGCACTCGGCATTGGTGGCATTCACTTCCCGGGCCAGCTCGGGGGTAAGGGCCTGCAGGCGCACACCGATATAGGGATGGGAGGCGCGGCCCTTTTGCAGGATCTCGGCGGCCACCTCCCGGGCCAGGTCCATCGGGATCGCGAAGCTCAGGCCAGCTCCGGGAGCCTTGCGGATCGCCGTATTGATGCCGATCACCTGGCCCCGGTCGTTGATGAGGGGGCCACCGCTATTGCCGGGGTTAACGGCGGCATCGGTTTGCAGGTAGGGCACCCGCTGGCCGGCACCGATGGCATTGGTGCGGTGCACGGCGCTGATGATGCCCAGGGTCACCGTGTTATCGAGGCCCAGGGGGTTGCCGATGGCAATCGCCCACTGGCCGGGCCGCACCTTGCTCGAATCACCAAGCGGGGCCACGGGCAAGCCCGTGGCGGCCAGCTTGACCACGGCCACGTCGGTGACGGGATCGGTTCCCACCACCTTGCCGCTAAAGCGGCGACCATCGGGCAGGGTGACGCCCACCCCAGTGACCCCCTCGACCACGTGGGCATTGGTGAGCACCACCCCATCGGAGCGGGTGATAAAGCCGGAGCCCTGGCCCTGCTCCTGCTGCACCGAGGGTCCGGATCCGAACAGGCCGCCGAGGGGGTTGATCACCCGCTTGACCGTGTCGATCCGCACCACGGCGGGACCGACCTTATCGACGGCATTGACAACAAAGTTGTTGCCCTGCTGCAGCGAGGCCTGGGGCGGGGCATCGCTAATCGGCACCTTTTGGGCCGCCGTTTGCTGGCCGGGCAGGGAGGGGAGACTGGGCAGGGTGATCGTGGTGCAACCCACCAGCAGCGATCCGAGCACGACCGGCCCCAGCAACGCTCCAGCCAGGGGCCGCAGGGTGGGGCGACGGCGGTGGTGGGCCTGCTTGGGGGCTGCCATGGCGGGGGTGGGATGGGCCCGAACGGATGGGCCCTATCTAAGACGATTTGGCCGCCTAGGCCCTGCCTATATTCGGACCCCAGGTGGCGGACAAACGGTGCAGCAGGGAGAGGAGCTCTGGCACCAGGTTCAAGCAGCGCTGCAGGGCAATTTCAGCAAGCCCACCTTTGAAACCTGGATCCGGCCGGCCCGCTGCTCCGCCCTGGATGGCAACCAGCTGCAGTTGATCGCCCCCAACGCCTTTGCCTGCGGCTGGCTGCGCAAGAACTACCTGGACACGATCGCGGCGGTAGCCAGTGAGCTGGCCGGCCGGCCGATCAGCGTGGTGGTTGAAACCGCCCCCGATGAGGAAGCAGCCACCCTGCTGCCCCCGGTGGCCGCGACGGGGGCCGGCCCCTCGGGTGAATCGAGCCGCAGCCAGGGGGGCGGTGCGGGCCAGGCCAACCGGGCCAATGGCACCGCCAACGGCACCACCGCCACCGGCGAAACGCCGCGCAAGCTGGCTCCGGGCCTCAACGCCCGCTACGTGTTCAACCGCTTCGTGGTGGGCCCGAACAGCCGCATGGCCCATGCCGCCTCCCTGGCGGTGGCCGAAGCCCCGGGCCGGGAGTTCAACCCCCTGTTTCTCTGCGGCGGCGTTGGCCTGGGCAAAACCCACCTGATGCAAGCAATCGGCCATTACCGACTCGAGATCGACCCCCAGGCGCGGGTGTTCTATGTGTCTACCGAAACCTTCACTAACGACCTAATCCAGGCGATCCGTAAGGACGGCATGCAGGCGTTCCGCGATCGCTACCGCGCTGCCGATTTGATCTTGGTGGACGACATTCAATTCATCGAGGGCAAGGAATACACCCAGGAAGAGTTCTTCCACACCTTCAACGCCCTGCACGAAGCCGGGCGCCAGATCGTGATTGCCAGCGACCGTCCCCCCAGCCAGATTCCCCGGCTACAGGAACGGCTGATCTCCCGCTTCTCCATGGGCCTGATTGCCGACATCCAGGCCCCAGACCTGGAAACCCGCATGGCGATCCTGCACAAAAAGGCCGAGCAAGAGCGCATGAGCCTGCCTCGGGACCTAATCCAATACCTGGCCGGCCGCTTCACCTCCAACATCCGCGAACTCGAAGGCGCCCTGACCCGGGCCGTGGCCTTCGCCTCAATCACCGGCATGCCGATGACGGTGGAATCGGTGGCGCCCATGCTCGATC
The DNA here is from genome assembly GCA_002737305.1 of Synechococcus sp. Baikal-G1. Taxonomy (GTDB): domain Bacteria; phylum Cyanobacteriota; class Cyanobacteriia; order PCC-6307; family Cyanobiaceae; genus BAIKAL-G1. Next base: position 28,900 of record NSII01000144.1, read on the forward strand.
CCACCGGGGTGGAAGTGGCGGTCACCCCCCAGCAGGTGCTCGCCAAGGTGGCCGAAGTGTTTGGCGTGTCGGTGGAAGACATGCGCAGCCCCAGCCGCAAACGGGCCGTGAGCCAGGCCCGCCAGGTGGGCATGTATTTGATGCGCCAGGGCACCAGCTTGAGCCTGCCGCGCATCGGCGAAGCCTTCGGCGGCAAGGACCACTCCACCGTGATGTATGCGGTGGAGCAGATCGAGAAAAAACTGGCGGCCGATCCCCAGCTGGGCCGCCAGGTGCAGCAGGTGCGCGACCTACTGCAGATCGATTCGCGCAAACGCAAATAGTCTTATTCGGGTCTTATTTGGCCGGCAACCAGTGCGCCTGGCGGATCGGTTTGGCCAGCAGCTTCAAGCTCAAATTGGTGCCATCGATCAGCGCGGGCACCGCGGCCAGGCGCCCAGACTCGGGCCTGGCTTCAGGCCGAGGCCCTCTCCCAGGGGGGCTGGCCCCAAGGGGTCGCAGGGCCAGCAGCAACTGATTGCGGCTGGGATCAAACTCCAGGCTGGTGCCCGGCTCGAATTCCCAGCCTTTCAGCTGCTTGCGTTGCAGGATCTGACCGTCATGGTTGAAGGCCAGCAGCTGCAGCCTGGGTTGGCCTACCCCATCAACCAGCAGCAGCCACACCCGTTGCCCCCTGCCGGCACAGGCACTCGCAGCCACCCCCTCGCGGCCCTGCCAGAGGGTGCGGGGCGGCTGCCCCGGCTCCACCAGCTCCAAGGACCGGGTGAAATCGGGCCGGTAGTGCACCAAGAGGGCCCGGCCACCGCTCGGGCAGAAGGCACTGAGATCGCGGTTACCAGGCAGCATTTGGCGGTTCTGGGGCTGGCCCGGTAGCCCCATCAAGATCAAGCCCTCCGGATGGGGCACCACCAGGGAGCCGCCCTGGGGGACCAACCGGATGGGGCCACTGGTGTCCAGCCTCAAGGGCCTGGAACGATCGCTGGCATCGCGGAGCTGGATTTGGGCCTGGCCAGAGGCCACGCTGGAGCTTTGAATCAGCAGCTCTCCCTGTTGGTTGCTACTCAAATAGGCAAACAGCAGGGGCTGGCTCGACAAGCGATCGAGCGGGCCCGGTCGGGGCTCGGCCAACCCCTGGCCCGGCTCTGCCAGGTTGCGTTGCTGCAGCGGCACCCGCCAGACCTGCACGCGCCCCTGACAATCGGCGGCGGCCAGCACCACTCCCGAGCCATCGGCCAGCACCTCCAGGCCGGAAATCGAGGGCCAGATTGGGCTGAGCGCCTGCCAACGGCCGTCATGCTGTTGCAGCTGGAGCTGGTCACCAGCCCCCAGCGGCACGACCGCCACGATCCTGGGACGGGGATCCCAACGCCAAAGCTGGGGGACCATGGCCACCTGGCGCTGATCGCGGCCCGCCACCTTGAGGCTGATGGGCCCGTCCAGCGGGCCCGTGGGGCCGAGCAACAGTCGCAAGGTATGGCCGTCGCCCAGCCAGCTGTGGGCTAACTGCGGCGCCAAAACGCTGCCACGTTGCAGGCTGGCCCGGTCCATCGGACGGCTGAAGCGCAGGTCCAGGGCCCCGGGGCCGGAACTGGCCAGGGCAGGCTGAACCCGCACCAGGCGGGGCGGACGCCGCAGCAGGATCTGCTGCTGAACCAGGCCCAACAGACCCGCAGCAGCCAGCAGCCAAGGCCAGGGTTTCATGCTTCGAAGGGGCGAGCGGGCCTGGCAATCGGCACAATCCGGCTGGGGATGACCAGGCTGCGGACCTGGCCGGCGCGCGTCTCCACGCCCATGACGCCCTCAATGGCCAGCCATTGGTCGGTCTGGGGCGGCGGCCCGGATTGGGGCCAGCGCACCGGTAGGGCGATGGGGGTGGCATCGGCGATGCAGCAGCGCACCAGCAACCTCGCTAACTGGGGCGGCCCCTCGGCCATCGGCAGCACAAAGCCCTGGATGCGCACGGGATCCCCTTCATAGAGACGGGGATCCGGTTCCAGCACCAGCAAACGCACCCAGTCGGTGAGGCTGCGCTGGGCTGGGGGCAGCACAAAGCTGAGTTCCTCAGGGGCCAAGGGCTCGCCGCTGCGGTTGGCTGCCAGATCTGAGAAGGAGGGTTGGGGCGGGATCAACACCATGGCGATGGCCACCAGGGCCGCCAACAGCCAACTGGCGGCCTCCCGCCTGCGTGGGGCGGAGCGGCTAAGGCGGCCCCGCCAGTCCAGGATCGCCAGCCCCAGGAGCAGCACTCCCGTGACCACGATGGCGCCATGGAAAGGGGCCCGCACCAGCAGATTGAGGCGGCCCGTGCTGAAACTGATCAAGAGCACCCCCCCCCAAAGGCCCAAACAAAGCGAACGCCAGCCCATGGCCATGGTTAAAGCTTCCAAAGGTTGATCCACTGGCCGATCAGCAGCACCACCAGGGCAGTGCCCGCCACCGTGAGTCCCAGGGCGCGGGGCCGCAGCAGGAGGCCAAAGAGGCTGAGCGATTTGAGGTCAATCACGGGCCCCAGCAGCAGAAAGGCCAGCAGGGCCCCCGGGGTGACATGGGCGGCAAACGCCAAGGCCAGGAACGCATCAACGCTGGAGCAGACCGACACCACCACGGCCAGGAGCATCAGGCTCAGGATCGAGAGGGTGGGCGCATCGCCCACGGCCAGCAACCAGCTGCGGGGCAGCAGGGTTTGGACCATCGCGGCGATGGCACAGCCCAACACGAGGAGGGACGCCAGATTGAGAAATTCCCGCACCCCATGGCCCAGGGCCTCGGACGCCGGCAGCCGCTTCACGGCCCCAGGCCGGGGCAGCCGCTGGCCTAGGAGCCCGGTGCCGCGCTGCAACAGGGAGACCTCAGCCAACGGTTGATTCAAGCGTCGCTCGGCGAGCAGCTCGGCGGTGAGCAGGTCCTGCTCGGGCAGGAGCCTTAAAAGCAAGGTCAGCACCATCGCAATGGCCAGGGCCCCCAGGGGCCGGGCGGCCAGTAGCCAGGGTTGGTCTGGGAAGGCGGCCCAGGTGCTGGCCAACACGATCGGATTGAGCACCGGCGCAGCAAACAGGAAGCCGAGGGCCGTGGCCAGGGGTGCTCCCCCCGCCAGCAGACGCCGGGCCACGGGCACGTTGCCACATTCACAGGCCGGCAGGGCAAAGCCCAGGGCCGCCCCGGTGAGGGGGCCCAGCAGGGGATGGGCCGGCAAGCGCTGCAGCCAGCGCCCCCCCGGACTGAGCCAGCGGGCCAGGGAGGCAATCACGACACCGATGAGCAGAAAGGGCAGGGCCTCAATCACCAAGCCCTGAAAGACCGCCCACATGGTGCCGAGCTTGTCCACGCCCATCACTGCGTTGCCTGCAGGCCCCCGTACCATCCCTTCTAAGTCAGGCCGGCCCTGCGGCCTGCAGACCAGGGCTTGGAGGCTGAAAAGGGCTGCATAGGATCACGGGGTCTTCCACGCCAGGCCATGGCCCCTCCGGTCGCCGCAGCAGGCCTCAAGGACAAGCAGGAACGGCTGCTGGAGCAACTGCTTCAAGCGGACACGGAACTCACGGGCCAACAGGTCCATGCCCTGTTGCGCCAGAGCGAGCTGCCCATGGGCCTGGCCACGGTGTATCGCCATTTGCGCCTGCTGCAGCAAAAGGACCTGGTGCGCTGCCGCCAACTGCCCAACGGCGAGGCGCTCTATGCCCCCACCGAGCGGGATGAGCACCACCTCACCTGCGTCGACTGCGGAGCCACCACCCTGCTGGAGCAATGCCCCATGCCCGAGGTGCACCTCCATGGCGAGCAGGCCTCCGGCTTCCGGTTGCTGTTCCACACCCTGGAGTTTTTTGGCCTCTGCAGCACCTGCCAGGAGCGGCAAGCCCCCTAGCGCCCCTGCCAGGCCGAAAAGCGAGAACGGTTATCATTTCGAGGCGAGACCGGCGGGCTTTCCTGCTGCCGCTCCCGCTTCCCAGTGATGGATCCCGTGCTCCACTCCCCTTTGCGGCGTATCACCCAGACCGCCTTCGCCCTGGCAGCCCTGGGGCCGGCCCTGGCCCTGGTGGCTTGTGGCCCCAACCGGGGTCCAGAAGTGGTGGCCGCCGATGGGGTGCTTTGCGACCTCAGCCAGCGACTCGCCGGCAGCGACCTCCAGGTGGCCTGCCTGCTCCAACCCGGCGACGACCCCCACCAGTTCCACCTCACGCCCCAGCAAAGCCAGCAACTCAAAGGAGCCCAACTGGTGCTGATCAATGGCTATGGCCTCACCCCAGCCCTTGAAAAGCAAGCCCGGGCGGTCGCCGTGGCCGAGCGGGCCGTGCCGAATAGCCCCAAGCTGGAGGAGCCAGCCGGGACCCACGGCGAGGGCCTGGAGCGCTCCAAGCCGGATGCCGACAACCACCCCGAAGAAGGCCACACCGAAGAAGGCCCCCGGGAAGAAGGCCACCGCGAAGAAGGCCACGGCCATGGCGACCGGGATCCCCATGTTTGGCATGACCCCGCCCAGGCGAGCGCCATGGTGCGGCTGGTGGCCCAGCAACTCGAAACCCTCAAACCGCAAGCCAGCCAACGCATTGCCAGCCGGGCGGCGGCCATGGTGGCCGTGCTGCAGCAGCTCGATCGCTGGAACCGCCTGCAGTTCGCCACCATCCCGGCCCCGCCCAGCCCCCTGGCCACTAGCCACCGCGCCTTCGCCAGCCTGGCCCGGGCCTACGGCCTTAGGGAATTGCCAGTGGTGGACTCGCTCAGCAGCAGCCAGAGCCTGCGCCCCCAGGCCTTTGCAGCGGTGCTGGCCCAGCTCAAGCGGGACAAGGTAACAACGTTATTTGCCGAAACCCTGCCCGCCAGCAAGTCGCTGCAACGGATCAGCACCCTGAGCGGCGTACCGATCGCGCCAGCCCCGCTGGTGGCCGATGGCCTGGCCAAGGCCGAAAGCCCCCAATCCACCGGGGCTAGCTCCCTGGTCGGCACCCTCACCGCCAACACCTGCCTAATCGTCAACGGCCTCAAGGGCCGCTGTGACCAGGCCGGCCAACGCCGCCTAGGCCAGCAATGGGCAGCAATTCAGTAGTCCCAGGCTAGGGCAACACACACGCACAAAACCATCTACCAACCCCAACAATGGCCATCAAGCTCCTTAACTTCAGCGCAACACTGGCATTGATAGCTCTTCATGCCAGCCCCGGCAATTGTGACACGCTCACTAATGCGGAGCTAGGCAAATACTCCAACCAAAAACAGCCAACCAGTATCACACAATTTACGGATATTCAGCCAACTGACTGAGCCTACCAATCACTCTCAAATCTTTTAGAGCGCTATGGCTGCGTGGCTGGCTATCCAAATATTACCTTCGAGGGCAAGAAGGCAATCACCCGCTTTGAAGCGGCCGCCTTATTGAACGCCTGCCTAGACCGCGTCTCCGAGGCGAGTGATCAACTTAAGACGCTGACAAAGGAATTCGAAAAGGAACTTGCGATTCTCAGAGGACGCATCGATGGACTCGCATCCCGGGTCGGCAGGCTAGACGCCAATCAATTTTCCACAACCACGAAACTTTCAGGGCAAGCCACCTATGTACTTGGCGCGAACATCTTCAGCGGCAATGCCATCAATACGCAGGCAAACACCGTCAACCTGAGGGATGGAAGCCCAATCGACCTGCCCAATGCAACAACCCTTAACTACGACCTGCAGCTGAGCCTTGACACCAGCTTTAACGGTAAAGACCTCCTCAAAACCATCCTACGAGCCGGCAACTTTGGTTCAAGCGCCTTTGGTGGCTTTCCAGAAGGGCTTGGTCTTTCCACCCTTGAGACGGCCTTTCAAGAAGATGCCGGTGCCAACATCATTGGGATCGACAAACTGTACTATCAAGTGCCCTTGGGCCATGGCTTTACAGCAACAGTTGGCCCCCGTGTCGGCCAGGAAGACATGCTTGCCCTATGGCCAAGCGCCTACCCGGCAGACACCATCCTCAACGCACTCACGCTCAACGGTGCACCAGCAGCCTACAATAAAAATCTAGGTACAGGCGCTGGTCTTTGGTGGCAACAAGATGGTTATAGCGTAAGCGCAAACTATGTCGCTAGCCGTGGCAACATAGCAGCCCAGGGCGATCCTTCGGACACCACTGGAGGGCTAGGAAGCAACAGTTCTGGAGCAAGCACAAGCCTTCAGATTGGCTACGCAGCTAATCAGTGGGGACTGGCAGCGATTTGGAGCCAAATCCAGCCATGGACAGCCATTTCAGGCAGCACTCCATTGATCCAAACGAGCACAAGTAACACGAACAGCCAAGCCACAACCAATGCCTTTGGCCTCAGTGGCTTCTGGCAGCCCTTATCGCCAGGCTGGCTGCCCTCAATCAGCCTCGGCTGGGGCTTCAACAGCACCTCTTACCAAAGGGAGCAACCTGTGAGCAGCGTTAGCGCAAGCCAATCCTGGATGGCAGGCCTGCAATGGAAAGATGTCCTTGCCAAAGGCAATGATTTCGGCATGGCCGTGGGCCAGCCCACATTTGCCACCGCCTTAACAGGCTCTACAATTCCTGACGACGGTAACTTCGTCTGGGAATGGTGGTACAAACTACAGATCTCCGACAATATCACTGTGACGCCTGCCTTAATCTATCTAAGCAGACCCCTAGGACAAAGCACCCCATCGAACCAAGTCTTTAGCCAGTTTGGCGCACTGGTTAAAACAAGTTTTAGCTTCTGACGCCATTAATGAATACAACATAGCTATAGCCCTGCCCTATCTCTGGCACCGGGTTCGTCTGTCAACGGTGCACTTGGATCTAGCCCCTCCAACTCGCCAGCAAACACCCGGCTAGCCGTGATGTCTTCAGCCTCAATCGTGATTAGGTCCCGCTTGGTGAGCCCCGCGGCCATGGCATTGAAAAGCCGATTGGCCTGGCGCATGCGGGCCCGATCAATGGCATTGCGGATCGAGCGGGCATTGGCAAAAAAGGGCAACAACATGCGCCGCTGAATATATTCCGCAAAAACCACCGTGGCCTCTTCACTGAGCCGGTAGTTTTCCTTTGCCAGGATTAGCTTTGCAATCGCTAGCAACTCCGGAACATTGTAATCCGGGAAATCGATATGATTGGCCACCCGGGAAGAGAGGCCGGGATTGGATTGATAAAACACATCCATCCGGTCCTTGTAGCCGGCAAAGATTACCACCAGATCCTCCCGGTTTGCCTCCATGACTTGGAGCAGGATCTCGATCGCCTCGGCGCCATAGTCCCGTTCATTTTCAGGGCGATAGAGGTAATAGGCCTCATCAATAAACAGCACGCCACCCATCGCCTTTTTCAGCATCTCCCGGGTCTTGGGGGCCGTGTGGCCGATGTACTGGCCAACCAGATCATCCCGGGTGGCCGTGACCACATGGCCCTTGCGCACATAGCCAAGCCGATGCAGGATCTTGGACATGCGCTCGGCCACGGTGGTCTTGCCGGTGCCCGGCCGACCGGTGAACGACATATGCAAGCTGGGGGCCGTGGTCGCCAGCCCCACCTGCTTGCGGGCCCGCTCCACCACCAGCAGGGCGGCGATCTCCCGGATCCGGGTTTTCACCGGACGCAGGCCGATCAACTCCTGATCAAGCTGGTCGAGCACCTCCTTCACATGGCCACCTTCGTAGGCGGCTTTGAGATCAACCGGGGTCAGGTCGTCGCTGATGGCGTCCGCGATGCCCTCGGGATCAGAGCAACCCATCGATCGCCGCCGCAAAGGCCTGATCGACCTCACCGATGGCGCCATCCTCCTCTTCGGCGCGCAGGGTGATATTCACATAGGTGCGACCAAAGCTGATATCGGGAAAGCGGCTTTGCTGCTCCGAGAGCGTGTTAAGGCGCTCCAAAAAGCCCCGGGTGGCTTCGTACTCACTGAATTCGATGCGACGCTCAAGCCGATCGGGGCGGGGTCGCTGGGTCCAGGGCTGCTCCATGGCTTGAATTTAGAACTTCATGGGCATGGGTATGGGGTTTGAAATCAGGAGGCGGCCCTGAGGCAATCGGTGCGGGCCAGGGCAAGCCGGCTCGCCCAGGCGCGGGCATAGGTCTGATTGGCGGCCTCGGCCTCGGGATCGCTGCTGCCGAGCGGATAGGCGAAGGTGCCGGCGATGGCGGCATTGGTGACGCAGAACATCGCCTTCTGGAAGCTGGCGCAGATCTTGACGCGCACATCGCCTTCGCCGCGGCTGCGCTGCAGGTACCAATCGTGCAGCGCAGCCGGCAGATGGCGATACATGTCCTGCATCAACAGGCTGGGGGGGATGCCAGCCCCCATGGTGGGCAGGGGATCGGCGAACAGGGCGCCGTAGGCGAATTGTCCCTGGTCAGGCGAGATCTGCTGGGCCTGGGCGTTAAAACTGACCGTGCCCAGAAAGGGCATACCCCGCAGAAACACTGCTTCGACGTAGGGAACGGCCACATCGGCCAGGAAGGTGAGGCCGGCCTCGGGTGGCAACACCCAGAAGGCCTGCTGGTCGATCGTCACCGCGTAGGTGATTGGCTGGGCTGCCGCAGCCACCAGGCCCTGCTTCAGGAAGTCCACCACTTGGGCGATCGTCGCCACCCGCCCATCCCGCTCGGCGGCGGCAAGGTCGATGAACAGATCACTCATGACCCGCCAAAACTGGCCCAGGGCATGGGTGGTGGCGGCAGTGCGGATCAGCTCAGGCAGGAACTGGCGAAACAGGGGATCGAGCAGGCTCAACAGCAGATCATTGCGGCGCTTGACCTTGATGACCTGGCCGCAAAGATCGGCGAAAGCCTGGGAATCAAGGTAGGCATCGAGGCCACCGGTGCCATGCCAGAGCATGGCCTTCATGCAATATTCGGCGTACTCAAAATTGATGCGGTCATGGTTGAGATGGCGCCAGATTTTAGCTGGGCTCAAGTTGCCATCAAGGAACTTAAAAACTGGAAAGGGGTTGAGAAATTGCTGTTCGGCCTGATAAATCAGGTTACGGCTGTAGGCATCAAGAACCTCCCCATAACTCTCCAGCACCCCCACCACTTCCAAGACATGGTCGGAGGTTTCCGCAAGCAGGGTCTCGCCAGCCAGCAAGCGGCGTTCCAGTTCCGCTGCCGAAGGCATGTCGCCCCGGAAGGTGAGATCGGCAGAAATGACTGGCATCAGCCCAGGCTCCCTACCGTCGTTGCCGATACCAACGCCGGCAACTGGGCCATGGCGGTGGTAGTGGCCTCACTCCAGTGGCCCAGGAGCGCTGGAAACAGGCCCAGGGCCAGCACCCCTAGGGCCAGGGCGAGGGCCGGCAGGGTTTCCCGGGGAGCCACTGGCACCAGTTGAATGTCCAGGCGCGCGTCCTCAACAGGATTGTCACTGGCGGGGGTGATCGCCAACCGACCAAAGAAAACGCGGTTCACAAGCAGCAGGAAATACACGGCCGTCAAACCTGAACCCACCATGCAAAGCAAGGTGGCGATCGGATAGGCCAAAAGACTGCCACGGAAGACCAGGAACTCGGCGATAAATCCAACCATGCCAGGCAGGCCGGCACTGGCCATCACGCCGAGAATCATCAAGGTGCCCGTAAAGGGGAGACCCCGCTCCGGATTGAGCAGCCCCCGCAGGACATCGAGGTCCCGGGTGCCTGTTTTTCGATACACGGTTCCCACCAACAGGAACAGCAGCGCCGAGATCAGACCGTGGCTGACCATCTGGAATTCGGCCCCCAGCAGGGCCACCGGCGTGGCCGCTGCCCCAGCTAGCAGCACATAGCCCATATGACCCACGGAGCTATAGGCCACCATCCGTTTCATGTCCCGCTGGGCGATCGCCGCCAGGGAGCCATACACAACCGAAATGGCAGCCCAGATCGCTAGCCCAGGCGCCAGCTGGGCCCAGGCCTCGGGGAACAGACCCATGCCAAAGCGCAGGATCCCGTAGGTGCCCAGCTTCAACAACACCCCGGCCAACAACACGGAAACGGGCGTCGACGCTTGGGTGTGGGCGTCGGGCAGCCAGGTATGGAAGGGAACTAACGGCAATTTGATGCCAAAGCCCACCAGCAGGGCCGACAGCAGCACGATCTGGCTGCCCATGGCTAGCCGGTCGCTGGTGATCGGTGTAAGGCTGAAATCGACCGTGCCGGTGAACAGGGCCAGGCCCAGAAACGCCCCGAGGATCAACATGCCCGAGACAGCCGTGAAGATCAGGAACTTGGTGGCGGCATAGGCGCGCTCCGTGCCGCCCCAGATCGAGATCAACAGCCAGAGGGGGATCAGTTCAAGCTCATAGAACAGGAAGAAGAGCAGCAGATTTTCAGCCAGAAAGGCCCCATTCACCGCCCCACTAATCAACAGCAACATCGAGAAATAGATCCTCGGACGTTTGCTGAAATCCCGGGTGCAGACTGCCGCCACCAGGGTGAGTGCCGCATTGATCAAGACCAGGGGCAAGGAGAGCCCATCCACCCCCAACTGGTAGTTGAGACCAATGCTCGGCACCCAGCTGTGGATCTCTTCCAGTTGCATGCCCGCTCGCTGGGGATCAAAGACAAGCAACAGGGCGAGGCTGGCAACCAACTGGGCCGCCAAGATCGCAATCGTGATGCCCCGCAGGCGGCCCGGGCTCGGTTCCCCAGGCCAGAGCAACAGGGCGAAGGTTCCCAGGAAGGGAATGGCGAGCAACAGGCTCAGCCAGGGAAAGGCCATCAGAACAGAGCTCGTCATCAGCGAACCACCTCACCCACAATCCAGGTGAGGGAACTGAGCAACACCACGATGGCAATCACCACGGTGAGCACGTAGCTCTGCAGCTGGCCGCTGACACTGAGCTTGAGATTTTCAGCGCTTTGCAACGACAATCGACCGATGCCATTGACCACGCCGTTAACAACTTGGCGATCGATGGCGTTCGTGAACTGGGCTAGTCCTGCCACAAAGGCCACAATCGTGGACCGATAAATCTTTTCAGTGTAAAAATCTAGGGCCAGCAGATCCTGGAGGCCCCGCAGGGGTTGCAAGATAGAGCGGGACCAGAACCGATCGAGGCTGATCTGGCTACCAATACCCACTCCCAGCAGGCCGGATCCGGCCACGGAGAGGGCAACTGGCAGGGAGAAGGCGCCAATGCCAGGCACTGGATCAATGGTGGCCATCAGCAATGGGGTGACCAGCACCAATACGGTGAGGCTGACCATGGGCAGGGCCATCAGCCAATTCACCTCGGGGGCCCGCTTGGTTTTGGGCATGGCCGATCCCAGAAACACCGAACGGAACACCCGCGTGAGGTTCAAGGCCGTGAGCAGGTTAGTGAGCAAGATCACCCCGGCAAAGAGGGGATGGGCCTGCCAGATCGCCTGCACACCGAGGCCAAAACACCAGTAGCAGCCCAAGGGCAGCAGGCCCACCAAGCCAGCCCCCGCCACCAAAAAGGCCACCGTGGTGGCGGGCATGCGATTGCCTAGCCCCCCTAGCTCGGTGAGGTCCTGGCAGTTGGTAGTGGCAATCACACTGCCCACGCTCATAAACAACAGGGCCTTGGCCAGGCCATGGGAGAGCAGGAGCAACAGGGCTATGGCCGGTTGCTGCAGGGCGATGGCGATAAAAACCAAACCCAGATAGGAGGTGGTGGAATAAGAAAAGGCCCGCTTGAGATCCACCTGGGCTAGGGCAACCAGGGCGCCGGCGATCGCACTGATCGTGCCCACCACCAACAGGCCGGTGGTGGCCATCGGCGAGAGGGGCAGCAAGGGCATCAGCTTGAGCAACACCAAGGCTCCAGAGGTCACGACCACCGAATTGCGCAGGATCGAGGCCGGGTTGGGGCCCTCCATGGCCTCATCCAGCCAGAGGTGCATGGGGAACTGGGCGCACTTGCCCATGGGGCCGGCAATCAGGGCCAGGCCGATCAGGCTGCCCACCAGGGGGGCCAACGGACCCTGGGTCTGGGAAGGGTCCTGGGCATGGGCGGCCCAGCGGTAGAGATCGCTGAACTCCATCGAGCCGGCCAGGGCCGAGAGGGACACCACCCCCATCAGCAGCAACACATCGCCCACCCGCTTGGTGAGAAAGGCGTCGCGGGCTGCGGTTACCACCAGGGGTTGGGCATACCAGAACCCCACCAACAGATAGGTGGAAAGGGTGAGCATCTCCAGCAGGAAATAGCTCATGAACAGATTGCTGCTCAGCACAAGCCCACTTAGGGCACCTTCAAAGAAACCCACCAACGCATAGAAGCGGGCCAGGGACCATTCCTTATCGAGATAACCCAGGGCAAAAAACTGGGCCAGCAGGCTCAGCAACGTGACCAATTCGAGGGCGGCCAGGTTGGTGAGCGACAAATCAAAACCGATCGCCAGGTGCAGATCGGCCGCGGAAAACCAGTTGAAACTGAGGTGCTGGGCGCCCCGTTGCCAGATTTCCAGGGTCACCAGGCTGCCGTGGGCAAAAGCCAGCAGGGTGACTAGCAAATTGAGGTAGGCCGCAGGCCTAGGACCATTGCGCTTGAACCAGCCGGTGGCCCATGGCAGCGACAACAGCACACCGCTGAAGCCGTACACGGGGATCAACCAGACCAGCTGGATCGGCAGGGGAAGGGCTGCGGTCAAGGGGAAAGGGAAAGCAGGCCGCCGCAAGGACGCGGCTGGCGGCGGAATCTAGGCGGCCCAGCAAGCAACTGCCGAGCCCCAGACGGGACTCGGCCCACTAAGGCCAGGGTCAGGTCCCCTCAGAAGGTGACCCGTTGGTTAGCAAGGGAGGATGCCCCGCTCAGCTGGCGCAGCCACTGCATCAGCTCCTCGCCATGGTGCTGTTCGTCCTCCAGGAGGGCCTGAAAAAAGGCGCCATTCTGCCGATCCCCCACCAATAGACAGAAGCGCAGGGCATCGTCGTAATGGTGGATCAGGTCCTGCTCCAGCACACTGTTATGACGCAACAAGCCCTCCAGATCGGCCGCGTGGGTCACGGGCCGCAACTGGGAGGCGGCTGGAGCCACCCCGAGAGCCAGCATTTGCTTAACAATGCGCTCGGCGTGTTGCATTTCCTCCACGGTTTCGTGTCGAAATCGCTCGGCCGCCTCAGCTAGACCCCAGAGCTCCACCAGGGAGGCCTGGGTCATGTACTGCTGCACCGCCGAGAGCTCCAGGCTCAGGGCGCGGCCCAGATAGCCCAGGACGCGCGGATGGGTGCCAGCGTTGGCCATCAGCTGCGACGGATGGAATCGACGCTGGCGAGCATGGGCTCGAGCTCATTGTGGGGGCGGGCAATGATGTGGGCGGCCACTAGGCCATCGCCCACGCGCTCACAGGCATCGGCGCCAGCACGCACGGCCGCGTTAACGGCACCCGTTTCGCCGCGAACCATCACGGTGACGTAGCCGCCACCCACGAATTCCCTAGAGACGAGGGTGACTTCGGCAGCCTTGGTCATGGCATCAGCCGCTTCGATCGCAGGCACCAGGCCACGGGTTTCGATCATGCCGAGGGCGATGCCCTGAATGGGAGAAGCCATGGTGTTGGAGGAAGGGGAGGTGGAAGGGGTGTTGCTGCCGCCGCCGGAGCGACTGGAGCCAGTTGAGGCAGGGGCGGACTTATTGGAGCGGCCGCCACTGGCACGGCTGCTGCTGGCCCGACTGGGCACCGCGCGGCTGGGGGCCGAACGGCTGCTGGCGGCCCGGCTTGGCGCCTGGCGACTGCCGGAGCGCACCGGTGAGCTGCTACTCACCGCGGGGGCCACCACCGGGATGGTCGCCCCCGGACTCGGCAGGGGTGCCGGGGCCGGCGCCTTGGGAACCGCCGTAGGAACGACGGTAGCCGCGGTCACCCCAGGTGCCGAAGCCACCGAGGCGACAGTGGGCGTGCCAGGGACCGCCGGGGGCTTGGAGGCCCCTGGCGAGGCAGCGGCGGCGGCCGCTACTGCCTTCGCTGCCGAATCGGCAGGGGTGCTCGTGCCTTTAGGGCTGGGAACGGGGGGGGTGGAGGAGGCCATGGCAGGGGAGAACAGGACGCGGAAGGGAAAGCTGGGGGCAGGGCCCCTAGGCCTCATCCGTCCGGCGACCAGTGGTCGATGATGCCGCCGATGGTGAGATCGGTGAAGATCTCAGGGTTACCGCAGGCAAAGCGGGCGGCAGAGCCGCTGGCGGTGAACACCCAATTCCCAGGTGCCGCCCCCACCGGGTCCACCGCCACGTTCAACTTGCCCTTAGGGGTGCGCAGCACCCGCAGCTGCATGTGGCCCAAACCGCCCACTCGGTGGCTGCAAACAAGGGACCCGGTGACCTGCATGATTTCCATCAGCGTGTCGTCCCTCCAGTCGATGACTGGCCAACGACCGATGCTTGGCCACCACCCAAAGGAGTGGCCGGGCTAGGCGCCGGGGGACCGGCAGCAGCAGCCTTGGCCGCCTCGGGATCCCAATGGTCAATGATGCCGACAATGGTGAGATCACTGGGATAGGACTTACTGCCTGCGGCTTCACGGGCAGCCGAACTGCCCACGCAGATCACCCAATCGCCAGGGATGCAACCCACCGCATCAACAGCAACCTTCTGGGTGCTGCCATCGAGCACAACTTGAAGATGCTTATGCTCAAAATCAGGGATGCGATTGGTGGAAACCAAAGGTTTGACGACCTTGCAAATCAGCATCTCAGTGGCCCCCTCCCGTGGCGAATGTGATCGACGATCCCACCGCTTCAGTCGGGGAATCCCGATCGTGGTCGCGGATCGTCAACAGAGTATGGAGCAGACCGTCCCGGCAGAGGTCGGCGTAGCGCACGCCAATCGCCTGTTGCAATCTCTCACAGCGATGAATCGCCCGCTCGCGGGCCCCCGGCACACTGCTGCGGTAGTCGAAACGCACCACAACCGGTATCGGCAAACCGCGGGATCCATTGAGCCCCTTAAAGATCTTGACGCCCACATCCAGGTCGGCTGCGCCTTCCTCCAGGGTATCGAGATAGGCGAAATAGGTAAGATTACGCAGATGAATCTCCTTGAAACCGATTCCCACGCCGATAAAGCGTTCGGCATGGCCGGCATCAGCGTAGGAGCCGCCATGGAACTGCCGCACGTAGTCGATCTGGGAGATGTTGTGCTCGAGCAACCTGGCCACCAGCTTGACCATGCCGGGATCGGGGGTGGAGGCAGCCGCCTGCGTCACCAGGTCCAAGAGGTGGGCCCGGCCCTGGGCGGCAGGCAACTGGACCGTGGCGTCATAGGCCACCTGGGCGTCCAGCCAACGATCGAGGTTGGTGCTGCCATCGAGACCGGGCACATGCACCCGGATCGCATCGGTGTCGGTGTCGAGGCCGATCAGCAACAGATCGACGGAAGCACCACAGCAAAAGCTGTTTTCAATGGCAGCGCGAAAATCCTGCAGGCAACCCAGTCCGCCCGAAGCCGCAGCGCCGTCATCACTGGCATGGGCGGCGCAGCCTTCGTGCTGGGGATCTAAGGAACTGAAGTGATACACCACTACCTTGAGGTAGCGAGTATCTGCCTGGGCAGGGTTGGGTTTAGCTTCGCGGTATCGACCATGCTCGGTTTTGACCCAGCGATTCACCGTATTTTGGATATCAAACATGGCGCCTGCATGGGGCCGGCGGCGCACGCTGCTGTAAGGAATCCTCAGGGCGTAGCCGATGGCATGGGCCAGGCGGCCATCGGCGCAGGGGGTGACATCAAGGAGGTGGAAACCACACTCGAGCAAGAAATGGTTAAAAGCCTCAGCGGCCTGGCTGCCCTGGTGACCGCCGAGGGGATCGGAACCAAAGAAACTGCGGCTGGCCTGGCCATAGGCCTCAAACACACACCAGGCAAACAGGGTGCGCATGTCCAGCTGGGTGACCCAGGCCGATTCCAAAATCGG
This sequence comes from Synechococcus sp. Baikal-G1, assembly GCA_002737305.1. Lineage (GTDB taxonomy): Bacteria > Cyanobacteriota > Cyanobacteriia > PCC-6307 > Cyanobiaceae > BAIKAL-G1. Next base: position 44,719 of record NSII01000144.1, read on the forward strand.
CAGCGGTAATTCATAGCCGAGCTCTGCCTGGGCCAACTGTTGGGCCTGGGCGACAAAATCCGGCTCGTGCTGGAGGGCCGACAGACGCTTGAGCACCGGCACAATCCGGTCAAACGAAGCCTTGGTGCGCTGGTCGTAGTTGAGCAGGCAGGCGTTCACCGCGGCATTGCTGAGGGGATGGAGCGGCGCACTCGCACCGCGGCGGCCCCGATCGGCTAGGCGAGAGTTGAGGGACTGGCCAGACTCCAGGGACGGATTGGTCCCAGTCCAACCGCCGGTGGCGCCCAGATCTGAATTGGGCAGCGAACCCGAAGGCCCAGGGCGACGACGGGGGGCCGTCGGTGCTTGCGGTCTGGGGGGGGCAGGAGCTCTGCGGCGGGGAGGCATGACGCTCAGCCCCTAGCGCCGCCGGACACCGTGATCAGGGAACCCTTGTCGGTGTTTCCACTGGATCCGGTAACACGGCTAACCGGCTGGGCCACCTCCTCATTGCGCTTGGGCTGGGTGCCCGGCATGGCGGACATTTGCCCCGTACGGGTGGGGTTGCGACGGCGGGCTGACCTGCCTTCGGTGCCGGTGACGCGATCGCCCCGATCCCAATCATCGCCAGTGATTTTTAAGCCAGCTGAAATACCTTCCCCCGTAACGCGGGAGGCGGGACGACCCTCCTCAGCCTCGCCGACGAGGGGCACCTGCTGGGGTTCGGCGTTGGCTAACCGGGCCCGGGCGGGGGATTGGAGGCGGCCCAGTTGGGCGCCGCCGCGATCAAAACGGAACTCCTCGGTGCCGGTGACCATGTCACCGGCCAGGTCAAAAGGGCCGGTAACCCGTCCTCCACCCAGTTCGTAGCTGCTGCCCGTCACCGACCCGCCGGTATCGCGCTTGCCGCTGGCGGCGCGGACGGGCGATTGGACGCTGAACTGCTGCCAGGGGGCACTGGTGAGCGGTTGGGGAAAATCGGGCTGGTGGCTTTCAACCGGGGCGCAGTTGGCGTTCACAAACTGGTCACCACCGATGTACGGGGTGCCGGTGACGTTTTCGCAGGCGCCGCGGCTACCACCGGTCATCACGCCACCGATACCAGGCTGCTGGCCGCTGAGCCGGGGGCCGGGGGTGCCGGCGCGGGCAGGGGTGCGTTGGCGCATCGCCTTGGCCTGGCCAGAGGAGCACCAATCGTCGGCCTGGTCCATGCCGGCGTAGGGGGTGCCAGTCACAAGCTTGCAGGTGCCGGGCTCATTGCCGGTGACGTTTTCGGAGCGGCCGGTGCGGGTGCCGCTCACCACCTGGGCCTTATTGGTGACGCTGAAGCCCACCTTCGCCGCCTCGGGGGCAGGCCGGGTGCCGCAGAAACGGTCGTACTGCTGGCTGCCGACGTATTCATCGCCGGTCACTAGGCGGCAGCTACCGGGCTCATCGCCGGTGACCCGCTCGCTGCGGCCGACGCTGGTGCCGGTGATGCCGGTACCGCGCAGGGTGTTGAAGCTGTCAACCTTGGCCGCAGCCCGGCCTCCGACGGGGGGCTCATTGCCGAGGTACTGGTCGCCCGTGAGCTGCAGGCCGGAGCCGGCCTCATCGCCGGTCACCTTTTCGGAGCGTCCCACCATCACGCCAGAGACGGAGCGGCCGCCCTGGGTCTGGCTGTGGGCCACCTTGCGGGGGGAAGGCACCACGCCTCCGCAATAGGCAGCGGACTGGTTAGCCGAGATGTATTCGGTGCCGGTGACGGATTTGCAGGTGCCGGGCTCATCGCCGGTCACCTTTTCGGAGCGACCCACCTCATTGCCGGTGACCCAGTTGCCGTGGCTGGTGGCGGTGACGCGCACCTTGGCGGGCTGGGAGGGGCCCGGCTCGCTCTGGCAGAAGGTGCGGAAGATTTCGGCGCCCATGTACTCGGTGCCGGTGATCTCACGGCAGGTGGCTGCCTCGTTGCCGGTGGTTTTGGTCGAGCGGTTGGCCTGGGTGCCGGTCACCACCTGGCCACTGAGGGTTTCGCTAACGCCCACTTTCAAGGAGGCTTCGGCGGCGGCAGCGGTCTTGGCCCCATTGCGATTGGGGCCACTGGGGCGCGTGCCTCCACTACGGGGGGTTCCAGCCGAACCGGCCTTGCTCTTCAGTTCGCGCACCTTCTGGGCCAACTCCCGGGTGGAGAGGTCGGGATGGCTGAGACGCACGGCGGCGGCAGAGCCCCGGCTCGAATCACTGTTGGCCAATTTGCCGCGCTTACTGAGGGCCTGACGACGGGCCAACGCCAGGGAACGACTGGGGTTGTACAGGGCTGTTGCCTTCCTCGTGCTGGTGCGGCTGGCGGTGGCGGCGCTGCCATTGCCCAAGCTGGAGCTGCTGCGGCCACTGGCCCGGGCGCTGGAAAGGGACAACGAAGGGGTGCTGGTATGGGCGGCTGGGGACCCGGTGTCTTGGCACTTGCACTTGTGCTCTGTCGTGCCAGCGGGGGCAGGCGCTGCTGCCGGGGCCTTGGCGACATCGGTGCGGGTGCGATCCCGGGAGGTTTCCGCCCGTTTGCCCCGCTTGCTGAGGGCTTCACGGCGGGCCCGACCCAACTCACGGCTTGGGTTCGACACCGGCTTGGCGGCACTGCGGTGCACGCCTTGGCTAGGCGCGGCCAAGGACCGGCTGGCCTGGGGACGACCCGCGGGGCGACTGATTTCAGCAGCCAGAACCGAGTCCACCGCAGGCCCATTGGTGCGGGAGGGCTTGGCATCGCTGGCCGAGCGCACGCGGCTGGGGGCCTGGGAGTAACGACTGACGGCTTTTTTGCCGCCAGTCGTTAGGGCCCTACGGCGTTCCAGAGCTGCTTCACGACTGGATGTACTGGCCATGTCCGCCCGACGAAAGGAAGGTCTAAATAGGGGTGCAGGCATGGGCCCTGCCTGGAACGACCTGGGCCGGCCCAGATCACTGGGGGGCCAAGGAGCCAGGGGGCTGCGCTGCAGAAAAAAGGGTGGGGCCCGGTGAATCACCGAAACCCCAGATCAAATCGCTGATCAGCGGGCTTCGAAAACCACGAAGCAAGAGCCCTGGCTCTGGGTGTAGGCGTCGTAGCCCACCAGACGCACGTGGTGATCGGGATAGGCCCGATGACAGGCTTCCAATTCGTTGACGATCACACCGAGATCCTTCTCACCGAAGAAGGGCAGCTTCCAATAGGACCAATAAATGGACATTGAACGGCTGGGGTGAACGTGCTCAACCACAGGGCTCCAGCCCTGGGCAATGATGTAAGCGATTTGATCGTAGATCTCGTCCTGGGTGAAAGGCGGCAGAAAGCCGAATGTCTCCAGGGTGGCGACTGTTTGATAGTCACCCACGGTGCTCTTGAAGGGCATGGGGATCCTTGGGGGATGGGATGGAACGGTCGAGTCGATGGTGATGATTGGGGAAACCAGCAAAGGCTGGTCCCGCCCAATCGTTCACCGCTAATCAGGCGACGTCGAGCTTGTCGACGGTGTCGAACTCGAACTTGATCTCCTTCCAGGTCTCGAGGGCAATCGCCAGCTCGGGGCTGTGCTTACCAGCCTCAAGCAGGATGTCGCGGCCTTCGCGCTCGATTTCACGACCGGCGTTACGGGCCTTGACGCAGGCTTCGAGGGCGACCCGGTTGGCGGCAGCGCCAGCAGCGGAACCCCAGGGGTGACCGTGGGTACCACCACCGAACTGGAGCACGGAATCGTCGCCGAAGATGCTAACCAGGGCGGGCATGTGCCACACGTGGATGCCACCAGACGCCACGGCGAAGACGCCGGGCATGGAGCCCCAGTCCTGATCGAAGAAGTTACCGCGGGTGCGATCTTCGGGAACGAAGGATTCGCGCAGTTGGTCGATGTAGCCGAGGGTGGTCTGACGATCACCTTCGAGCTTGCCGACCACCGTGCCGGTGTGCAGCTGGTCACCACCGGAGAGGCGCAGGCACTTGGCGAGCACGCGGAAGTGGATGCCGTGCTTGGGATGGCGGTCAATCACGGCGTGCATGGCACGGTGAATGTGCAGCAGCATCCCGTTCTTACGGCACCACTTGGCAAGACCGGTGTTGGCCGTGAAGCCACCGGTGATGTAGTCGTGCATGATGATGGGCTGGTTGAGTTCCTTAGCGAACTCAGCGCGCTCATACATCTCCTCAGGAGTGTTGGCGGTGCAATTGAGGTAGTGGCCCTTGCGCTCGCCGGTTTCCTGTTCAGAGATCTTGACAGCTTCGGCCACGAACTCGAAACGGTTCTGCCAGCGCTGGAATGGCTGGGAGTTGATGTTTTCGTCGTCCTTGGTGAAGTCAAGACCGCCGCGCAGGCACTCGTACACCACCCGGCCGTAGTTCTTGCCGGAAAGGCCGAGCTTGGGCTTGATCGTGCAACCGAGCAGGGGCCGGCCGTACTTGCTCATCCGGTCGCGCTCGACCTGGATGCCGTTGGGGGGGCCACCGCAGGTCTTGATGAAGGCGAGCGGGAAGCGGATGTCTTCGAGGCGCAGGTGGCGCAGGGCCTTGAAGCCGAAGACGTTGCCGACCAGGGAGGTCAGCACGTTGGTGATCGATCCCTCTTCGAACAGGTCGAGGGGATAGGCGATGAAGGCGTAGAAGGCCTCCTTGTCACCGGGGACGTCTTCAATGCGGTAGCAACGGCCCTTGTAGAAGTCGAGGTCGGTGAGGAGCTCGGACCACACGGTGGACCAGGTGCCGGTGGACGATTCGGCAGCCACGGCGGCAGCCACTTCTTCCTTGGGCACACCGTCCTGGCCGGTGCACTTAAAGCACGCCAGCAGGTCGGAATCGAGGGGAACGTAGTCAGGAGTCCAATAGGTGTCGCGGTACTCCTTAACCCCAGCGTCGTACTTCTTGCTCATGGGGAATCTCCAGTGGATCGGGGGGGAAGGGTTAGAGGTGAGAGCGGCCGCTCGGGTCGCGCGTCAGACCTCAGTCCTTCGCACCAACGAAGCCGGAGCTGCTACCAAGAGCAGGTTCGACTTCCCGGTGGGGGCGGGCGATGATGTGGGCGGCCACTAGGCCGTCACCAACCCGTTCGCAGGCGTCGGCGCCAGCGCGCACTGCAGCGTTGACAGCGCCGGTTTCGCCACGGACCAACACCGTCACGTAACCGCCACCGACGAATTCACGCCCAATAAGGCGGACTTCAGCGGCCTTCGTCATGGCGTCGGCTGCCTCGATGGCGGGGACTAGACCCCGGGTTTCGATCATGCCGAGGGCGATGCCCATGGTTTCGTTTGCCATTACCTGCTCCTGGAGGAGGGGGGTGGAATGTTCGTTTGCAACCATGCTCGCCAAGCCTTCCCTACGTCAAGCTTTCTGGACATCTGGCACCATCACCGTCCTCAGGGCTACAGATAAGCAACCCTGATCAATCCCACACAAAACGTTGTGGATTGCTTTTCGGGCCGCTGGCCTGGGCTGGCCAAACGTCGCCCAACCCTTGCAGAACCCAGTCAGGGCAAGCATTAGAGCGATCCCCCCAAGCCAAAAGCCCCCAGGGCAAAGCCAATGGCGGCTTGCCCTGGGGGCTTGGCTTTGGGCCCCTAGGCAAGCCATGCCGCCACGGACGGATTAAGGGCTGTCCCAACAGCTGCTGCACTTGCAGCCATATCGAGGCATGGCCCCTAGAGGGGATGGGCATCGGCCACAAAGGCCACGCCGCCGTAGTAGTCGAGGAGGGGCTGCACGCCCTCGCGCAAACGGCTGAGCACTTCACTTTCGCAGTAAATGATCACGTGGGCATTGGCGCCCAGCCCACTGAAATCCATCGAATCCGAAACCATGCCATGGGGGCCCTTGCCGGTGACATGGCGCATCACCGAATAACCCGGAGCGCCGGAGGAATCAATCACCTTGATCACTTCGTCCAGTTCCCGCTCACTGAGGATGAGGTCAACACGTTTCATTGCTTTAGCTAGCGGCAGGGAGAAGTTTGTTGATGAGAGCCATGTAAGCAGGAATGCCCACAATAATATTGAACGGAAAGGTGATCCCGAGCGCTGTGGAAATATAGAGACTGGGATTGGCCTCAGGCACGGTCATGCGCATGGCAGCCGGAACGGCGATGTAGGAGGCGCTGGCGCAGAGCACCACAAACAGCAAGGCGTTGCCATGGCCCAGGCCTAAGCCTTTGGCGATGAACGCTCCCACGACGGCATTGAAGAGGGGCATAATCACAGAAAAGCCAATCAGGAACGGGCCTGCCTTGCGGAGATCGGAGAGGCGCTGGGCCGCCACAATACCCATATCTAAAAGGAAAAAGCTCAGGGCTCCGTAGAAGAGTTTGTCCGTGAAGGGCAACATCTTTTCCGCACCATGGGGACTGCTGGTTGCCACCAAAACCCCAATAATTAGGCTGCCAATCAGCAGGAAGACCGAGCTATTAAGAAAGGCCTCATGGAGCACCGCTCCCCAACGCATCCCCTTGGTGTCAGGTCGTTTTTGCGGGGCTGCCAATTTCACCAAGAGCAAGCCCACGATGATGGCTGGTGATTCCATCAGGGCCAAGGCGGCCACCATGAAACCGTCAAAACCAATCTTTTGGCTTTCCAGGAAGCTCTGGGCGGTAATGAAGGTCACCGCACTGATGGAGCCATAGGTGGCTGCGATCGCGGCCGCATTGAAGTTGTCAAGCTTGGTTTTAAGAACCAAAAAGCTGTAAATCGGTACAGCCAGCGACATCAAAATAGCCGCCACAATTGTTGGCAGCACCTGACCACCCAAGCCGCTATGGGCAAGTTCTAAGCCGCCGCGAAAACCAATAGCTAGAAGCAAATACAGGGAAAAAAGCTTCGGCAGGGGGGCTGGGATCTCGAGATCCGAGCCCACCAGCACCGCCAGTACTCCGAGGAAAAAGAACAGAACCGGAGGAGTGAGAAGGTTCTGTAGAACCAGGCTGGTCTCCATGGCAAGCCCAGTGGGCACAAGGATTGTCGGCAGCTTACGGGCGCCTACCCCCCGCTACCGCCAGGCGTTGGTCATTGCAACCGCCCCGCTCTGGCGCGGGGGCCTGTCCGATGGTCAACCCCGCAGGTCCGCCCCGTCCGCTCGCCAGCGACCTCGCCGATCCGGCACCCCCATCACCATCACCAACACCATTAGGGAGAATGGCGAGCCCTGCCCAAGCCGGCTTGCCCCGACCCGTTCTGGTGATTGCCAGTGGCAACCCCTACAAGGTGGCTGAAATCGCCGCCATGTTGGATGCCGTTGATCTGGAGGTCCGCCGCCAGCCGGACGCCCTGGACATCGAGGAAACGGGCAACACCTACCTGGCCAATGCCCGCCTCAAGGCGGAAGCCGTGGCCAGCCTCACCGGCCAGTGGGCCTTGGCCGACGATTCCGGCCTGGAAGTGGATGGCCTCGGCGGGGCTCCAGGGCTGTATTCGGCGCGCTACGCGCCCACCGACCCCGAGCGCATCGATCGCCTGCTCCAGGAGCTGGGGCCGACCCCCTACCGCAGCGCCAGTTTCAACAGCGCCATGGCCCTGGCCGATCCCTCTGGCACCACGGTGCTGGAAGCCGAGGGCATCTGCCGCGGCGAAATCCTCAGCGCCAAGCTGGGACCGGGCGGTGGCTATGACCCCATTTTCTGGGTACGGGAAGCGGCCATGACCTACGGCCAGATGCCCGCCCACCTCAAAGACAAACTCGGCAGCCGCGGCAAGGCGGCCCGATTGATCGCCCCGGGGCTGAAACGGTTGCTTGGCCTGCATTAAGAAGCCCTTTCCTTCAAGGGGGCCCGCCCAACAAGGCTGGACTTCAAGGGGATTTCACCCCTGCTAGCCAGGGACTTAAGCCTTGGCGGTGCGGTTGATCTGGGCCACAGCCCGCATGGCGGCAGCGGCAGCCTCTTCCACATCGCCTTCGCGCCCGGCCAGGGTGAGGCGACCGAAGGCCCCCACAGCCTTGACGTCAACGACGGTGATATTGGAGGACTTTTCGGCCTCGTTCGCGGCGATCAGCACGTAGCCAGCCGGCTCAGTTTCGAGGATGAACATGCTCATGCCAGCTTGAATCATCGAACCCCGTCGGTTCTGCCGGTTAATCAGGACGGCGTGGTCCGGGGTAATGGCACGGATGATTTCGGTCCAGCTGACTTCGCAGCGGCTGCGCAGCTCCATCCGGCTGCCGATCGCCTCGAGCACCACCTGGCCGGAGTGCAGCACATTGCTTTGGTCCCGGTGATAGAGGGCAAGGGAGCCGAAAGCCCGCTCCACAATCATTTGGCCCAGGCGCACACTGCTGGCCTTCAGGGCGATGTCGGTAACGCGGTGGACCGCCATGCCGGGGGATACCTCTAGCCAGAGGCAGGCATCGCCGGGGATTGGCAGAAACCCCTGGGAGACCGTGCCCATGTAGGCCGCCAGCTGGGGTTGGAGCGAATCGAGAAACACATAGGTGCGCAGCTCGATCGACTGCACCTGGCTGGACTGGCGAGCCAGCCGCGGCGCCTCGTTATCCGTGGTGATCACGCAGCTAGGGGCCGAGGCCTCCAGGGCCCCATGGCCACCGCCCATGCCCAGATCAGTTCCCGTTATGGCAATCGGGGCCTGGCGTCGCCTTCGGCCTCGATCGCTAGGGGAAAGATTGCGCTCCATGGAGGCGGACCTTGAGGACGTCGTGGTTCGATCCTCAGCAGATCCATGCTGATGGAGCTGCGTGATCTTACCGGTCAGCCCCCCTTGCGCCGCGGCCCCGAGCCGATACCGTCCGGCCATCGCTTGAGGCCCAATCCGTGGTTAGCCAGCCCTCAACCGCCCCCAGCACCAATGGCGTCGCCCCCAGCCGGGATGGCATGGCCGAATGGCTGGCCCAGGCCATCGACCAGGGGGTCCAGCCCGACCAGGCCCTGGCCTTCATGGGCCTCGGACTCATGCGCAGCCTGCAGGTGGCCAACCCGGCCCAGGCGCCGTTCTGGCCGGAGCTCCCCGAGGGGGCCGATTCCAGCGTCGATCTAACGGCCCTGCGCCAGCGGCTAGACCTCACCGACCTGGCCATCCGCACCGGCGCCCCCTTGAGCACCGCCGAAGTCGCCCAATTGCTTGGAGCCCGCCCCGGCAGCGCCGTCGTCCAGCGGGGCGGCCTAGTGGCCAGGCGCCTGGGCCGCAATGTGTGGCGCCTCAGCCGCAGCTCCGACAACGATTCGTCCCAGGCCAACCGGGTCGCCGAGGATGGCTTCCGGCGCCGCCTCTGAAGGGTCTCCGTCCCCCCATGTCCCCTTGAAGCGCCCCCGCTAGGCCCTGGGCCGGGACTTCAGGGCTGAAGGCGTCCACAGCCTGCCTTGGCATCTTTGGCGACAGCGCGCCAGTCCCACGGGTGGCATGCTCAGAGGCTCTGCGATTTAGAGCTTTGGTTTCGGCGCCTTCCCTCTCTGCCTTTAGCGCCCGGTCCAAACAGCAGCGCCTCTATCGGCTCGTTGATAGCCACGGATCGGCCCACTCCGTTCTTGATGACCACTACGACTCCCTTGAGGCCGCCTGGGCCGATGCCGAATCCTGGTGGCAGCACCAGGGCGAAGGCGAATCTGGCCCGGTGCCGATTGGGGTGGAAGTGAGCACGGCCAGCGGTGGCTGGCGCACCCTGCGGCACCCCGGCCGCTGAGGTCGGCCACGCTTGGCTCAGCTGACCTGGACCCCCTTCCAGAAGGCCACCCGACCCTTGATCGAGGCGGCTTCCGCCTTGGGCTCGGGGTAGTACCAGGCGGCATTGGCATTGATGGCCTCGCCGACAACCAGGTCGTAGTACTGGGCGGTGCCTTTCCAACTGCACACGCTGGTGTGGCTTGAGGGCCGCAAATTCGCCGTAACCAGGGAATCTGCGGGGAAATAGGCGTTTCCCTCCAGCTTGACGATGTCGTCACTGCTGGCAATCAACTCTCCATTCCAGCGGGCTTCCATGGCAACTTGGCGGCGGCACCCCATCCTGGCGCAGGCGGTTAGAAGCTGGGCGCCAAGGGGGCCAGAGTGAAGGCTTGGCCTAAAAGCGGGAGTAGCTGTAGATCTGCATGGTGGCGTAGCCGAGCGAAGCAGGCGCCGGATTGGCACCGGCCGGCAGGGCCTCCACCGCAAACATGTAGGTGTCGGCCTGGTTGGGATTCATCCAGGGTTTAAGGGCCACGGTCACCGTGGATCCCGGCTGGGGCGGCTCCGGGAAGCTGATCTGGAAGCGACGCTGGTCGTCAGCGAAGCGGACCTGGACGGGCACAGCAGCGCCCCCATGGCGGGGCCTGCCAAGGAAGGCTCGGGAGCCAGCAAGATCAAAATGGAAGGTGCGATCCACGCCCCGGGTCTGGGTGATTGTCAAGCCGCCAAGGCCCACGCCCGCCTTCTCCGGCAGGGTGACGGTGAAGAAATACTCAGCTCCCACCTGGTTCACATCGCTGTAGTAATTGGTGAAAATCACCTGCCACGGGGGTGTGCTGAACCAGGACTGCCCCTGCATTTCGACCGCCCGGGCTGGCGGCAGCCCAACCAGCGGGGGCGCTGCCAGCGTCAATGGCAGCAAGCTGATCGCCATGGCGGCGGAGCCGAACAGGAACGGGCGCATGGGGAGCGGGCAATGGCCGAACGCTAGCGAGGGCTCCCTGCTGCCTCCCCGCTGCCAGGCCGATGGTGCTAAGGCACCTAGACAGGCTTGATAGGGTGCTGGCAAGCGGCATGGGCTAATGAACAGGGCTGAACTCGACTCCATCGAGCTGATGCTGCGGGACCTCCACACCCGGCACGATGAGATCCGCCATCGGGCCGCCTTCCGGGGCTGCACCCGGGAACTGCTAGCGCTTCAAGAAGAACTGGTCCAGTACCTGCTGACCCGCAAAGACTCCCTCTCGGGTCGCTGAACCCAGGGCACCGGCGGTTCAGCAGGGCCGATCCCCGGGGGGCAGGGCCTCCGGCCCGGGGGAGCCGATGTCCCTGTCCAGGACACCGGCTTGCCAGCGCGAGATCCATTTGGGCAGGAAGGCCAGCAGGGCCACAAGCACCAGCAGGCCCAGGCCGAACTGCATCACCCCCGTAATCATCCGATCGATCGGAATCCAACGCCCCCCCAACCAGGCCAAACTCACCATGGCGGTCGACCACAGCAGAGCCCCGCAGACGTTGCAGACCAGGAAGCGGCCGTAGGGCATGCCAACGGCTCCGGCCATGGGCCCGGCCAGGATCCGCAACACCGCCACAAAGCGGCCTAGGAACACCGAGGCCGACGCGTGACGCCGGAAGCGCTGGCGCAGCAGTTCCATCTGCTCGGGGCTCTGGCGCAACCACAGGCCCAGGCGCAGCAGGAGGTCCCAGCCGAAGCGGCGCCCGACCCAATACCCGATGTTGTCGCCAAGGATGGCCCCCGTCGCTGCCGCCACGATCACGCCAAAAAGGGCCATCTGGCCACTGCCGGCGGCATAGCCCCCCAGCAGGGTGAGGGTTTCTCCCGGTAGGGGCAGGCCGGCGTTCTCCAGCAGCATGCCGGCAAAAATCACCCCATAGCCCCAGCGGCCAAGCAGCTCAACCAGGTCCTGGCTACTGACTTCCATGCCGGCAATCTTGGCGCCTGGCCAGAGTCGCTGGGCCCTTCAAATACTGTCCATCAGGCCAGGGCAAAGCCCCGAGGATCCTGGTCGCGGCGGTGGCTGGTTGGGATCGGAATTCGCGAAGGGGTGCCAACGGCTGGATCCAGCTGGGCCGTGCTCTCGAGGGCCTGGCGCAGGCGCCGGGCCCCATGCAGGGACATATCGCGGGGCACAGAGATGCGGTCGCGCAGGTAGCGCAGCCCCGCCGCCGAGCCCGCCGGGGGCGGGCAGGCCTCCCCGGTCACCAGGCGGGTGAGCGCACAGGCCAGGCCCTGGTCCAAACCGGCGCCAGCATGGGGATTCACGGCCAGCAAGGTCTGCCGGTGTTTCAACACCCGTGCCAGGGCCTCAAGGGCCGCCCCGGGCGGTTCAAGTTGGCGCGTTTCCAGCACGGCTACGGCGCCTGGCTCGGCGGTCAAGTTGTGGGCATCGGGCCCAGGAGCGCTGCCGGCCTCCACCGGCAACCAGGGCCCCTGGTCGATCTGGCGGGCGCAGGCCCGCTGGGCCTCACTGCCACTGGCCAGGCAGCAGCCCATCTGGGGCGGCAGGTCGTGGGCGTGGGTGTGGAAGTCAGATTGGGTGCCCAGGTAGGTGGGCCGCTGCTCCAGGGCCGAGAACCAACGGTCGATGGCCGGGTGCCGTTGGCGCAGGCCATAGCCCTTGTAGTAGCTGAGGCTGGCGCCCATGCGCTCCAGGTAGGGCGTGAAGATCAGATCAACACTGCTGAAGCGCTCCAGGAACCAGGGGCCCGGATGGATGGCCAGGGCCCCATCGACCAGGTCTGCGATTTTGTCAAAATGGCGCTCGGCCGGCTCACTGGCCGGGCTCGCCTCGCCCGAGTAGCAGAGCCACTGGCACCAGGCCCGAAACAGGCGCCGCTCTAGCTGGCGCAGCGCTCGCACTTCCGGGTCCTCCAGGGGGCGCTCCAGGGGTCCGAAGGCGGCTTCGAGGGCCGCCAGGATCTCGTCGCTTTCGGTGATCAGCCGGCCATCAAGCTCGAGGGCGGGCAGCATGCCGGAGGGCACCCGTTGCCGGTACCAGGCCTCCTTGTCGCCATAGCAGTTCATTGTCACCTTGCGGATCCGGTAGGGGATCTGCTGTTCCTCCAGCCATAACCACACCTTCTGGCAGTAGGGACACCAGGCGTGGTGGTCGCGGTAGAGGGTGACCCGGACTTCGGACTCGTTGCAGCAAAACAGGCGCAGTTGGGCCTGGGCATTGGTGAGTCCCCGCACCCGATCGGGCTCCGGCAGGGCCAGGGCCTGGAGCTGGTCCCAGCTGAGGGGAGCCGCCGGGGAGAGGGATTCGGGCACCTGGCGGGGACGACGCAGCTGCTCCTGGTCTAGGCAAAAACGGCCTGCCAACGCCGGCCCCAAGCCGGGGTTAAGGGTCAGGATTTTGGGATTTTAGTCGCCCTAGACACCATCTAGGAGCCCTTATCACTTAGGAAGGCGCCCAGTTAGGCCCTGCCCATGAGCCAGTCGCTTGGTGAAACCGCCCGTAATGCCCTTGGTTCGCTCAAGCGAGGCCTCAATGCCTTCCTTGGCAAAGGCAGCGGCGCCGAACCCCAGGGTGCTGGCGAGCTTCCGGCAAGGCCTGGCCCTGCCCCCGGGGATCTGGCTGAGGCCCCAAGCGCTGGCGCCGCAACCGCTGCCATCGTCAGCTCTGGCACTGCCCAGCAGACCCAGCTCCATTTCACCGCCCAGGGCCCCCAGTGGGGCTTCGCCAGCTGGCAACTAGGCGAGGCCGACCGCCGGGGCCTGGACCAGTCCGGCGCCAGCTCCCTCAACCTGCGCATCGCCGACGTCACCGGCCTCTCGGGCGACGCGGCAACCACCCCCCATGCCCAGCAAGAGGTGAGCGTGGACCGCTCCGCCAGCCAATGGGGCATGGCCCTGCCCCTGGCCGACCGGGACTACCGGGTGGACCTCGGATACCACAGCCCCGGCGGCTGGGTGCTGCTGGCCCGCTCAGCGGTGGTCACGATCCCCGGCCTGGGAGATGGGCTTTCCGTGCCACCCCCTTTCGCAGCTTTTGAACAACCGGCTAGCGCCCCAGCCCCAGCCCCCTGGGAGCCCCAGGCCAGCCCAGCTGCCCAGAGTGCAGCTGAAGCCCCCGGGGCCGTGCTGCATGAGCGGCTCTATCAATCGGCGACCATGGGACTGCGCCGGATCAGCCGGGGTTCGGAGACCTTCCACGAGCTGGATCTGTTGGACGATGCCGCAGGCGCGCGGGCCAGCCATGGCGGCAGCAGCGACTCCGGTCCTGGCCTCTGGTCCAGTGGCCGCAATGACTCTGGCCTCGGTGGGGTGCGCTCCCGCCAGCGCTCCTTCTGGCTGGTGGCCGATGCGGAGCTGATTGTGTACGGCGCCACCGATCCCTCCGCCACCCTCAAGATCGGCGAAGAGGTGGTGCCGCTCTCGGCCGATGGCACCTTCCGTGTCCAGGTGCCCTTCCGTGATGGACAGCAGCTCTACCCGATCGAAGCCACCGCCATCGACGGTGAACAGAAGCGCCATATCGTGCTGCGCTTCGAGCGCACCACCCCCGAAGACAACACCAACCCCGCAGACGAAGCCAAGGCTGAGTGGTTCTAAGCCTGGCCCAGACCCCTGGCAGCAACGGGTTGATCCAATAGGCGCTGCCGGCTAGCGCAGCGGGGCGATTGAGTCCCTCTCAGGCGAGCGCCTAGATCCGGGCCCTGCAGAAGCGCTTGCACCTGGGGAACCCCAATCGCCCCTAGGGCGTTCGTCCTAGCCAGGCCTAACCGCCGCAGCGCCGGGACCTATCGGCCTTGCAATCGCTGCTATCAAGCAGTCGACCTATCTTGAAACGTTCCTTCTGGGCAG
>NSII01000145.1 GCA_002737305.1 Synechococcus sp. Baikal-G1
AGCGGGCCGCCGCCACCGCCAGCCTCCAGGGGCGGCTCTGGCAGGGCCCCCAGCAGCTGCCGAACTGGCGGGGCGCCGGCGGAGCCGTGGCCGAAATCTTGGCCAACCTGCTGGAAAACGCCTTTCGCTACAGCCCGATCGAGGCCAGCATTGGCCTGCACTGCGTCGCCTTAGCCAGCGATGCTGATGGAGGTGCTGGAGATGGTGCTGGGGGTGAGCCCACCGCCGTGTGCCTCACCGTCTGGGATGGGGGTGCGGCGATTGCGGTTGGGGAGCGGCAGCGGATCTTTGAGCGCGGTGCCCGGGGCCGGGACCAGGGCACCATCCCTGGCAGCGGCCTCGGGCTGGCCCTGGCCCGGGACCTGGCCCGGCGGCTCGGCGGCGACCTGGAGTTGGTGGTGCCACCCCAGGCGGTTGATCCGGCCCTGCCGGACGGGGGCAACGCCTTTCGCCTGACCTTGCCGGCGCCACCGCCTGCATCGACCAGCCGCCCCACCGACGTCGGCCAACTTCCCGCCTCCTAGGGGCCGACAACCAGCCCCAGCGACGGACTATCACCCCCGTTCAGGGGACCGGCAAGACCAGAGCCAACGCCATCAACAGCAGGGTCCAACTGCCGGTCCATTCCACGCAGGCTCCGTAGGTATCGCCGCTGTGGCCCCCCAGGCGCCGCCCCAGGCCCCAGGGCACCAGCACGGCCGGCACCAGCCCCAGCCAGCCCTGCCAAGGCAAGCCCGCTGCCGCGCTCCAGGGGCCCAGCAGGCCCAGGAGCAGCAGCGCCGGCAGTAGCTCCTGGCCAAAACCGGCCCAGTGGCGGCGGTGGAATCCGGCGCTACCGCCTTGGCCGGGGCTAGCGTCTTGGCCGGGATTATCGCGCAGATAGGGGAAGGCGCCCATGGCCACCAGGGGGGCGATTCGCCCCCACACCGAGGCCCAAACCAGGGCCCAGGGGGCCGCGGCCGCGAGCGTGACGAGGGCCCCAGCCCGCAGCAACAACAGCAGCACCAGGGCCTGGACGCCACTGGCCCCGACCCGGCTATCCCGCATTGCCTCGAGGCAGCGATCGCCCGCGGCCAGGCCATCGGCCGTATCCATGGCGCCATCGAGGTGGAGGCCGCCGCTGAGCCAGATCGCCAGGGCCAGCACCAGGGCCACCTGGGCCAGCAGCGGTAGCTGGCCCTGGGATAGGCCCCAGGCCAGGGCTTCGAGGCCGCCCAGCAGCGCGCCGATCCAGGGGGCGAAGCGGGCGATGCGCTCAAAGCGGGGTCGGGGCCAGGGCGGCAACGGCAACACGCTGTAAAAGATCCAGGCCCCGGCCAGGTCGGCGAGCCAGCCCGGTGTTTTCGCCAACCGCAAGGGGGCTTGGGGTGGAGCCATCAACGTAAACCCGTTAGCGCCAGTAGAGCGATCCTGGCGCCACGCCTTCTTAAGTTCCAGGTCTTGTTGATCCAATGCGCCCCCTTGAGCTCCAGCGGCCCGACCCAGACCCCGCTTGCCGGGGGTGAGACCGCCCAGCCAGCGGCGGCGCCGTTTCGCTTTGAGATTTCCGCCCGCAGCTCCCGCAACCGGGCCCGCTGCGGCTGCTTCCACACCCCCCATGGGGTGGTGACGACACCGCGGTTCATGCCCGTGGGCACCCTGGCGACCGTGAAGGGGGTGAGTGCCGCCCAGCTGGCCGACACCGGCGCCCAGATGGTGCTGGCTAACACCTACCACCTCCATCTCCAGCCCGGCGAGGCCGTGGTGGCGGAGGCCGGCGGCCTGCATCGCTTCATGGGCTGGCAGGGCCCGCTGCTGACCGATTCCGGCGGCTTTCAGGTGTTCAGCCTGGGCGGGATCAACAAGATCGACGACCAGGGCGTGGTGTTCCGCTCGCCCCGGGATGGGGCCCGCATCGAGCTCACCCCCGAGCGGGCCATGGAGATCCAGATGGCCCTGGGGGCCGATGTGGCCATGGCCTTCGACCAGTGCCCCCCCTACCCGGCCAGCGAGGCCGATGTGGCCGCCGCCTGCCGTCGCACCCACGGCTGGCTGGAGCGCTGCATCAGCCGCCACAACCGCCCGGGCCAGGCCCTATTCGGCATCGTCCAGGGGGGCTGCTTTCCCCACCTGCGCGCCGAATCGGCCCGGGTGGTGGCTTCGATGAACCTGCCGGGCATCGCCGTGGGGGGCGTGAGTGTGGGCGAACCGGTGGAGGAGATGCACCGGATCGTGCGCCAGGTGGGTCCGCTGCTGCCGGAGGAGAAACCCCACTACCTGATGGGGGTGGGCAGCCTGCGCGAGATGGCGATCGCCGTGGCCGAGGGCTTCGACCTCTTCGACTGCGTGCTGCCGACCCGGCTGGGTCGCCACGGCACGGCCCTGGTGGACGGGGAGCGCTGGAACCTGCGCAACGCCCGCTTCCGCCACGACCACACGCCCCTCGATCCCAGCTGCGGCTGCCCGGCCTGCCGGCACCACAGCCGCGCCTACCTGCACCACCTGATCCGCACGGAAGAACTGCTGGGCCGCACCTTGTTAAGCCTGCACAACCTCACCCACCTGATCCGCTTCACAACGGCCATGGGCCAGGCGATTGCCGAGGGTTCTTTTGCAGAGGATTTCGCTCCCTGGGAAGCCAACTCCCCGGCCGCCCACACGTGGTAACGTCCGCTCACCGATCGCCTATGCCCCCAGGAATGGCCCTCTCCGCGCTGCTGGCCGCTTCCGCTGTTCACCCCCTGGCCCAGCTGCCAGAGGCCTACCAGGCCTTCGCGCCGTTGGTGGACATCCTGCCGATCATTCCTTTCTTCTTCCTGCTGCTGGCCTTCGTGTGGCAGGCCTCGGTGGGCTTCCGCTGAGCTCACCGCCCAGGCCGGAGCTGGGGCGGCCCTAGCTTTTGGGCCTTGAAGCTTATTGGGGCAAGCCCATCTTCTTTGACAAACCGGCCGGAAGCCTTGGCTTTCTGGCCGGTTTTGTGGTGGGTGAACTAGCCCTGGCGCAGCACCTGCCAGGCGAAGGCGGGCAGGGAGAGCATGCGGCGCCAGCGGCTGGGTTCCTGAATCAGGCGATAGAGCCATTCGATCTGGCAGCGGCCCATCCAGCCCGGGGCCCGGGTCTTGACGCCAGCCCAGACATCGAAACTGCCGCCCACCCCCATCCACAGGCCAGGCCGGCCCTGGTGGAGCCGCTGGGTCCAGGTTTCCTGGCGCGGCACCCCCAGGGCCACGAGCACCAGATCCGGCCGCAAGCCAAGGAGCTGCTGCTCCAGGGCCGGCCAGGCCCCAGGTTCCTGGTAGCCATGCACCGCCAGCACCAGCTGCAGGCTGGGCAGGTCCTGGGCCAGGCGGGAGCGCAGGGCCGCCATCACCTCGGGGCTGGCGCCCACCAGGGCCACGCGCCACTGGGCCTGGGCGGCGTGCTCAAGCAGGCGCCAGGCCAGTTCAATGCCGGGGCTGCGGCGCACGCGCCGGCCCTGGCGGGCCAGGGCCCAAACCACGCCGGCGCCATCGGGGATCACCAACTGGGCGGCGGCGATCGCCTCGCCCAGGGCCCGGTCGGCCCGGGCGGCCATGGTCATCTCGGCATTGAGGGTGACGACCTGGCCGCCGCCGCCCTGGTGCAGGGCCAGAGCCGCGGCAAACACGTCCGCGCAGACCGCCACGGGCACCCCCAGCACGGTCAGCTTGGCGAGGCTGTTGTGATGGCCTGAAGCGGCCGGATCGCTTGGATGGGCAGTCGCCATTGGTGCCATGGGCTGGACGGTTGGCGCGTGAGAATCTATGGCCCTTGCCCTGGCCTCCGCCGGAATGGTCTCCTCGCCCCCATCCGGAACGCCGGCCCCGTCCGAGCTGGAGGGCAGCACCCAGCCCACCGCCGGCGCCCGCCAGGCCCCCCTGCAGCTGGATCCGGCCGAGGCGCGGCGCACCCTGCAGGCGCTCGATGCCCAAATCGAGGCCGTGGTGCTGGCCCGCCAGCACCCGATCAGCGGCCTGCTGCCGGCCAGCACCGCCCACACGGTGCATGGCAACTACGGCGATGCCTGGGTGCGGGACTGCGTCTATTCGATTCAGTGCGTCTGGGGGCTGGCCCTGGCCTACCGGCGCCTCGGCGGCCACGACACCCGGGCCTTCGAGCTCGAGCAGCGGGTGTTGCAGCTGATGCGCGGCCTGCTGGCGGCGATGCTGCGCCAGGCCGCCAAGGTGGAGCGCTTTAAAACCAGCCTGGCGCCCCTCGATGCGATCCACGCCAAGTTCGACACCGGCAGCGGCGAGCCGGTGGTGGCCGATGACGGCTGGGGCCACCTGCAGCTGGATGCCACGGCCCTGTTCCTGCTGCAACTGGCCCAGCTGACCCGCTCGGGCCTGGTGGTGGTGCAGACCAGCCACGAGCGCGACTTCCTCCAGAACCTCGTGTACTACGTGAGCCGCGCCTACCGGGTGGCGGACTACGGCATCTGGGAGCGGGGCGACAAGGGCAACCACGGCCTACCGGAGCGCAATGCCAGCTCGATCGGCCTGGTGAAAGCGGCCCTCGAAGCCCTCGATGGCCTCGACCTCTACGGCCCCCATGGCGATGGCCGCTGCCAACTGCTCATTCCCCACGATGGGATCGTGCGCCTACGGCGGGCCCTGCGCAGCCTGTTGCCCCGGGAATCCGCCAGCAAGGAGGTGGACAGCGCCTGCTTAGCGGTGATCGGCTACCCGGCTTGGGCGGTGGAGAACCCGGCGTTGGTGCAGCGCACCCGCCAGAAGATCCGCCAGGAGCTGGGCGGCGCCTATGGCTACAAGCGCTTCCACCGCGATGGTCACCAGACCGTGATTGAGGACCACACGCGGCTCCACTACCAGCGCGAAGAGCTGGCCCAGTTCGAGGGCATTGAATGCGAATGGCCCCTGTTTATCGCCTATGAGCTGGTGACGGCCTGCTGCGAAGGGCGCTGGCCGGAGGCCTGGAGCTGGCGCGACCAGCTCGACCGCCTGGCCGTTGATGGGGACGGGGTGCCCCAACTGCCCGAGCTCTACCTGGTGCCGGAGGCGGCCATCAGTGCCGAACGGCGCCAGCCTGGTAGCCAGGTGCGGATCGCCAATCCGAACGTGCCCCTGCTCTGGGCCCAGAGCCTCTCCTGGCTGGGGGATCTGCTGCTTCAGGGCCTGCTGCTGAGCGAAGACCTCGATCCCTGCGGCCGGCGCCTGGCCAGTCCCCTAGGGGCCGAGCGCGTGCTCGTAGCCCTAGTGCCGGCCAACGCCGCCATTGCCGAGGCCCTGGCCCAGGCTGGGTTGCCCGTGACCCCGCCTGGGCCCTGCGCCGACCACCCCGACAGCCTGCGGGTCGCCAGCTCCCAGGAGCTCAGCGAACGGATGGCGGCGGTGGGGGCGAACCCGACGCTGGGCCTGAGCGGCCATCCCGCCGGGCGGATGGAAGCGATGGCCACCGCCCGCCTCTATCGCTGCGGCGGCGAACGGCTGGCCTTCCTGGCCGCCGTGCTGGAGGAGAGCACCTTCTACCTCTCCGACGATCCGGAACAGCTGGTTGATGCGGTGGGAGCTGAGCTGCGCCTGCTGCAGCGCCACTGGCGCCATCGCCAGCTGCCCCTGCTACTGATCCCCGTGGCCGAAGGCCCCTTCCAGCGCACACCCGAGGCCCTGCTGCGCCTCGGAGCCCAGCTGCAAAGTGGCCAGCTGGAGGGGGTGCCGGTGCAACTGGGCACCCTGGCCGAGCTCCAGGACCTGGCCGGCTGGGTGGACCTGCCGGCCCAGGCCCAGCCGAGCAGCCGTGACCGACCCCTCGGGCGCCCGCTGCTGCGGGCCAGCACCAACACCCAGCCCCTCACCGCCTCAGAGGAGCAGGAGCTCGAGGAGATCCCGATCGCCGATCTGGCCGAACGGCTCTGGCGCAGCACCTCCCTGGGCGAACAGGCGGAAGTGCTGGAGCAGTTGGTCCGGCGGCTGGGACCCCAGACCCTGCTCCAGGGTCCGGCGGTGGGCGACAGCGTCTCGTTGCAGGTGCTGGTGGAGGAGATCTACCGCCGCGGCCTGGCCCAGGGGGACTGGACCGTGGTGCGCCGCTGCGCCGGCACGATCGGCCTGGTCCATCCCCAGCTAGAAGATGCCCTCACCGACCTGCTGGTGCGCCAAAAGCAGGTGATCGTGGGCCGCAATTACACCCACGAGTCCCTGATTAGCCAGCCCCAGGGCAGCCAGGCGATTGCCGCCATGATCGAGCGCTTCAGCGGCGTGGACGGCCGCGAATGGGTGCTGCAACAGGAACTGCTGCTCGCCCTCGATGGCCTGGCCCGGCTGGAGCCGGCCCTGCTCAGCGGCAGCCTCACCCTGCAGCTGGGCCAGTTGCTGTTGCTGCTGACTGGCGAACTGGCGGCGGAGCAGGACCTGGCTGCCGACGAGGCCTTCGAGGCCCTTTGCGGCCTGCCCCCCCACGCGATCCAGCGGCGCCTGCGGGCCGTGCTCACCGACGTGGAACAGGCCAAGGCCACCCTGCAACGCAAGGAGCAACTCCATGTGAGTGGCCGGGTGCGCTGGGACGTGCCCGACCCCCTCGAAGAGCTTCCCCGCGGCAGCGGCTGGCTACAACACCGCCAGCGGCTTGGGGCCCTGCAGCAGGTTCCCCGCGATTTCTATCCCGGCATCTGGGACCTGCTGCACCACTGCTGCGGCCTGGTGATCGGCGACAAGCTCGATCGCCGCAACCGGCTCGAAAGTGGCCCCCTGCTCAGCGAGAAGACTCCGGGCGAGCGCAACTTCGCCAGCCTGGTGGAACACCTGCTCAGCAAGATCGATGCTTCGGAATACCGCCAGCTCTGCACCGAAACCCTGCTGACCCTGGTGGCCTTTGTGGGCGCCAACCCGGAGGTGCGGTTCAACGACTACCTGGCCCTCGATGTGGTGATCGGCCATGCGGTGCGGGTGGGCTGGCAGCAGGAACACCCCGACACCCCCAGCGCCGTCTACGGCCAGCACAAGGCCGAGGCCTGGGATCGCTTTTATATCTCCTCACCGGGCCAATGCCGGCGCTGGCAACTGCTCGCCCTCAAGGAACTGGCCGAAGGCGGGCTCACCATGGCCGACGCGGCAGATGGGCTCGAGGCGGGTGGCGGCCCGGGCGTCGGTGGTGGCCAGGACGGCGTTGGTGGCCAGGACAGCGGTGGCAGCCCGGACTCAGATCGGGGCGCTGAGGGTCATGCAGATGTTGGGCTGCTCGACACATTGCTCAATTAGGTCGGCGAGCTGGAGGGCTCTAGAGGCCTGCAGGCCATCCACGGCGGGAATTTCCCGGCCGCGCACGCATTGGAGGAAGTGCTCCAGTTCGGCGTAAAGGGGCTCGATTGAGGTGGTGCTCACCTCCTCGATGAAGCCGTCGTTGCGATAGAGCAATTCACCGTGGTCAGCGGACACCGACTGGTGGGTGCGGCGGTGGATATGGAGGCTGCGGTTAAGGAAATCGGTTTCGACCAGGCTGTCGCGGCAGTGGGCGCTGAGGCTGCGGATCTTGCGATGGGCCATCTTGCTGGCCGTGAGGCTGGCCACCACCCCATTGGCAAAGCCGAGGGTGGCGTTGACGTAGTCGATCGGGCCATCGCCACTGCGGCCACCGGCGGCCGCCAGCTGCACCACCGGCGACGCCGCCAGTTCCAACACCAGATCGATGTCATGGATCATCAGATCCAGCACCACCGACACATCGTTGGCCCGGTCGCCATTGGGGCTGTGGCGCCTTGCTTCGAGCACCACCACCTGCTCATTGGCCACCACCTTGGTGAGTTCGCGGAAGGCGGGGTTGAAGCGCTCGATATGGCCCACCTGCAACAGCCGGGCCGAGCCTTCAGCCGCCCGGATCAGGTCGGCAGCCTCCTCCTGGCTAGCCGCGATCGGCTTTTCAATTAACACATGCAGGCCCGCCTGCAGGCAGGCCATGCCGACGCGGTGGTGCAGCAGGGTCGGCACGGCGATGCAAACAGCCTCCACCTCCTGCAGCAGGTCGGTGTAGGAGGGAAACCAGCGGCAATCAAACTGTTCGACGGCCAGCTGGCCGCGCTCGGCATCGGGGTCGGCGACACCAACCAGCTCGGCATCACGCAGCAGGCTGAGCACCCGGGCGTGGTGCCAACCCATGTTGCCGATACCAATGACGCCAACGCGGACGGGCTTCATGGCGCTGGGGTCGGGGTTGAAGGTCACGGCAGCCGGGGGAACAGCGGAGGCAGTCCCTAGAGCCAGCGCCGCAATTATCGACGATCAGCTGGCCGGCTCGCGGCCGCGGGCGGTGATCTGGACCCGTTCGATGCGCGGACCATCCATGGCCACGATCACGAACTGGTGGCCTTGCCAGCGCAAACTCTCGCCGGGGGCTGGGATGTGCTGCAGCCGCTCGAGCAAAAAGCCGGCCAGGGTGTGGTGGCCATCGGCCTCCGGCAGGTTGAAGAGGAGTTGGCGGTTGAGTTCGGCGATCTCCAGATCGCCCGCCACCAGCCAGCAGTCATCGCGCAGCTGCTGGAGGTCGTCATCGGCACTCTCGGCATCGGCGCCATCGCCAACGATTTCGTTGGTGAGATCGGCCACGGTGACCAGACCTTCCGTGCCGCCGTGTTCGTCCACCACCACCAAGAGCGGTTGGCCACTGCGAATCACCGGCAACAGGTCAGCGAGCGAGGCGGTTTCCTGAACCCGGGCCACCGGGCTGATGTAGGGGGCTAGGGGCGTGTCGCTCTGGAGCAGGCCCCGGGCGATCGGTTCGGCCAGGCGACGCAGGTCGAGCATGCCGCGCACGTCATCGAGGGACTGGCCGATCACCGGGAAGCGGGCGTGGTGGGTGGCGTGCACCGCCTCCATCATTTCGGCGAAGCGCACCCCCAAGGGCAGGGTGACCATGCCGTTACGGGGCACCATCACCTCGCGCACCTGGGTATCGCGCAGGGCGAATAGGCCCTCAAGAATGCTGCGCTCATCGGGCATCAAGCCGGTGACGCTGTTGGACTCGATCAGGGTTTCCAGCTCACCGGCCGAGAGGGCTGGCACGAGCTCATCCCAATTGCGCGGCAAGCCCAGCAGCCGGAGCAGGCCATCACCAAGGCGCTCGAGCAGCAGGAGCAGGGGCCCGAGGGTGGCATTCACCGCCTCGAGCAGGGGCGCCAGCCGCAGGGCCGAGGCTTCCGGCCGGTGCAGCACCCAGGCCTTGGGCACCAGGCCGCCCAACAGGGTGGCCAGCACCACTAGCAGCAGAAACACCCCCAGGTCGACCCAGGGCCGCTGGGCGGCGGGATCCCAACGCACCGCCAGGCCTCGGCCGGCCCAGCCCAGGGCCACCAGGGCCAGGGCCGCCCCCAGCTGGGTGGCGACCAGGGCCCGGCGCAGCCGGTGTTGCAGGCGGGCGACGGAGCGGGCGCCGCGGTGGCCATCGGCCGCAAGGAGCTGCACCCGGCTGGGGCGCAGGTGGATCAGGGCAAATTCCCCGGCGGCAAAGAAGGCCAGCAGGGCAAGCAGGGCTGCCAGGGCCAGGTAGAGCATGGATTGGGCTCTGGATGGGGGTCCCGGGGATCGAACCCGGCTAAGGCGAATTATGAGTTCGCTGCATTCACCAGATTGCTAGACCCCCGACATGGGGCGTGCCAGCTAAAGCGCCCCGGGCATGGTGGCCTACCAGGGGCCCCGCACGGGGGCCGGGGCGGCAGATTCCACGGCAACGGGCAGTCCACAGCCCCCCTGGGCCAGGCCGGAGCAGTAGCCGTTGAAGACATCGGCGGTGCGCAGGGGCATCGGAGTCGACTGGGCCTCCAGCAGGACCCGATTGGTCGCTTCGATCGCCGTGGCATCCCAGATCAGCGTTTGATCGGGGAAGCCAAAACCCATCACCGTGGAGCCATCGCGCCCAGCCACGGCAATGCCGAGCACATCGGTGAATTGGTGCACCAGGTCCACCCCCTGGGCGAAGGGCGCCGTCCAGGTGTAGGCGCGGCGCTCCACCAGCTGGGGCGTGGTGACGACGGGACCGCAACGGGTCACCACCACCGGCGAGGGGGAGGACGGTGCCGCAGCGGCTGCCCCCTTCAGCGGCAGGGGGGCTTCCAGGGAACTGACGCAAACCACCGGGCCGGCTTGGGCCGGAGCGGCTGGGGCCAGGGCCAGGGCAGACCCGAACAGTGCCGCAAGCAGGGTCAGGGTGCGGGAGCAATCCTGGCCATGACTAGCGGATTGGCCAGGGCTAGGGCCCTGGCCACGGTCCCTGGACAGGGTGGCGGCCGGTTGGGAAGACACCACCGCGCTAGGGCCTACAGGGCGGGCCATCGGTTCGACGCAGCATTAAGAAGCAAACTAATCAAACCCTCTTCAAAAGGCCAGCCACCAAAGGCAACCATGGCGCCCCCCCTTCCCAGCACCG
This sequence comes from Synechococcus sp. Baikal-G1, assembly GCA_002737305.1. GTDB lineage: Bacteria > Cyanobacteriota > Cyanobacteriia > PCC-6307 > Cyanobiaceae > BAIKAL-G1. The sequence continues at coordinate 10,372 of NSII01000145.1, forward strand.
CCCCTGAACAACGCCAGCGCCTGCTCGATCTGCTGGCCGAACGGGCCTATCGCCATGGCCACTTCACCCTGGCCTCGGGCCGCAGCAGTACCCATTACGTGAACTGCAAACCAGTAAGCCTTAGCGGCGAAGGGCTGGCCCTGCTGGCGGCCCGGATGCTGGACCTGGTGGAGCCCCAGGCGGTGGCGGTGGCGGGACTCACCCTCGGGGCCGATCCCCTGGTGAGCGGCGTGGCCCAGGCGGCGGCCCTGGCCGGCCGCCAGCTCGATGCCCTGATCGTGCGCAAGGAAGCCAAGGGCCACGGCACCGGCGCCTGGCTGGAGGGGCCCCTGCCCGAACCCGGAGCCGCCATCACCGTGTTGGAAGACGTGGTGACCACCGGCGGCTCCTCGCTCAAGGCCGTGACCCAGCTGCGCCAGGCCGGCTACTCGGTGAACCGGGTGGTGACGATCGTGGATCGCCAGGAAGGGGGTGAGGCGGCCATGGCCGCCGCTGGCCTGGAGCTGGTGAGCCTGTTCCTGCTGGAGGAGGTGGCCGCCACCAGGGCGGCCCGCCAGCAGCCATGAGCAGCCCCCAAGCACTCCCCAATCCCGATCCCTGGGCTGGCCCCAGCAGCCCGGCCCACTGGACCAGCCCGGTGAGCCTGATCCGGCTGGAGGGGCCCGATAGCAAGCGCTTTTTACATGGCCAGAGCAGCCAGGCGATTGAGCTGGCGGCGCCAGGGGCCTGCCTGGCCACCTGCCTGATCACACCAACGGCCCGCCTGCGGGGCCTGGCCCTGGCCCTGGTGGATGGCACGGGCCTGGATCTGGTGGTGCTCGAGGGCGAGGGCGCCGCCATCCACCAGGCCCTCGATCGGGTGCTGTTTCCGGCCGACCGGGTGCGCCTCGACGCCCCCCAACCCGCCAGCCTGGTGCGCCTGGCGGGGCCGCTGCAGCCAGGGGTTGGCAGCGGCGCATCGGGCCAGTGGCAGCCCGGGCCTGGAGGCGCTGGGCTACTGCTCCAGCCCGAGGTGAGCCTGGGCGGCACGGCGGGCAGCCCGGCCTTATTGCTGCGCTCCGGCGACGAACCCCCGGCCTGGCTCGATCAGCTGACCCGCCTGGACGCGGCCGCCTGGGAGCACTGGCGCCTGGGCCAGGGCTTCCCCGCATCCCCGGGCGAACTCAACGACGGCTGCAATCCCTTCGAGCTGGGCCTGGCTGGCTGGGTGAGCCTGGGCAAGGGCTGCTACGTGGGCCAGGAAACCCTGGCCAAGCTCGCCACCTACGACGGCGTCAAACAGCAGCTGCGGCGCTGGATCTGGCGGGCCGAGGCAACGGGAACTGCCCCTGGAACCGCCCCAGACAGCGAGCCCCCCAGCCCTGGCACGGGACTGGTGACCAGCGCCGGCGAACGGGCCGGGGTGATCACCTCCGTGCTGCACCTTGCCGCCCCGGATCCGGCGGGGGCAGTGGTGCTGGGCCTGGCCCTGGTGCGCCGCTCGGCCCTGGCCGAAACCCACCTGCTGGCCGGCGGCCGGGCCCTGGAGATCAGCACCCCGGCCGCCTTCGAGGCGCCGCCCGTGGGGGCGGGGAAGGGGGCCTAAGGAGCCAGGTCAGGCCCCTGGAGCCCGGTGCTCAGATTTAAACCTGGTCTTCATCAAGAAGCCAGCGGGCGGCGGCCCAGGTGGCCAGGCAGTCGTCGCGGTTGTAGGCAAAGATCCGGCGCAGGCTGTGGCGGCTGCCGCGGCCATGGGCGCCGCCGAAACCCAACCGCCATTGGCGCCACCAGAGCAGGGCCCGGGCCCCATCGACCCCCTTCTGGCTCCAGCGGAAGCCCCGCCAGCTGGCCACCGCCTTGAGGCCGTAGCTCGACACCGGCAACCACCAGCAGCGGCGGATGCGTTGGTGCAGGTCGATCAGGCGGCGGCGCAGGGCCTCCAGCTCCGGATCCGACGCCCCCTGGCGCTGGGCCAGCCGCAATAGGGCCAGGGACTCGGTTTCGCCGTAGTGGAGCACCGGCCAATCGGGCCACTTCGCCAGCAGCTGGCTCAACCGCTGCCACAGCCGGGCCTCGCCCTGTTCCTGCAGGGCCAGGAGGGGGTGGTACGGGGCCTCGTTGGGATCGAGCCAGCCGCCGGCGCCATCGCGGCCGAGGCGCAGGAAGCCGTGCAGGAAATCGTCGCGGGCATCGGGATCGGATTCGATGTCGTAGATCAGCACCCCCGGGGCCTGGGCCAGCTCCGGCAGGGCGGGGCGGGGATCGCGGCGCAGGGGCTGGCCGCCCTGCTGCACCTGGGCCTGGGTGATCAGCTCAGAGGCCACCTCGCGCAGCTGTTCGCCATGCACGGCCAGGGCATCGGCCAGCTGCTGGGGATCGGCCGCGGCCAGGTCGCCAAGGCCCTGCAGGCCCAGCTGCTGCAGCAACTCACGCCGCTTGCCGCCGATGCCACTCACCTCGCTGAGGTGCCCTTCGGCGGCGGCTTCGCGGTCGCAGAGGCGGCGCCAGCTGCAGAGCACGCATTTCTTGCGGTCGTTGACCAGGGGCGGCGGGCTGGAGCGCTCCAGGTCGCCCGCCAGGCGTTGCAAGCTTTCATCGAGCTGGTGCTGGAGGCTGCTGCTCAAGGCCAAGAACTCCCGCTGCTGGCCCTCCCCCACCCCCGCCAGCACCAGCCCATGGCTAACCGGTGCCTGCTGGGCCTCCCCAAGCAGGCGGCCCCAAAGGGTGAGGCTGAGGCGGGGTTCGCGGCTGAGGCGGTAGCCCTGGCGGGCCAGCACGGGTTGGTAGGCAAAGGCGCCCCAACGGCTTTGGCCGGCGCCCCGCACCAACAGGGCGGGATGGGCCTCCACCGCCAGGCCGGCGGGCCCCCCACCAAAGAGCCTGAGCCCCACCACCGCGGCGGCACCGGCCTCGCAAGCGGCCAGGCCATGGCGGGGCCGCTCCGGGCTCAGGCTGGAAAAACTGCGGCGCTGGCCATCGAGCTGGAGGCTGCGATGGGCACTCCAGATCCGCTCACCGGGGTCGCCATGGCGATCGAGCCAGGCCCGCCGTTTACACCGCAGCCAGCTGCCCAGGAGCCGGTCGGTGAGCGGGGAAGGGGCCAAGGGAGAAACGGCCAAGGGGAAGGGAAGGGGCGGTGCCGCCAAGGGCCTGGTTGGACGCTAAGGCGGCGTCCTGCTGGGACGTCCCGCTGGGGCGCCCTACTGGGAAGGGCCTGGGCCGGGCCAGAACCGCCGGTGGCCTGCCACCGGGCCGGCACCCAGAAGCCCCGCTAGCCCCCATTGGGCTGCTAGCACCGGCCTACCTGCTGCAGCTCCAATGGCGTCCGCGCCGCTTCCCCTGGAAGCCAGTCCGATCCAGTTCGGCACCGATGGCTGGCGCGGCATCCTCGGCGTCGACATCACCGTGGAGCGCCTGCTCAGCGTGGCGGCCGCCGCCGCCCGGGAGCTGGCCTACTCGGCCCCGGCGGGCCTGACCAGCCGCGAGGTGGTGATCGGCTACGACCGCCGCTTTCTGGCCCCGGAGCTGGCCGAAGCCATTGCCGCCGCCGTGCGCGGCGCCGACCTGGAGCCCCTGCTCAGCGCCACCCCCGTGCCCACCCCGGCCTGCAGCTGGGCGGTGGTGGAGCGGGGCGCCCTTGGGGCCCTGGTGATCACCGCCAGCCACAACCCGCCCGAATGGCTGGGCCTGAAGATCAAGGGTCCCTTCGGCGGCTCGGTGGAGGGCGACTTCACCAGCCGGGTGGAGACCCGCCTGGCGGCCGGCGGCATCAGCGTGCCGATCGACGGCGCCACGCCCCGCTTCGATGCCATGGGCACCTACCTGGCCGGCCTGGGCAGCCGACTCGACACCGCCGCCCTCTGCCAAGGGCTGGAACGCCTGGGCCTGCGGGTGATCGTCGATCCCATGCATGGCTCGGCCGCCGGGGGCCTCAGTGCCCTGCTGCCCGGGGCCAGCGCCACCGGGATCGTGCGCGAAATCCGCTCCAACCGCGATCCCCTCTTTGGCGGCAACCCGCCCGAGCCCCTGGCGCCCTACCTGGAGCAACTGATCGCCGAGGTGAAGGCCTCCACGGCCGCCGGCCTGCCGGCGGTGGGGATTGTGTTCGATGGCGATGGCGACCGCATCGCGGCGGTGGATGAGCGCGGTCGCTTCTGCAGCACCCAGCTGCTGATGCCCCTATTCATCGACCACCTGGCCCGGGCCCGCCAGCTGCCCGGCAGCGTGATCAAAACCGTGAGCGGCTCCGACCTGATGCAATTGGTGGCCGAAGACCTGGGCCGCACCGTGGTCGAGATGCCGGTGGGCTTCAAGTACATCGCCGCCGAGATGCTCAGCGGTGAGGTGCTGGTGGGGGGCGAGGAATCGGGGGGGGTGGGCTTCGGCATGCACCTGCCCGAACGGGACGCCCTGTTTGCTGCCCTGCTGCTACTTGAAGCCCTGGTGGAGGGCGGCCTGCCCCTGGGCGAACGCATCGATGCCCTGCAAAAGCGCTGTGGCGGCGCCAGCCACTACGACCGCCTCGACCTGCGCCTCAAGGACATGGCCAGCCGCCAACGGCTGGAGCAACTGCTGGCGAACCAGCCGCCCGAGCTGGTGGCGGGAGTGGCGGTGCGCGCGGTGATTCGCACCGATGGCGTCAAGCTGCGCCTCGGACCCAACCACTGGTTGATGCTGCGCTTCTCGGGCACCGAACCGCTGCTGCGCCTCTACTGCGAAGCCCCCGATCCGGAGCGGGTGGCGGATGTGCTGGCCTGGGCGCGCCAGCTGGCCGAGGCGATCTGAGCATGGACGCCCGTTCGAGCGAGTCCGTTAAGGCCACCCCCGCGCCGGCCGGCCTGACAACCCTGGTGATCGCCAGCGGCAACGCCGGCAAAATCCGCGAATTCGCCAGCCTGCTGGCGGAGTTCCAGCTGGAGATCGAGGCCCAACCCGAGGGCCTGGAGGTGGAGGAAACCGGCGCCACCTTTGCCGCCAACGCCCGGCTCAAGGCGATCGCCGTGGCCCAGGCCACCGGCCAGTGGGCCCTCGCCGACGATTCCGGCCTGGCCGTGACGGCCCTGGGCGGCGCCCCGGGGGTGCAGTCAGCCCGCTACGCCGCCAGCGATCCGGCCCGGATCGCCCGGCTGCTGGCGGCCCTGGATGGGGCCAACCAGGAGCGCCTGCGGGCCGGCCTGGCCCCGGACCGCAGCGCCCAGTTCACCGCGGCCCTGGCCCTGGCCAATCCGGCCGGGGAGGTGGTGCTGGAAGTGGAAGGCCACTGCCCCGGCGCGATCCTGGCGGCCCCCCGGGGCAGCGGCGGCTTCGGCTACGACCCGGTGTTTTTCGTGCCGGAAACGGGGCAAACCTTCGCCGAGATGGACAAGGCCCTCAAGGGCCGCATCGGCCACCGGGGCCGGGCCTTCGCCCTCCTGGCGCCGAGGCTGGCTGCCCTACTGGGCACTTGAGCCGGCTTGAAAGCTGCCGCCTCCAGCGGGTTCCCGTCCGGCGTAGCGCGGCGCCGCTTGGGCAATGGCATTAGCACTAAGGATGTCCCCACCCTTGGTTCCGGATGTCCAAAGCCCAACTCTCCGCCTTTTTCCTCAAGGTGGATGCGGATCCCGCCCTCAAGGCCCGGGTTGATTCAGCCGCCGGCCCCGATGCCGTGGTGGCGATTGCCATCACCGAGGGGCACAGTTTCTCCGCCGCCACCCTCACCCGCCACCAGCGCGGCTGAGGCCAGATCGCCCACGGCTAGATCACCAACCGCAGGGATCCAGCCCTGGAGCTGCCAGTCGACGCAGCCGTTGGCGATTAGGGGGTCTTGGCGCACTAGGGCTTCGGCGGCGGCGTAATCCGCCGCCGCTAGCAGCAGCAAGCCGCCCCCGCCGGGCCGGCCCGCCTGGTCGACCAGGTAGCCGCTACTGATCACCACGCCCTGCTGGCGCAGCTGCGTCACCCAGGCGTGGTGGGCCTGGAGATGGGCCAGGAGCTGGGGGCGCGGCAGCCGAAAGGTTTCGGTCTTGATGAACCAGGCCATGGCAGGGGCACAAGGGTTAGGGCTGACGCCAAACCAGGCCCCAGCTGCCCAGCTTGGTCAGGCCGGGCTCCAGGTGCCGTGCAGGCCGTAGGGAAGGGCCAGGGGCAGCTCCACCACGGCCTGCTCCGCCATGGTGGCGGCATCGAGGATCACCAGGTCGCTGGCGCAACGGGCCCCGTTCCAGACCAGCAGCAGCACCCAGCCAAGGTCTTCCGCTTGGCCAGCGGCGGGGGCAGCCCCATCAGCGGAGGCCTGGGGGTAGGGCACCATCACCGGCTCATTAACGAAGCCCCGGGGCGAGGCGCTCCAAACCCGCCGTTCGCCGCTGAGCAGGTCAAATTTTTCGATCGCCTGCAGGGGATCGTTGCCGTGCTCCCGCTCGGCCACCGCCATCCAGCCATAGCGGGCCGCCAGGCCCTGGTGGGCCGGGTTGACCATGGCGAACTCGCAGCAGCGGGGCTCCAGCAGTTCGAGGCTGACGCTGGCGGTGGTGAGGTCGATGCGGCAGCGCTTGAGCTGGCCCTCGGGCAGGCTGTCGAAATCGATCGTGCGGAAGTTGACGTCCGGCCCGATCGAGGGGAAATCGGCGTAGAAAATCGAATCCACCACCACCTCGCCGCTGGCGTCTTCAAAGGCGTTGAGGTGGTGGAAGACAAAGCCTTCCGGGGCCTTGATCAGGCGGGGTTTCTGGCCGGTGAAGGCGCCACTGGCCCGGGGCACCAGCCAGAACTGGCCCTGCTGACCGGGCTTAGAACTGAGGCACTGGGCCGCCCCCTTCTGGCCGAGCACGAAGCCGAGGGGGTTAAAGGCCACGGCGTTTTGGAGGAACACCGCCCAGTTGGGGGTGATGGCGAAATCGTGCAGGAAGGCGAAGCCCTTGAAGCTGTAGGAGTCGTCGGCCAGGAGCTGGCCGGCCTGGTCGCCTGTGGTGGCGAACTCCATCAGCCGCACCGTGCTGGTGGGGCCGGCCTTGACGCCGAAGGTCACCAGGCGGGGCTCACCGTGGTGGCCGGGATCGAGGCGGGGGTGGGCGCTGAAGGCCTCGTCGGGCTTGAGCACGCCATCGAGCAGGGTGATGCCCTTGGTTTCGAGCGTGTCGGGATCGAGGGCATGGGGGGAACTGGCCTCCCAGAGGGCCAGAAGCTGGTCGCCCAGCCGCACCACCTGGGTGTTGGCGATGTTCTTGAGGCGCAGGTCAAAGGCGTTGGCGATCGGGCCGCCGGGCTTCTGGGTGCCAAACACGCCGCGATACAAGACCTTGTCCGCCGCCTCCTCCGCCAGCCAACCCTCGGTGCGCACGAAGCGGTTGCTGAGCTGGAGCGATCCGGCCTCAAAGCGCAGGGCCGTGATCATGCCGTCGCCATCAAAGGGGTGGTGCACCCAGTGGCCGCCGCGCTCGAGCCGGCCCGGGCCATTGCGATAGAGGGTGCCCGCCAGCTCGCTGGGGATCGTGCCCCGGGCGGCGACCAACGGCACGGCGCTGAGCTCCACGCCCACATTGCGGAAGGCGCTGGACCAATCGGAGCGGTCGTAGGCCACCCCAGCTGGGGCCGATCTGGCGTCAGCGGCGCTGCTGCCCTCGGGGCTGGGGGCTCGGCTCGGGGCAGCGGTCATGGCAAGGGGCTCGGCGTTGCCCCATCATCCCGTAACGGAGTGTGAAGCGGCTGTCCTGGCCCTGGGAACGCTCGCAACCAGGAGAGCTCAGCTCCCCGCCCGCTCCAACACGCCCTTGCTGCTCGGCACCGCCCCGGCCCGGCGGGGATCGCGCTCCACCGCCAGGCGCAGGGCCCGGGCAAAGGCCTTGAAGCAGGCCTCCACAATGTGGTGGGAATTGACGCCAGCGAGCTGGCGGATGTGCAGGGTGAGGCCGGCGTTGTTCACCACCGCCCCAAAGAACTCCTTGACCAGTTCCGTGTCGTAGCTGCCGATCGTCTGGGCCGGGATCACCAGGCTGTAGCTGAGGTGGGGCCGGCCGGAGCAATCGAGGGCCACCTGCACCAGGGCCTCATCGAGGGGCGCCACAAAGTGGCCGAAGCGGTGGATGCCGCGGCGATCACCCAGGGCCTGGGCCAGGGCCTGACCCACGGCGATGCCCACGTCCTCGTTGCTGTGGTGGTCGTCGATGTGGGTGTCGCCGGCGGCGCTGATCTCGAGGTCCACCAGGCCGTGGCTGGAGAGCTGGTGAAGCATGTGGTCGAGGAAGGGCACGCCGGTGGCCACCTGGCAGCGGCCGCTGCCATCGAGGTTGAGCCGCACGCGCACATCGGTTTCCCCGGTGACGCGATGGACCTCACCGATCCTGTCTTCACCGATCCTGTCTTCAGCGCTGCCCATGGGCCTTGAACCGCTATGTGCTGAGCCGATCATGCCGAAAGGCCCCGGCGCCGGCACGCCCTAGGGACGCCCAGGGCCCGGGACTCACATGCCGGTGATGCAATAGCCCGCATCCACATAGATCACCTGGCCGGTGATGCCGGAGGCCAGGGGGCTGGCCAGGAAGGCCGCCGTGGCGCCGACTTCGTCCTGGGTGACGGTGCGGCGCAGGGGGGCCTTTGCTTCGACGTTGTGGATCATGTCGAGGATGCCGCCAATGGCGGAGCTGGCCAGGGTGCGGATCGGACCGGCGCTGATGGCATTCACGCGCACCTGCTTCTCGGGGCCCAGTTCGGCCGAGAGATAGCGCACGGAAGCTTCCAGGGCCGCCTTAGCCACGCCCATCACGTTGTAGTTGGGGATCGCCCGCTCGGCGCCCAGGTAGCTGAGGGTGATCACGCTGGCGCCGGGGTTGAACAGGGGCTTGGCGAAGCGGCAGAGGGGCGCCAGGGAATAGGCACTCACCTCCAGGGCCCGGCCGAAGCCCTCGGGGCTGATGGCGGAGTAATCGCCGATCAGCTCCTCCTTGCCGGCAAAGGCCAGGCAGTGCACCAGCACATCGATCGAGCCCCACTGCTGCTTGACCTGCTCAAACACCGCCTCGATCTGGGCGGGATCCTGCACGTTGAGGGGCTCGAACAGGGTGGGATTAAGGGGCGCCGTGAGCTCGCGCACCTTGCCCTCAAAGCGACCCTTCTCATCGGGCAGGTAGGTGACGCCCAGCTCGGCGCCGGCGGCGGCCAGCTGCTGGGCGATGCCCCAGGCGATCGAGCGGTTGTTGGCGATGCCCGTGACCAGGGCCTTCTTGCCGCGCAGATCGAGGAGCATGGGACGAGATCATTTGGGGGGCATTCTCCCCCAGCCCTTGCCACCCCTTACTGGGGCGCGGGCGCCGCCCCTTGGGACTCCAACTCCCGGGCCGCCGCCGAGCGGGCCTCGGGATCCTCAAAGGTTTGCAACAGGGCCGAATCCCGGGCCGGCAGGGTGCCGCGCTTGACGGCCGCAGCTTGCAGGGGCGGCTCCAGCCACTGCCAGCGGCTGCGGGGCGCCCGGTCCAGGCAGAGGGCCTCCAGCTCGCGGCGCAGGGCGCGGACCACATCACGGCGGGCCACGGCGCTGAAAAACTCCTGGCGGGTGGCCAAGCCCGAGCTGAAGGGGGCGCTGCCGTTGCCATTGAACAGGCGGGCCCCATCGATCACCCAGCGGGGCCGGCAGACACCGCTTTCACTGGTGTCGGTCTCGAGCCAGAGGTGCAGGCCGTAGCCATCGGGCTGGCTGACCACCGCCAGGCCGTCGTGGGGCTGGCTGCGCTGCAGCGGATAGATCCGCCAGCTGGGCCGCTGCTGGGCCGGCACGCAGGCCGTGAGCCCCGCGAGCAGCGCCGCCAAGCCCAAGGCGCTGAAGCGAACGGCCTGGTGGCCCTGCAGGGGCTGGGGGCCTGGCCCCGGGGAATGGGGGGAATGGCTAGGGGCGCCAGAGCGGTGGTCCATCCTCAGCGGTCCGATCGGGGGCAGCGATGACGTCAGGATGGCGCGCCAATTGGAGTGGCCCAGGGGGATTGGCGGGATGGGGGGCTTAAGGTTGTCCTCATGCAGGTGCCCCCTTTCAGCCTCACCGAGCAGCTCCAACACCTCGGGGAGGAGTTGGACCAGGCCGTGCTCCAGGTCTTGCGCAGCGGCCAATACATCGGTGGCGGCGTGATCGCTGCCTTTGAAAGCGAGTTTGCCACCAGTGTGGGCACGGAGTTCGCGATCGGCTGCAACAGCGGCACCGACGCCCTGATCCTGGCCCTGCGCGGCCTGGGCATCGGCCCGGGGGATGAGGTGATCACCTGCTCCTTCAGCTTCTTTGCCACGGCCGAAGCGATCAGCGCCGTGGGCGCCACGCCGGTGTTCGTGGACGTGGAGGAGAGCTCCTACCTGATCGATCTCGACCAGCTCGAGGCGGCGATCACGCCCGCCACCAAGGCCCTGCTGCCGGTGCACCTGTTCGGCCGGCCCGTGGACATGGAGCGGGTTTGCGCGATCGCCGCGGCCCACGGCCTCCAGGTGGTGGAGGACTGCGCCCAGGCCACCGGCGCCAGCTGGGCCGGCCGCCCGGTGGGCAGCTGGGGCGATGTGGGCTGCTTCAGCTTCTTCCCCACCAAAAACCTCGGTGGCGCCGGCGATGGCGGCGCCGTCACCTGCAACGACCCCGACCTGGCCGCCCGCATCCGCGAGCTGACGGTGCACGGCATGCCGCGCCGCTACCTGCACACCTCGCTGGGTTACAACAGCCGCCTCGATGCGATCCAGGCCGCCGTGCTGCGGGTGAAGCTGCCCCACCTGCCCAGCTGGGTGGAGCGCCGCCGCGGCCTGGCCCAGGCCTACCAGCAGGCCCTTTCCAGCCGGCTGGAGATCCACCTGCCGGAGGTGGGTCCGGCGGGCCACAGCTGGAACCAATTTGTGGTGCGGGTGCCGCGCTGCCCTGGCGCCAGTGCCTGCGAAGGCCGCTGCACCCCCGCCGCCGATAGCGCCAACTACGGCCTGCCCGAGGCCAGCTGCCGCGACTGGCTCAAGCAGGAGCTCCAGGCCGCTGGTGTGACCACGATCATTTACTACCCGATTCCGATCCACCGCCAACCGGCCTACGCCGAGCTGGGCTACGCCCCGGGCTCCCTGCCCCGCACCGAGCAGCTCTGCGCCGAGGTGCTCAGCCTGCCGATCTTCCCGGAACTCAAGGCCGAGCAGCAGCAACGGGTGATTGAGGTACTCAGCGCCCTGGCCGGCAAGGTGCAGAGCCAGGCCTGCGCCAGCGTCGCCGCCTGAGCGGCAGGCACCCCTACGGCTTCGGCAGGCCGGCGTAAAGGGCCTTGAAGCGGGCCTGCTGCAGGCGATGGTCCACCAGGGGGGCCGGGTAGTCGCCCCGCTCTAAGGGAGCAATGGCCCCACTGATCAGATCGGCCGTGGCCACATGGGCCAGTTCCGGCAGCCAGGTGCGGATGTAACTGGCCTCCCCATCGAAGCGGCCGGCCTGGGTGGCGGGATTGAAGATGCGCAGCGGTTTGGGGTCCATGCCGCTGCTGGCGCTCCACTGCCAGCCGCCGTTGTTGGCGGCCAGGTCGCCATCGACGAGCCGCTGCATGAAGGCGGTTTCGCCCCAGCGCCAATCGCAGATCAGGTCCTTGACCAAAAACGAGGCCACCACCATGCGGCAGCGGTTGTGCATCCAGCCGCTGGCATTGAGCTGGCGCATGGCCGCATCCACGAACGGCATGCCGGTGAGGCCCAAGCGCCAGGCCTCAAACCAGGGGCGGTTGTTATCCCAGGGGAACTGGCGCCACTGGGGCCGGTAGGGGCCCTCGGCCAACTCGGGAAAATGGAAGAGGGCGTGCTGGTAAAACTCGCGCCAGGCCAGCTCCTGCTGCCACACCGTGATCGAGGCCAGGGCCTCGTCGCTGCGGGCCGTGAGCCGGGCCGCTTCCGAGGCCAGCCAGGCCTGGCGCGGGCTGAGGCAGCCGAGGCTGAGGGCGGCACTCAGGGCCGAGGTGCCGGCCTCGCTGGGGATATTGCGGCCCGGTTCGTAGGCGAACAGGGCCGCGCCATGGCCCGTGCCGGCGGCGCCGCCATCGGCAAAGGCCTCCAGCTGGGCGGCTGCGGCCCGTTCCCCGGGGCGGCAGGGGCAGAGGTCGGCGCCGTCAAAGGGATGGCCGAGCTCGCCGGCCGTGGGCACCGCCGCCAGCAGGGGCAGGCCCTGCCACAGGGCCTGGGCTTCGGGCTCCAGGGCGGCGCGGTCTAACCCCACCAGCCCCTGGGGCACCGCCACCGGGGTGAGCAGCCCAGCGGCCTCCCGGGCCGTGACCTGGCCGCGCCAGTTGCGCAAAAACGGCCCATAAACCCGGTAGGGCTCGCCCGAGCCGGTGCGGATCTCCTCGGGCGGCACCAGCAGCTGGTCCCAATCCACCAGCACGCGCCGGCCCCTGGCCTGGAGGGCGGATGCCACCTGGCGATCCCGCTGGCGGGCGGCAGGCTCCACGTCCCGGTTCCAGGTCACCACGGCGGCGCCGCAGGCCTCGGCCAGGCGCGGCAGCACATCCAGCGGGCGGCCCCGCACCAGCAGCAGCTCACTGCCCGCCTGGCGCCAGCACTGCTGCAGCTCCCGCAGGCTTTCACACAGAAACCAGAGCCGGGCCGGCGCCAGGTCGGCCGATGCCAACCACTCCGGGTCGACCACGTAGACGCCGGTAACGGCCGGGGTGGCGGCGGCGGCGGCGGCCAGGCCGAGGTTGTCGCCGAGGCGCAGGTCGCGACGATGCCAGAAGAGCCAGCGGTCGGGGGCCATCGGCTTAGAACCCCAGCAGTTGGCGGGCCCGGAACCAGGCGGTCACGCTCTTGCCATCAAGGGCCTCATCGCCACTGGCCAGGGCGGCATCGAGTTCGGCCGGGGTCATCAGCAGCACCTCCAGGTCCTCGTCGTCATCGCCGGCGGGCTGGTCGGCCAGCAGGCTCAGGTCCCGGGCCAAAAAGAGGTGGATCACCTCGTCGGAGTAGCCGGGGCAGGGCAGCATCACCCCCAGGGGATCCCAGCGGCTGGCGCTATAGCCGGCCTCCTCCTGCAGTTCCCGTTTCATCGTGCTGAGCGGATCCTCGCCCTCATCGAGGGTGCCGGCCGGAAACTCGAGGATGCGGCTGGCCACGGCGAAGCGGTACTGGCGCAGCAGCACCACCCGGCCGTCGTCGAGCACGGGCACGGCCAGGGAGGCGCCGGGATGGCGGATCAGGCCGAAGGTGGCCTCCAGGCCGATCGGCAACACGATCCGGTTGAGCTCAAAGCGGATTTTGCGGGCATCGAGGGCGGCCGTGGTTTCCAGCAGGCGCGCGGGCTCGGGGGGCGGCAGGGGCGCCATGGGCAGGCCAAAACTGCCGCCAGCTTGGCTTACTCCGGCCAGCCGGCGCGGCCCGGGAGCCGCTGGGGCGCCGCCTCGCGCAACCGGGGCAGCAGGGCCGCCAGCAGGGCGCCGCAGCCTGGGCCCCAGCGACGGGCACCAGCAGGCGCCGGGCCCGGCGGCACCAGCAGGGGATCGATCGCCGCCAGGGGCGCCAGCACGAAACTGCGCTGCTGCAGGCGCGGATGGGGCAACTCCAGCGCCGGCGCCTGCACAACCTGATCGCCCCACCAGAGCAGGTCGAGATCGAGGGTGCGGGGGCCCCAGGCCTCCAGGCGCTGGCGGCCAAACTGCTCCTCCAACGCCTGCAGACCCTGCAGCAACTCCAGGGGCCGGGGCTCCAGGGCGCCCACCCCCTCCACCAGCAGCACCCCATTGAGATAGGCGGGCTGGCCGGGGGGGCCGCCCACCGGCTCGGTGCGAAACAGGGGCGACCAACGCAGGCGGATCGGCCGGCGCTGGGCGCCGGGCTGGGGGGGCCGCTCCTGCAGCAGCCCCTCCAGGAGCGCCTGCAGCAAGGGACGCACGGCCTCCAGGGTGGCCTGGGGATCGCCCAAGTTGGCGCCCAGGGCGATCGCCAGGCTGGGGGCCCAGGGCTGATCAGCGAGACTGGCGATCACGTGTCTGGGACCGGGCTTCTCCATGGTTGCAAGCGGAACCCCCGCCGCCGCGAGGGCGGCGTCCAGTGCCGCGGCTGCCGCGGCCCGGGCCTTTCCGCTGGCCGCCATCACCGGCCACGGCACCTTGAAATTGGCCCTGCTGCTGGCGGCCGTGGATCCCGGCCTGGGCGGCGTGGTGATCGCCGGCGGCCGCGGCACCGGCAAATCGGTGCTGGCCCGGGGCCTGCACGCCCTGCTACCGCCCATCGATGTGATCGACCTGGGCGAGCCGGGCACCGCTGGCGCCAGCGGCCCCCAGCACCCCACCGCCCTCAACATTGATCCCCAGCGACCCGACGACTGGGACTCCGCCACCCGGGCCCGGATCAGCCAGCTGGGCGGCGACCCCAGCGGCGCCGCTGCCGGCGCCCTGCCGCCCACCAAGGTGATCCCGGCCCCGTTTATCCAGGTGCCCCTGGGCATCACCGAAGACCGGCTGGTGGGCTCGGTCGATGTCACCGCATCGCTGGCCAGCGGCCAGGCGATCTTCCAGCCGGGCCTGCTGGCCGAAGCCCACCGGGGCGTGCTCTACGTCGATGAGCTCAACCTGCTCGATGACGGCATCACCAACCTGCTGCTGGCGGCGGTGGGCTCCGGCGACAACCGCATCGAGCGCGAGGGGCTGAGCCTCTCCCACCCCTGCCGCTGCCTGCTGATCGCCACCTACAACCCCGAGGAGGGGGTCGTGCGCGACCACCTGCTCGATCGTTTTGCCATGGCCCTCTCGGCCAACCAGGTGCTGGAGCTGGACCAACGGGTGGAGATCACCCGCTCGGCCCTGGCCCACGGCGAATCAAGTGGCGCCTTTCGGGCCCAGTGGCAGGAGGAAACCGATGGTCTGGCCACCCAGCTGCTGCTGGCGCGCCAATGGCTGCCGGATGTGCAGATCAGCCGCGAGCAGATCGGCTATCTGGTGAAGGAGGCCCTGCGCGGCGGCGTCGAGGGCCACCGCTCCGAGCTCTACGCGGTGCGGGTCGCCCGCGCCCATGCGGCCCTCAGTGGCCGCGACCGGGTCGAAGCCGACGACCTGCAGGTGGCCGTGCGCCTGGTGATCGCACCCCGGGCCCGCCAACTGCCGCCCGCCGATCCCGACCAACCGCTCCAACCACCGCCACCGCCCCCTCCCCAGGGGGACCAGGCCCCCGAGGAGCCCGACCAACCGGACGAACCCGAGCCCGAGGACGACTCCGAGGAGGAGGAACCCGACGAGGAGGAACCCAACGAGGACGACAACCCCGAAGACGCGCCGCCGCCCTCAATCCCGGAGGAATTCCTGCTCGATCCCGAGGCCACGGCGATCGACCCGGACCTGCTGCTGTTCTCGGCCGCCAAGAGCAAGGGCGGCGGCAGCGGCAGCCGGGCGGTGGTGTTCAGCGATTCGCGGGGCCGCTACGTGAAGCCGATGCTGCCCCGGGGGCCGGTGAAGCGCATTGCCGTGGATGCCACCCTGCGGGCGGCGGCGCCCTACCAAAAGGCCCGGCGCCTGCGCCAACCCGATCGCCTGGTGATCGTGGAAGAGGGCGACCTGCGGGCCAAGCAGCTGCAACGCAAGGCCGGGGCCCTGGTGATCTTTTTGGTGGATGCCAGCGGTTCGATGGCCCTCAATCGCATGCAAAGCGCCAAGGGCGCCGTGATCCGCCTGCTCACCGAGGCCTACGAAAACCGCGACGAAGTCGCCCTGATCCCCTTCCGCGGCGAGCAGGCCGAGGTGTTGCTGCCGCCCACCCGCTCGATCACGGCGGCGCGGCGGCGGCTGGAAACCATGCCCTGCGGCGGCGGCTCGCCCCTGGCCCACGGCCTCAGCCAGGCGGCCCGGGTGGGGGCCAACGCCCTGGCCACGGGCGATCTCAGCCAGGTGGTGGTGGTGGCGATCACCGATGGGCGCGGCAATGTGCCCCTGTCGCGCTCCCTGGGCCAGCCCGTGCTCGAGGGCGAAGAGCCCGTGGACCTCAAGGAGGAGGTGAAGCAGGTGGCCTCGCGCTACCGAGCCCTAGGCATCAAGTTGCTGGTGATCGACACCGAGCGCAAGTTCATCGGCAGCGGCATGGGCAAGGACCTAGCCGAGGCCGCCGGCGGCCGCTACGTGCAGCTGCCCAAGGCCAGCGACCAGGCGATCGCGGCGATTGCGATGCAGGCCGTGTCGGAGCTCTAGGCAGGCGCTTTAGGCCGCTCAAGCGCGAAGCGCCCTGGGCTTAAGGGCGGGCCGGTTTGGCCTGGAGGGCCTTCTCCTTGGCGGCTTTCTCCTTGGCTCCCGCCGTTTGGGCGGGATAGAGCTCATCGAAGAACCGGCCCAGGCCAATCGTCACGCTGCGCAGCCCATCCATGAAGGTGGGATCGGAGGACAGCTTGTTGACGTCACCACCGACCGCATCCCAGCGGGCCGTGAGCGTTTTGGCGTTGGAGGCCGTGGCCTTGAGATCGCCAATCGTTTTGGGGTTATCGAGGGCGGCCACGATGTTGTTGAGGTGGGCCGTGGCCTTGGCGGCGTCGGCCGTGGCCTTGTTGAGGTTGGTGAGGGTGGGGTCGGCCTTGCGCACGGCGGCCGTGAGGTCGCGCACCAGATCCTTGCTGCTCGCCATGAAGCGATTGGCCTCCTTGGCCGTCGCCCCAAAGCTCTCGGTGGTGGACACCACCTTGGTGATCAGCTTTTCGTTGTTGGCCTGATCGAGCAGGCCCTGGAGCGTGGCGGTGACGCTGGCCATGGTGGGGGAGGTGTTGCCCTCGACGCTGCCGCCGTTGCAGACGATGCGGCTGGGGGCGCAGGCCTGGGCCAGCGGGCCCGGCTCCGTATCGGCCGGGGCCGCTCCGGCACTGAGGAGGGCCACCTGGGAATCACCGCCCAGCAGGGAGGCCGATTGCACCTGGGCCACCACCGGCCGGGGCAAGACCAAATCGGGGTTGGTGATCTCCAGCTCGGCGATCACGGCCGTGGCCGTGGCCCGGAGCGAGCTGACCCGGCCCACGAGCACGCCCCGGTAGGTCACCGACGAGCGGTCGGCCAGGCCGGCGGCGTCAGCGAAGCGCACCTGGATCGTCCACTGGCGGCTGGCCAGGGAGATGCCCTTGATCCAGAACCACAGGCCGGCGCTGCCGCTGACAGCCGCCAACAGGGTGAAGCCCACAATCGCCTCTCGCACACTGCGGCGCATGACTTCAGAGCTCCGCAGGCTGCATGGGGCCGCTCAGGCTACCGCTCCGGAACTGGGTCACATAGGGATTATCGGTGTGCTCGAAATGGGAGACGCTGCCCAGCCACTGCAAGCGGCCGTCGTAGAGGAGGGCCACCCGCTGGGCCGAGCGCAGGATCGTGCTCATCACATGGCTCACCACGACGCTGGAGCCCCCGGCCACATCGCCGGTGCGCACGATCAGGTCTTCGATGCGGGTGCAGGCCACCGGATCGAGGCCGGCCGTGGGTTCATCGAAGAGCAGCAGGGGCACCTGGCCGGCGGGCTGGCTGGGATCTTCGATCAGGGCCCGGGCAAAACTGACCCGCTTCTGCATGCCACCGCTGAGTTCGCCGGGCAGCAGATCTTCGACGCCGTAAAGGCCCACGGCCTCCAAACAACGGCTCACCCGTTCGCGCACCTCCCGGTCCGGCAGCTGGCCGTGGCGATAGAGCAAAAAGCCCACGTTTTCGCAGACCGTGAGCGAGGCCAGTAGGGCCGGGTTCTGGAACACCAGGCGCACATCGGGGGGCTGGCGCTGGTCCAGGCGCAAATAGGTCTGGGRCACGCCRTGGATGCGCAATTCGCCGCTGGTGGGCAACTGCAGGCCGGCCAGGATGCGCAGGATYGTSGATTTGCCCGCCCCAGACGGGCCCACCACCGCCAGGCGCTCGCCGGGGTGGAGGGTGAGATCCACCTGGTTGAGCACCAGCCGCTCCCCCCAGGCCATCGACAACCCCACCAGCTCGGCCACGGGGGGCGCTGCCCCGGCTCCAAGAGCTGCGCCAGCGCGAGCAGCCTCAGCAGAGCGGTTCAGATCCATGGGGCCATCTTGACCCGTCATCCGTACAGTTTGAACACTTACCCCACCTGATGGGCCTGCCCGCCTCCAGTCGGCCGCCCCGGCGGCGTAGCAGCCGGCCCGGCTGGATCGGCCGCGGCGACCTGCGCCAACGGGATCTGATGAGCCGCTCCAGGCGGGCGGTGCGCTGGCTGCAGCCCGGGCTGGTGGTGAAGCGCTGGGTGGTGACCTCGGGCCTGGGCCTGCTGCTGGCCCTGCTCGGCGGCGCCGTGTGGCTCGATCTCAAGCCGATCTACTGGAGCCTGGAATCGATCAACTGGCTGCTCAAAAACATCACCACGGTGATGCCCCGCGGCATCACCGGCCCGGTGGTGCTGGTGGTGGGCGGCGGCCTGATCTGGCTGGGCCAGAGCCGCAGCTTCAGCTCGATCCAGCAGGCCCTGGCGCCCGAAAAGGACACGGTGCTGGTGGATGCCCTGCTGGCCCAGGGCAAGCTCAACCGGGGCCCCAACATCGTCGCCATCGGCGGCGGCACGGGCCTGTCCACCCTGCTCTCGGGCCTAAAGCGCTACAGCAGCAACCTCACGGCCATCGTCACGGTGGCCGATGACGGCGGCAGTAGTGGCGTGCTGCGGCGGGAGCTGGGGGTGCAACCCCCCGGCGACATCCGCAACTGCTTAGCCGCCCTCTCCACGGAAGAACCGCTGCTCACCCGCCTGTTCCAATACCGCTTCAAGGCCGGCAGCGGCCTGGAGGGCCACAGCTTCGGCAACTTGTTCCTCTCGGCCCTCTCGGCGATCACGGGCAGCCTGGAATCGGCGATCACGGCCAGCAGCCGGGTGCTGGCGGTGCAGGGCCAGGTGGTGCCGGCCACCAACGCCGATGTGCGCCTCTGGGCCGAACTCGAAAACGGCGAGCGGATCGAAGGCGAATCCCGCATCGGCCAGGCCACAAGCCCGATCGTGCGGCTCGGCTGCATTCCGGAGCGGCCACCGGCCCTACCCCGGGCCCTGGAGGCCATCGCCCACGCCGATTTGATCCTGCTGGGTCCGGGCAGCCTCTACACCTCGCTGCTGCCCAACCTGCTGGTGCCCGAGCTGGTGGAGGCGATCCGGCGCAGCAAGGCGCCCCGGCTCTACATCTGCAACCTGATGACCCAGCCGGGCGAAACCGATGGCCTCGATGTGCAGGGCCACCTGCGGGCCATTGAGGCCCAGCTGGCCAGCCTGGGGGTGGGCGAGCGCTTGTTCACGGCCGTGCTGGCCCAGGAGGAGCTGGCCCAGGGGCCGTTGGTGGAGAACTACCGGCTGCGCGGAGCTGAACCGGTGCTGTGCGGCAGCCGCCAACTCAAGGCCGATGGCTATGAGGTGATGCTGGCGCCGATGCAGGGGGCCCGGCCCAGCGCCACCCTGCGCCACGACCCCCGCAGCGTTGCCCTGGCCGTGATGCGCTTCTACCGCCGCCACAACCGCGACAAACGCCAAAATTCCTAGGGGGGCTTAAGGCTTCGTTCTTCGTTCTTCGTTTTTCGTCCTTAGTAGGCGTCCTGCATCTCGTAGAAATCGGGCTGCACGTAGTCCTTGCGCAGGGGGTAGCCCTTCCAGTCCTCGGGCATCAGCAGGCGCTTGGGATGGGGATGGCCGGCGTAGTGGATGCCATACATGTCGAAGGTTTCGCGCTCCTGCCAGTCGGCGCCGCGGAACAGCCCATAGAGGCTGGGGATGGTGAGGTCGCCATCGCGCTCCAGGAACACCTTGAGCCGCACCTGCTCGGGCCGGGCCGTGGCGGGCAGGGCGTGGCAGGTGCCGGCAGGATCGCTGGCCAGGGCGATCTGGTCGGCCAGGGCGGCCAGTTTCACCAGCTCGTAGAAGCTCACTAGGCGGCCGCCGGGCCCCTCGTCGTAGCCGCCCTGGCATTGCAGGTAATCAAAGCCGCTGGCCTTGAGGGCCGCCACGATCAAGGGCAGGAACAGGGGCTCCACCGCCAGGGTCTCGATGCCGAGGTGGTCGGGCTCGAGCCCTTCGTGCCCAAACCCCTGGGCGCTGAGCCAGCGGCTCACCGGCCCCGGTTCAACAACGGTGATCGCCTCTGCGGTGGTCCCAGCTGCAGCGGTGTCGGCGGCGGCGGTGCCAGTGGCAGCAGTGCCAGCGCCAGCAGTGCCGGCGAGGGCGCCCGCTTCAGGGTTGGTGGGCTCAGGCATCGGCTTGACCTTGGCGGGGGGCAGCTTGGAGGGGAAGGGTTTGGGCGGGCAGGGGTACGGGCTCGGACGCTGGCTGGCTGAGGTCTAGGGGCTGGCCAGCCGCCGCAGCCAGGGCCGCCCGCTGGGTTTCGGCGCGCAGGTAGGCCCCCGTGACCACCGGCTGCACCGCCTTGAGCTGGTGGGGCACCGTGCAGTAGCGGTGGGTGGGGAGCAGGTTGCCCCGTTCGGCCAGGGATTCGTTGCCCACCTTCTTGCGCAGCTTGATCACCGCATCAAAAATCGCCTCGGGCCGGGGCGGGCAGCCGGGCATGTAGAGGTCCACCGGGATCAGCTTGTCGACGCCGCGCACCGCCGTGGTGGAGTCGGCGGAGAACATGCCGCCGGTGATCGTGCAGGCGCCCATGGCGATCACGTACTTGGGCTCGGGCATCTGCTCGTAGAGCCGCACCATGGCCGGGGCCATCTTCATGGTCACGGTGCCGGCCACGATCAGCAGGTCGGCCTGGCGCGGGCTGGAGCGGGGCACCAGGCCGAAGCGGTCGAAGTCGAAGCGGGAGCCGAGCAGGGCGGCGAACTCGATGAAGCAGCAGGCCGTGCCGTAGAGCAGGGGCCAGAGGCTGCTGAGCCGCGCCCAGTTGTGCAGGTCGTCGAGGCTGGTGAGAATGATGTTCTCGGACAGCTCGGCGGTCACCGTGGGGGCGCCGACGGGGTTGCAGGTGGAGGCCCGCAGGTCGCGTAGGGCGGCAATCGAGGCGGGTTCGGCCGTGCTCAAGGAGCTGGGGGAACCGGCTGGGCTGGTGGGGGTGAGGGTCATGGCTCTAGGGGTTCAGCTCCACTCGAGGGCGCCCTTGCGCCAGGCGTAGGCCAGGGCCACCACCAGGATGGTGATGAACACCAGGGCTTCGATGAAGGCCAGCAGGCCGAGGCGATGGAAGGCCACGGCCCAGGGGTAAAGGAACACGGTCTCCACGTCGAAAATGACGAAGACCAGGGCAAACATGTAGTAGCGGATGTTGAACTGGATCCAGGCGCCGCCGATCGGCTCCATGCCCGATTCGTAGGTGAGATCCCGTTCGCCGGTGCGGGATTTGGGGGCCACCAGCTTGTTGGTGACCAGCGCCAGCACGGGCACGGCCGCCGCGATCAGCAGGAAGCCCAAAAAGGCGTCGTAGCCGTCAAGAACGAACAAAGGCAGCCCAGCCCAACCTGGAGGCCAGTCTGACACCCGCAAGCCAAGCCTGGGCCCCCGCCGCGGGCGCCGATCCGCAGGCGGACACCGACCGGCCTGCAGGCCTGCGAAACCGCCTCCGCCCTGGCTTGCTTAGAGTTAGGTCACGCGCGGAGGGGTCGGTGAGCGACGAGATCACGGATCAAGAGGCCAGTCCCCCCGGCCTGGAGCCGCAGGAGCCCAGCCCGGAGCCCAACACGGAGCTAGAGGCAGAGCAGGAGCCCGATCTGTCTGAGCACCGCTTCGAGTGCCGCAGCTGTGGTTTCGTTTACGACCCCGCCGAGGGGGTGAAAAAGCTGGCGATTGTGGCTGGAACCCCGTTTCTCGAGCTCGATCCCTTCAGCTTCCGCTGCCCGGTGTGCCGCAGCAAGGTGGCCGCCTTCAAGGACATCGGCCCCCGCAACAAGCCCAGCGGCTTCGAGGAGAACCTCGGCTACGGCCTGGGGGTTAACCAGCTGACGCCTGGCCAGAAGAACGTGCTGATCTTCGGCGGCTTCGCCCTGGCTTTCGCCTTTTTCCTGTCCCTCTATTCCCTGCGTTGATGCCTGCGCCGATGCCCGCGACCCGCCTCGCCTCCCTGGTCCTTTCCCTGGTGCTGACCTTGGGCCTGGCCCTGGGGACCAGCGGTTGCGTCTCCCTAGGCCTGCCGGTCGCCAGCGCCAGCCCCTGGCAGGCGGTGGCCCTGGAGAACCGGGCCAACCCCCTCGATCTGGCCTTCGATACCGACGCCCACGGCTTTTTGGTGGGCAGCAACCGGCTGATCCTGGAAACCAGCGATGGCGGCGCCAGCTGGCAGGAACGGGCCCTGGACCTGCCGCCCGAGGAAAATTTCCGCCTGATCAGCATTGATTTTCGCGGTTCTGAGGGCTGGATCGCCGGCCAGCCGGGCCTGCTGCTGCACAGCACCGACGCCGGCCAGAGCTGGACCCGCCTGTTCCTCGACACCAAGCTGCCGGGTGAGCCCTACCTGATCACGGCCCTGGGCTCGGGCAGCGCCGAGCTGGCCACCAACGTGGGCGCCATCTACCAAACCGAGGATGGCGGCACCAGCTGGCAAGCCACCGTGAGCGATGCCGCCGGCGCCGTGCGCGACCTGCGCCGCAACGGCGACGGCCAGTACGTGAGCGTGTCGGGCCTGGGCAACTTCTTTGCCACCTGGCAGCCGGGCCAGGCGATCTGGCAGCCCCACCAACGGATCAGCAGCCAGCGGGTGCAGGCCATGGGCTTCCAGCCCGATGGCACCTACTGGATGGTGACCCGGGGCGCCCAGATGCGCTTCAACAGCGATGCCAGCAACCTGGACGACTGGAGCAAGCCGGTGATCCCGATCACCAACGGCTTCGGCTACCTGGACATGGCCTGGGATCCCAGCGGCGCAATCTGGACCGCCGGCGGCAGCGGCACCCTGCTGGTGAGCACGGACGCCGGCAAGAGCTGGCAGAAGGATCCGGTGGGCGAAACCCAGGGCACCAACTTCAACCGCATCGCCTTCCTGCCGGGCGGCAAGGGCTTTGTGCTGGGCGAGCGGGGCCACCTGCTGCGCTGGGTCGGCTAAGACCTGGCGGGCGGGCCAACTGCGTCCCTGTGTAACCAAGCCGCCGGCCCAGGCCCGGCGGCAGCCATCAGGCCCTTAAGATCAATCAGTTGAACGCTTGCTGCTATGGCTGCCGGCTCCACAGGGGAACGTCCGTTCTTCGAAATCATTACGAGCATCCGCTACTGGGTGATTCATGCGGTGACCCTGCCGTCGATCTTCCTGGCCGGGTTCCTGTTTGTCTCCACTGGGCTTGCTTACGACGCCTTTGGGACCCCTCGCCCTGACGCCTATTTCCAGGCCCAGGAGAGTAAGGCTCCAGTTGTGAGTCAGCGCTTCGAAGGCAAGAGCACGCTTGACCTGCGCTTGAAATAAGCCATGACCCAATCCCCCGCCTCCACCACGCCGCGCAACTACCCGATCTTCACGGTCCGGTGGTTGTCGCTCCATGCCCTAGGCATTCCCACGGTATTTTTCCTGGGTGCCCTGGCCGCCATGCAGTTCTCCCGCCGCTAAGGCCCAAGGTCATGCAACGCACCCCCAACCCCAACAACTTGCCGGTTGAACTGAACCGCACCAGCCTTTATTTAGGCCTGCTGTTTGTGTTCACCATCGGCATTTTGTTTTCCAGCTACTTCTTCAACTGATCGGGAGGATTCACGATGAGCGGCAAGAAATCGAGCCTGCCTGACGGCCGGATCCCCGATCGCCTTCCCGATGGCCGGCCCGCCGTGGCCTGGAAATCCCGCTGGACCGAAGGGGTGCTGCCCCTCTGGCTAGTGGCAACCGCCGGTGGCATGGCCGTGATCTTTGTGGTCGGCCTGTTCTTCTACGGCTCCTACGTGGGCGTCGGTTCGGCCTAAACCAGCCAGAGCGAGCTAAGCCCAGTGCCAACGAGCGACCACCCCAATCAGGCTGTTGATACCGATCAACAACCTGCCAAAAGCTCCCGCCGCCGGCAACGTCCGAAGCGGCGGGAGCTTTTTTGCCCTGCCCACCCGGAGAAGCAAATCGAGGGCAACGGCCGCAAATACTTTTTGCACCTGCTCACCGTTGAACAGCTCAAGCAGCGGGGCATGTCGGATAAACGGGCCAAGCTGGTGCTGAATGCCTACCCGGTGCTGGTGCTCACCAACGAATGGCTCGAAGAGCTGTTCTGCCCCAGCTGCGGCAGCAGCCGCTGGTGCCATGTCACCAAGGTGGACAAGAGCGAACACACGGTGCGCTGGGCACCGCGGGACCTGTGGGAGCAGGTGGCCCACGTGGATCCGAGCGTGGCCAACCCCACGGTGAGCGAATACACCCGCCGCGAAGCCCGCAGGCATCGCCGGGTCACTCAGGCCGGCAAGCGCTATTTCGATTGAGGCCTCAGGCCCGGGTGTAGTCCAAATACCAGCGGGCAAATCGCTCCAGGCCCAGCTCTAGGGGGGTGGAGGGGGCAAAGCCAACCCAGTCCTGCAGGCGGCTGGTGTCGGCGGCGGTGGCCACCACATCGCCGGGCTGCATCGGCAGAAACTCCTTAATGGCCTGGCGCCCAAGGGACTGCTCGAGCAGCTCGATGAAGCGCAACAGGGCTACGGGCTGGGCATTGCCCAGGTTGAAGAGCCGGTGGGGGGCCGCGGCGGTGGCGGGGTCGGGCTCGAGGGGATCGAAGTGGGGGTTAGCCGTGGCGGGCCGATCGAGGCAGAGCAGCACCCCCTCCACCACATCATCGATGTAGGTGAAATCGCGCAGCATCTGGCCCTGGTTGAAAACCCGGATCGGCCGTCCCGCCAGGATGGCGTCTGCGAACAGCATCGGCGCCATGTCCGGCCGGCCCCAGGGCCCATAGACGGTGAAAAAACGCAGCCCGGTGGCGGGCAGGCCGTAGAGATGGCTGTAGGTGTGGGCCATCAGCTCATTGGCCTTCTTGGTGGCCGCATAGAGGCTCACCGGATGGTTCACCGCATGGTGCTCGGCAAACGGCAGCTGACGGTTGCCGCCATACACCGAGCTGCTGGAGGCATAGACCAGGTGACCAACTCCTTGGTGGCGGCAGCCCTCCAGGATCGCGCCGAAGCCCACCAAGTTGGTGTGCAGGTAGGCCGCCGG
>NSII01000146.1 GCA_002737305.1 Synechococcus sp. Baikal-G1
GGCATCGCCGCCATCGAGCGGCTCGATGGCATTCCCCTCGGTGAGCGGTCGCTCGCTGACCCGTCCGACGAGCACGGCGAGCGACCGTAACGGCGACTCCGGCGGCCCGATCGCCGTGGTCAGCCTGCTGCTGGGCCGCCGCCGCGCCGCGCACCATTGGCTGATCACCGCCCACGGCGATCCGACCGGATTGGCGGCACGGCTCCAGGGGCCCCTGGCCCCATTCGCCCCATCCGACAGCGCCGCGAGCCCTGCCCAGGTTGGGATCGGGGGATGGGAAAGCCCTGGGCCTGCCAACGGCGCCAGGACCACAGGCAGCTCCAACACCAGCTCCCCAGCCGGGGCCGTCCCCAGGGCGGAGAGCGGCCCTGACTGCCTGTGGCAACGGGCCTTCAGCGACTGCACCGCCCTCGCCAAGCCAGACCCCCCCAGCGAAGCCAGCTACCACTACCGGCTCAGCCTGCCCAGCGGCCGCCTGGCCAGCGCATCGGTGGCCTGCTGGCGCCGCTATGGCCCAGGTGGCCCTTGGCAACGGCGCTGCGGGCCGATGACCCTAGCGACCTTCCTGCGGCACTACGGCTCCCCACCAGAGCGACCCAAGCAAGTACACCTGTACTAAGCTGCAGGTGTTGCGCTCCTGCCGTGTCCGATCCCGCCCTACACCAGGATTTAGCGCCCCTGGACTTGCCCCCCCTCGGCCTGGCGCCCCTGGAGCTGGCCAGCCTCGGCCCCCTGCGGCTGGAGCGGCCCGGGCGCCTGCTGCCCCTGGCCGGCGACAGCGTCGCCGCCGGCTTTCCCAGCCCCGCCGACGACTACATCGAAGCGGGCATCGACCTCAACGACCACCTGGTCCGCCACCCCAGCAGCACCTTTTTTTTGCGCGTCAACGGCGACTCGATGACCGGCGCCGGCATCCACCACGGCGACCTGCTGATCGTCGACCGCAGCCTCGAACCGAGGCCCGGCCGCATCGTTGTGGCCGTGCTGGAGGGGGCCTTCACCCTCAAGCGCCTCAGCCGCCACCAGGGGCGCCTACGGCTAGAGGCGGCCCATCCCGCCTACCCGCCCCTGGAGCTGGGCGATGCCGAGGACACCCTGCTCTGGGGGGTGGCCACCCATGCGATCCATCCCCTCTGAGCGCCGCCAGAGCCAACCCCTGCCACCCCAAGCACCCATGCCCCTCGCGTCCCTCGCCCCCAGAGCAGCAGCTGGCCGCCGCTCCGAGCCAGGGGCCGCAGGGCAGCCGCCCCCCAATCCCGCCGCCAGGCCGGCGTCCGGGATGGCGATCGTGCTGATCGACGGCAACAACTTCTATGCCTCCTGCGAGGCGGCCCTCGATCCCTCCCTGCGGGGCCGGCCCCTGGTGGTGCTCTCCAACAACGACGGCTGCATCGTCGCCCGCAGCGCCGAGGCCCGGGCCCTGGGCCTCGCCATGGGCACCCCCTATTTCAAGGTGCGCCGCGAGCTGGAGCAGCACGGCGTGGTGGTGCGCAGCTCCAACTACGCCCTCTACGCCGACATGAGCCAGCGGCTGATGCGCAGCCTCGAGCCCTGGGTAGAGGAGTTGGAGATCTACTCAATCGACGAAGCCTTCGGCCGCCTGCACCGGCCCGCCCCAGGGGCTGGCTGGCGGCCGGGCGATGGGGCGGCGAGCGGCGGCAGCGATCTTGTGGCCTGGGGCCTGGCCCTACGCCGGCAGATCCGCCACCAGCTGGGGCTGCCGATCGCCATCGGCATCGCCCCCTCCAAGGTGCTCGCCAAGCTGGCCAACAAGCTGGCCAAGACAGATCCAGCCCACCGGGGCGTCTTTGACCTGGGCGCCGTGGCCGATCCGGGCCCCTGGCTGGAGCAGTTGCCGGTGGAGGAGGTCTGGGGGATTGGCCGCAAGCTCTCGCGCTGGTGCCGCCTGCGCGGCGCCGCCAACGCCCGCCAGCTGCGGGACCTGGCCAGCGGCGACCTGCGTAGCAAGGCGGGGGTGGTGGGCCTGCGCCTACAGCAGGAACTGCGGGGCTATAGCTGCCTGCCCCTGGCCCTGGCGCCGGCGGCCAAGCGGGAAACCTGCGTCAGCCGCAGCTTCAGCGAACCGATCAAGGAGCTGGCCCAGCTGCGCCAGGCGATCGCCACCTACCTCAGCCGCGCCGCCGAAAAACTGCGCCGCCAAGGACAGCTCACCGACACCGTGACCGTGTTTGTACGCAGCAGCCCCTTCAACGGCAGCCAGTTCTATGCCAAGGCGGCCACCGTGACCCTGCCCCTAGCCAGCCAGGACACGGCCGTGCTGCTGGCCGCTGCCCTGCCCCTGGCCGCCTGCCTGTTCAAGGCCCACAAACCCCTGCAAAAAGCGGGCGTATTGCTGCAGAACCTGCAGCCGATGGGCCAGCTGCAACACAGCCTGCTCGCGCCCCTGCCAGAGCAGGAGCAGCAACGGCGCGAGCTACTGCTGGCCACGATCGATGGCCTTAACCGTCACTACGGCAGCGGCACCGTTGCCTGGGCCGCCTGCGGCCTGCGGCCCGCTTGGGCCATGAAGCGCCAGCAGCTCTCCAGTGCCGCCACCACCCGCCTGGCCGCCATTCCCATGGTGTGGGCCCGGTAACTGGCTTGGGCCCGGTAACTGGCTTGGGCGCAAAAAACCATGGGGCCCGGTAGGCCCAAGGAGCACTTCTAAACTCACCGCACGGGCCCCGCCCCCACCCTGACCACGCCACCCAGCACGCTCAAGCCATGACAGCCCTGATGCAAGCGGTCAAAGCCAACAAGCTCGACACCGTGGCGCAACTGCTGGCCGGCGGAGCCAACGTCAATCAAGCCGACGGCGGCGGCGACTGGCCCGTGATCATGGCGGCCTACCTGGGCCACACGGCCGTGCTGGAGCTGTTGCTGCAGGCTGGTGCCGACCTGGGCGTGCTCGATCCGGGCATGAAGGCCACCGCCCTGCATGCGGCCGCCTACGCCGGTCGCACCGAGGCCGCAAGCGTGTTAATTGCCCACGGCATTGCCATCAACACCCAGGGCCCCTACAACGGTTACACCGCCCTGCACGATGCCGTCTGGCAAAACAATCTCGGCACCGCCCAGGTGATCCTGGCGGGCGGAGCCG
>NSII01000147.1 GCA_002737305.1 Synechococcus sp. Baikal-G1
GCCCTTAGGCCGAGAGCAACTCCGGCGCTGACTGAAGCGGGGACGGCGRCGCAGCCTCCTGCATGATCTCCTCGTAGCCGGCGCAGCGCTGTTGGTCAAGGTGGCCGATGTGCTGCCGCTCGTTGTAATAAAGCTCCTGAAAATGCAAGGCATCACGATTGAGATCGGCAAACATCGCATCAATGCGAGTTTCCATATCAATCGCCGGACTCAGGCCCGAACCAGGGGCGGCAGCTGGCCCGGATCCGGCAGCCCCAGCCGGGGGCTGGGCACCGGGCTGGCCCTCGGCCAGCAACTGGGCGATGCAGTGCTCCAGGGTTTCCAACCGCTGGCTGCTCCAGGCATCGAGCAAATGGCGGCAACGCTTGAGGCTGCGCTGGCGCTCCAGGGCCGCCGTGGTGCCGCGCAACTGCAGCAGGGGCTGGGCCAGGGAGAGGCGCTGCACCTCGTTGGGCTCCAACAGGGGCGTRAGCCGGTTGAGCAGCTCGCTTTGCTCGACCAGCAACTGGTCCGCCAGCAGGCGGGGCAGATCCAGCTCGAACAGGTCATGGCCTGGATCGAGGCCGCGGTTGATCGCCTCCAGGCGCCCGGCACCGTCCTGGCGGGTCGCTCCTGCGAGGTTGTCTTCCTCCAGGGAGCTGATCGCCGCCCAGAGCTGGCGGTGGTGGTGCAAGGCRAAATCCTCCAGTTCGCGGCGGCGCAGCTCSGAGCGGATCGCGCCCCGATAGCTGGGGCAATGGAGGTAGAGCCGTAACACCTCCGCTTCAGCCCGTTCRCGTAGGCCGGCCTCGCCCGGCTGCTCCCAGCGGGTGGAACGGCCATGCCAGCGCTGGCCCTTGACCTGCTGGCGCAGGTCATCTTCAAGCTGCAGGGCCAGGCGCGCCTGGCCRCCGCTGAGCCGTTCGGCCACCTGCTGCAGGTAGTGGCTGCGCACGGCACTTGGGGGCAGCTTGCCGAGCAGGGCCACCAGCCCCTGCACCGCCTGCTGGAACTGGTCGGAGCGGGCCAGATCCTTGCCCTCGAGCACCTGCTCGATCTGCCAGTCGAGCCAGGGGGGCGCCGAATCGAGCAGGGAGCGGTATTCGCCCGCCCCGTGCTGCTTGAGAAACTCATCGGGGTCCTTRCCGGCGGGCAACTGCAACACCCGCAGCTCCAGCTGGCCCTGGAGGGCCAGCTGCTCGACCTCGCCGATGGCCCGCTGGGCGGCCCGCACGCCGGCCCTGTCGGTGTCGAAATTAAGGATCAGCCGCTTGCTATCGCAGCAGCGGCAAAGCTGGGTGATCTGCTGGCTGCTGAGGGCCGTGCCCAGGGAGGCCACCGCATTGGTGATGCCGGCCGCATGCAGGGCGATGACATCGAAATAGCCCTCCACCACCACGGCCCGGTCGTCGCTGCGGATGGAGTTAGCGGCTCGA
This sequence comes from Synechococcus sp. Baikal-G1, assembly GCA_002737305.1. Taxonomy (GTDB): domain Bacteria; phylum Cyanobacteriota; class Cyanobacteriia; order PCC-6307; family Cyanobiaceae; genus BAIKAL-G1. Next base: position 1,416 of record NSII01000147.1, read on the forward strand.
TCGAGCCCGAAGAGGTGCTTGCCCTTCTCGAACACCTCCGTTTCCGGGGAGTTGAGGTATTTGGGCTCGCCACCATCGAGGCTGCGGCCGCCAAAGCCGATGATGCGACCCTGGCGATCACTGATCGGCACCATCACCCGATGGCGGAAGCGGTCGTAGAAGCCACGACTGTTGGCGGTAAAGCTGTTGGAGCTGGAGCTGTCCTGATCACCATGGCCCTTACGGGGCACCACCAGACCCGCCGCCTCCAGCAGCTCCGGCGCCAGTCCCTCCACCTGGCCCAGGTGGTTGAGCAGCCCATCCCAACGCTCGGGCGCATAGCCCAGGCCAAAGGCCTCGATCGTGACCTCACTCAGGCCGCGGCTCTCCTTGAGATAGGCCAGGGCCGAGGCCCCCTCCGGTGCGCGCAGCTGGCTGCGGAACCAGCCGGCCGCCAGGGTCAAGGCGCGATGGAGTTGTTCCCGGCGCGAGAGCTGCTGGCGCAGCCGCTCCTGCTGGGGCCCATCCAGGGTTTCAATCGGCAGCTGATATTTGCGAGCCAGCTCCAACACCACATCGGCGAAGCTGAGCCGCTGCAGTTCCATCAGGAACTTGATCGCATTGCCGCCGGCGCCACAGGAGAAGCAGTAGTAGAACTGCTTGGCTGGCGACACCGTCATCGACGGCGATTTGTCGTCGTGGAAGGGGCAGACCCCGACGAACTCCCGCCCCTTTTTCTTGAGCACCACGTGCTCACCCACCACATCAACAATGTCCGCCCGTTCTTTGACCGCCTCGATCGTGCGGGGATGGAGACGGGGCAGGGACACGGACAAAGCGGGCTGGCAGGGGAAGACTAAGGAGGACGGCGGGGGGAATCGCCCAGGGACGAGCAGCGAAGCAGGGGGCGATCAGGGGGGCCCTGGTCGAACCGCCGGGCAGGCAGCCGCCCTGTGGATGCTCTCCAGTGCCMTGAGCTTCAGCCTGATGGGGGTCTGCGTCAAGGCGTTGGGCCAGCGGCTTCCCGTCGTCGAGGTGGTGCTGGGCCGGGCCGTGATCAGCCTGGCCCTGAGCCTGTGGCTGCTGCGCCGGGCCCGGCTTTCCCCCTGGGGCGAGCGGCGCGGCCTGCTGATCCTGCGGGGCGTGCTCGGCACGGCGGCCCTCTACTGCGTCTATGGGGCGATCCAGGAGCTGCCCCTGGGGGAGGCCACGGTGATCCAATACCTCCACCCCACCTTCACGGCCCTGCTGGCCTGGCTGCTGCTCAAGGAGCGGCTCTCGCCGCAAATCCTGGTGGCGATCGTGCTCGGCTGGGTGGGGGTGTGGCTCCTCACCCATCCCCTCCACCTCGGTGGTCCCCATCTCGCTGGTCTCCCCCTGGAAACGCTCCAGCTGGGAGCCCTCCA
>NSII01000148.1 GCA_002737305.1 Synechococcus sp. Baikal-G1
GCCCTGCTCACGGCCCTGGCCTACGTGAGCGTGCGGGCCCTGGGCCGCAGCGAGGAGCCCCTGGTGGTGATCTTCTATTTCCCCTTGGTCGGCCTGGTCCTGACCCTGCCCCTGGTGCTGCTCAACCCGATCCTGCCAACCGGGCCGGAACTGGTCCTCCTGGTGGGCGTGGGCCTATTCACCCAGCTGGGCCAGCTGGGCCTCACCAAGGGGCTGATGGGCCTACCGGCGGCCCGGGCCACGGCCCTGAGCTACGTGCAAGTACCCCTGGCCAGCCTCTGGGGCCTGTGGTTCTTCCACGACCGCCCCAGCCCCGACAGCCTGCTGGCAGCCCTGCTGGTGCTGGCCGCCACCGTGATCAGCCTGCGCTCTCGCCCGGCAGCGGCAACGGATCAATGAGCCAATCCTGGGCTGGCTCCCCTTGATCAATGCCGGCCTGGCCTGGCCCGGGGGCGGGAAGGGGCCGGGCCAGCCGCCAGACCTGGCCCCGTTCCCCCCGTTGCAGCCAGAGCTCAAACGGGCTATCGACCCGGATCGGGTCATCGGCGAGGCGCCAGTCGAAGCGGCCGCTTAGGTGCAGGCCGGCGCCATCGGCGATCGCCACCTCCTCCTGGCGCTCCACCCGCACGCGGCTCACCTGGGGCAGGCCGGTGGGCTCCAGGGCCAGGGCCGAGGCGATAGAGCGCTGGGTCAGGGCAATCTGCAGGCCCAAGGCCCGCAATAACACCCCTTGGGAGGGCTGGCCGATGCCCGAGCAACCCGCCAGGCCCAGGCCGATTAGCCCACTTAGCAGCAGGGCCAGCAGGGCAGCCCAGGGGCGGCCCTGCCAGGGGTGGGTCGGGGTCGGGGGGGCGGGCAGCATGGGTGACCTTAGATCGACTCCCATGATCGGCTGGCTGCAAGGGCAACAGGCCGAAGCCTGGCAGCAGGCCAACCGCTGCGGCCTCCTGCTGGTCTGCCAGGGGGTGGGCTACGAGGTTCAGATCAGCCGACGCCAGTGGGAGAGGCTGCCGCCGGAGGGCAGCACCCTGTCGTTGCACATCCACTTGGTCGTGCGCGAAGACCAATGGACCCTCTACGGGTTCGGGGAGCGCAGCGAACGGGACCTGTTTCGTGAGCTGGTGGCCGTCAGTGGTGTCGGTCCCCAGATGGCCCTGGGGCTCCTGGGCCTGCTCACGGGGGAGGAGCTGGTGCGCGCCATTGTTCAGGCCGATCTGCGCGTGCTGTGCCAGGCCCCGGGCATCGGTAAACGCACCGCCGAACGACTCTCGGTGGAATTACGGACGCGGCTGCAGGAGCGCTATGCCCTGGACCAGGAACGGGCGGGGGGCCTAGGCGCCAGCTCTGGCCAGGAGCTGGCGGACGACCTGATCGAGCCCAGCGGACCGGGCCTCGCCGGACCGGCCCGGGACGAGCTGCAGCTCACCCTCTCCGCCCTGGGCTACGAACCCCTGGAGATCAACCGGGCCCTGCGGGCCGTGGCCGCCCTGGGGCTAGCGGAGACGGCCGGCAGTGACGACTGGCTGCGGGAAAGCCTGCGCTGGCTCTCCAGTCGGGTCAGCTAAAGGGGCCATCGCATCCGGCAAGGTAAGTTGGATCTTTGCTCCGTCAGGGCCAGACGCCGCGCATGTCGCTCGACACCATCCAGAAACAGGAACTGATCAATAGCCACCAGACCCACGGAACGGACACCGGCTCGGTGGAAGTGCAGGTGGCGATGTTGAGCGAGCGCATCAGCCAGCTCAGTGGGCACCTCCAGAAAAACATCCACGACTTCTCCTCCCGCCAGGGGCTACTGAAGATGATCGGGCGCCGCAAGCGCCTGCTCGGCTATCTGCGCAGCAACAGCGAAGCGCGCTACAGCAGCCTGATTCAGAAGCTCGGCATCCGCGGCTGAGGCCCGATCCCATGGCAGCAAAGGGCATCCGGCCCAGTGGATCCGGCAAGCCGGGCGGCCCTGGCAAACCAGGCGCCAGCCCCAAGGCACCCGCTACCGGCAAACGGCGCTCCCAGGCGATTCCCGAGGCGGTCACCAACCGCATGGCCCGGCGCATCGCCGTGGCCATGGGGGTGCCAAGCCTGTTGGGCATGGCCAGCTTTGTGGTGAGTTACCTGCTGGTGAGCCGCGGCATCCTGGACATCCCCCCGGCGATCACCCTGGTGACCTCCGGGACCTTCTTTCTACTGGGCCTGGTGGGCCTGAGCTACGGCCTATTTTCAGCCAGCTGGGAAAGCCAGCCAGGCAGCCTGCTGGGCCTTGAGCAGATCGGCGTGAACATCTCCCGGCTGAAGCAATCGCTCAAGCAACCGCCAGCGGCGAGCTGAGGCTCGCCTTGAAGGCCTGGCCGTTCAGGGTGGTCATGGCAGCTCCGGCATCGTTAACGCAGAACTGGTGGCCCA
>NSII01000149.1 GCA_002737305.1 Synechococcus sp. Baikal-G1
GCGCAGGCGGTGCTGCACGGCAATATCGCTAGCCTCTTCTGCCAGCAAGTCCACCATCAAGACCTTGAGGTCATCGATGGCGCGGCAATCATCAACAATCAGCTGCACCCGCTCATCGCGGCGGTCGATCGAACCCCAAACCACCAGCCGGGCATCGACCATCAGGTGGTCGGCCAGGCGGGCATAGGTTTTCGGGAAGACCACGGCCTCACAGCTGCCACTGAGGTCTTCGAGCTGGAGCACGGCCATGCGGTCGCCCTTACGGGTGGTGACCTGGCGGATTTCCGGCACCATCGCCACCACACTGACCCGGGCCTTGTCGGCCTGCTCTTCGAGGCTGCCCAGGCCCACGGCCGAGAGCAGGCGGATCGGCCGGCCCAGCTGCTTGAGCGGATGGTCGGAGAGATAGAAGCCCACCAGCTCCTTCTCCAGCCGCAACTTCTCGGTGGGGGGATAATCGGCCACCGGCGCCGCCTTCGGTGCCGTGCTGATGTCGCCCGGGCCGCCRTCGGCAGCGCTAGCTGCCGCACCGCCGAGCAGGTCGAAGAGGTTGCCCTGGCCGCTGGCCCGGTCCTTGGCCCGCGAGGAGGACCAATCCAGRATTAAATCAAGGTCGGCCATCAGCTGGGCCCGGTTGGCCTTCGGCTCCAGGCTGTCGAGGGACCCGGAATGGATCAGGGATTCCAGGGCGCGGCGGTTGAGGGTGTGGCCCGGGATGCGATCGCAGAGATCGGCAAGCGAGCCGAAGGGGCCATCGGCTTCGCGGGCGCTGATCAGGTTGCGGATGGCGCCATCACCCAGGTTGCGCACCGCCGAGAGGCCAAAGAGGATGCGTTCGCCCTTGGGGGTGAAATCRACCCCAGAGGCATTCACATCCGGGGACATCACCTCAATGCCCATGGCATTGCAGTTGGAGATATAGCGCTGCACCTTGTCGGTGGTGCCGGCATTGACCGTCAGYAGGGCGGCCATRTAGGCCACCGGATAGTGGGCCTTGAGGTAGGCCGTCTGATAGGTGACGGCGCCGTAGGCGGTGGAATGGCTCTTATTGAAGCAATACTCAGCAAAGAGCACCATCTGATCAAACAAGGCATCGGCGACGCTGCTAGCCACGCCCCGCTCGCTGGCACCATTGACAAACAGATGACGATGCTTCTGCATCTCGGACACCTTCTTTTTGCCCATGGCMCGCCGCAGCAGGTCKGCCTCACCGAGCGAGTAGCCGGCCAGGTCCTGGGCGATCCGCATGATCTGCTCCTGATACACCATGATCCCATAGGTTTCCTTAAGGATCGGCTCTAATTTTTKATCCGCAAAATCAATTGCCTCGCGGCCATGYTTGCGGTTGATAAATTTAGGGATCAGACCGGCATCTAGGGGTCCGGGCCGGTAGAGGGCCA
>NSII01000150.1 GCA_002737305.1 Synechococcus sp. Baikal-G1
GCTGCAGCGGCACCAATTCATCCAAGGGTTCGGCCGCAATCACCACRCCWGCGGCGTGCACACCGAAGGTTTTGTTGGTGCCCTCAATGCGCATCGCCATGTCAACCCAGCGCTTGACGTTGCCATCCTTTTCATATTTCTCACGAAATTCCGGCGCCGGCGATTCAGGGCCAATCATCTCCTTCAGTTTGGCCGGCTTGCCGCGCACCACCGGAATCAACTTGGCGAGCCGATCGGCATCGCCGTAGGGAATATCGAGCACCCGCGCCACATCCTTCAGCACCGCTTTCGAGGTCATGCGGTTGAAGGTGATGATCTGGGCCACCTTGTCCTCGCCGTAGCGGCGCGTTACATAATCGATCACCTCGCTGCGGCGTTCGATGCAGAAGTCGGTATCAATATCCGGCATGGATTTGCGTTCCGGATTGAGGAAGCGCTCAAACAGCAGGCCATTAACGACCGGATCAATGTTGGTGATTCCCAGGGCGTAGGCGACCAGGGAACCGGCGGCCGAGCCGCGGCCCGGCCCCACCGGAATGCCGTTCTCGCGGGCGAAGCGGATGTAGTCCCACACCACCAGGAAGTAGGTGGGGAAGCCCATCTGCTCCATCACCTGCAGCTCAAAGGCCATGCGATCGCCATAGGTGGGGTCGATCGGATCACCAGCGCCCAGCCGCAGCCGATCGCGCAGGCCCGCTTCCGTCACTTCCGCCAAGTAAGTCACCGCCGTATGGCCCGCGGGGATCGGGAAGCGCGGCATCTGGTAGCGCCCCAGGATGTCGTAGTCCTCCACCTTGTCCGCCACTAGGGCCGTGTTGGCCACCGCCTCAGCTACCACGGCTGGCTCCAAGTGGTCGGCGAACAGGGCGAGCATCTCGGACTCGCTCTTGATGTATTCGGTGCCGGTGTAGCGCAGCCGCTTCTCATCGCTCACCAGCTTGCCGGTGAGCACGCAGAGCAGGGCGTCGTGGGCCTCAACGTCGTTGCGGGTGAGGTAGTGGGCGTCGTTGGTGGCGATCAGGGCGATGCCGAGCTCGGTGGCGATGCGCACGATCTCGGTATTGACAATGCGATCTTCCGGCGAGCCGTGGTCCTGGATTTCCAGGTAGAAGTCTTCGCCAAAGAGTTGCTGATACCAGCGGGCCACCTCCCGGGCCACGTCCGGGCGCTCCTTGAGGATCGCCTGGGGGATTTCGCCGCCCAGGCAGGCGGTAGCCACGATCAGGCCCTCGCGGTGCTGCTCCAGGGTGGCCTTATCAATGCAGGCGCGCGCGAAGATGCCACGGCCGCGCATGCCGCGCAGGTGGCTGATGCTGGTGAGCTTGACCAGGTTGCGGTAGCCGGTGGCGTTCTTGGCCAGCACGACCAGGTGGTAACGCCGCTCCTTCTTCGGCTGGGGATCGTCGATCGAGCCGTTCACCACATACATCTCGTTGCCGATGATCGGCTTGATGCCGGCGGCCTTGCAGAGCTTGAGCAGCTCGATGGCGCCATACATGACGCCGTGGTCGGTAAGGGCCAGGGCCGGCATGCCCAGCTCCACGGCCCGCTCCACCATCTGGGGCAACTGGGAGGCCCCATCAAGGAGGCTGTAGTCGCTGTGGTTGTGGAGCGGAACGAAGGCCAATGACGGGATCCAGGGTGATCCCACGCTAAGGCTCGGACGCAAGATTCAGGGTCCTAGGTGCCAAAAACAGGCTCTGGCACACCACATCTGGTGGAGGTCCCCAGCCCATGGCAGAGCGATTAACGCAGCCGCTTGGCCGCGCCGCCTTGCCGGCAAACCCGCCCTGCGCCCCTAGGGCACCAGGGCCGCGGCCGGCCGCGACACCATCACCTGGGCCGCCTGCTCGTAGTGGTGGGCCACCTGCAGCAGGCGCGGCTCCTGGAGCACGCCGGTGATCAGCTGCAGACCGATCGGCAACCCCTGGGAATCAAAGCCGCAGGGCAGGCTGATCGCCGGCAGGCCAGCCATGTTGGCGGGAATGGTGAGCAGGTCGGCCAGGTACATGGCCAGGGGGTCCTCGGCGTGGGCGCCGAAGGCGAAGGCCGTGGTTGGCGAGGTGGGGGTGAGCAGCACATCCACGCCCTGGAAGGCCGCATCAAAATCGCGGCGGATCAGGGTGCGCACCTGCTGGGCCTTCTTGTAGTAAGCATCCACGTAGCCCGCCGAAAGGGCATAGGTACCGATCAGGATGCGCCGCTGCACCTCATCGCCAAACCCTTCAGCGCGGCTACGGGCCGTCATCTGGGCCAGGCTGTCGCCGGCCGCCTCGCTGCTGCTGGAGCGGTAGCCGTATTTGACGCCGTCGTAGCGGGCCAGGTTGGCGGACGCCTCCGAGGGGGCGATCACGTAGTAGGTGGCGATGCCGTCGTTGAAGCGGGGGCAGCTGACATCAACCAGCTCACAGCCCAGGGCCTGGAGAGTGTCGGCGGCGGCCATCACGGCAGCAGCCACCTCGGGGGCCAGCCCATCGGCGCTAAAGCATTCGCGCACAATCCCCACCCTCAGCCCCTTGATCGGCTGCTCTAGGGCGGCGCGGTAATCGGGCACGGGCGCCGTCAGGCAGGTGGCATCACGGGGGTCGGCGCCGGCAATCACCTGCAGGAGTTCGGCCGCATCGGCCACGGAGTTGGTGAAGGGCCCCACCTGGTCGAGGGAGCTGGCGAAGGCCACCAGGCCCCAGCGGCTGACCCGGCCATAGGTGGGCTTCAGGCCGACCACGCCACAAAACGAAGCGGGCTGGCGGATTGAGCCACCCGTGTCGGAGCCCAGGGCTGCCATGGCCTCGCCGGCGGCGACGGCGGCAGCACTGCCGCCAGAGCTGCCGCCGGGCACCCGCTCCGGGTTCCAGGGGTTGTGGCTGGCGCCAAAGGCCGAGGTCTCGGTCGAGCTGCCCATGGCGAACTCATCGAGGTTGGTCTTGCCCACCAGCACCGCACCGGCGTTCCAAAGGCGCTCGGTGACGGTGGATTCGTAGGGAGGAACAAAATTCTCCAGCATGCGACTGGAGCAGGTGGTGCGAACCCCCTTGGTGCAGAGGTTGTCCTTGATCGCCAGGGGGATGCCAGCCAGGGGCGGCAGGGCCTCGCCGGCGGCCCGGGCGGCATCGATGCGCTCGGCATCGGCGCGGGCCCGCTCGGCCGTGACCTCCAGGAAGGCATGGACGCTGGGCTCGACCGCCTCAATGCGCTTGAGGTGCTGATCGGTGAGCTCCCGGGCGGACACTTCGCCGTTCCTGAGCTGGTCGCGCCACTGGGCGATCCCCATCAACCTTCCCTTCTACGCGCTCTAGCCCAGACGCTATCAGCAGGCCCTGGCCCTGGCGGTGGGCAGCTGCCGGCCAGGGAGCTTCGATCCGGAGAGGGGGGCTGAACGTTGGGCAGACGGTTTAACAGGACAAACTGTCCCCACAGGCCCGCACGGGAACGGCACCCGGCGAGGCAGGGAATCAGGCCTGGCGGCCATCGCTTGTCAGCGGTTCGCTGCGGCGAGTGCGCAGCACCTCATGCTCCACGGAGCCGGGGGCCTCCCTGCGCAGATCATCGAGGAATGGCTGCAGGGCCGAACCCAGCTCCTGCCGACGCACGAAGGGCCCAAACCAGTAGGTCATGTCGGGGTCGTGGGTTTGCACCCGCGCCCACCAGGCCATCCCAAGACCGTTGGCAAGACTCCGCAGGGGCCAGAGCAGCGGATTCATGGGATCGGTCCGTTGAATCCCCATTGTGGACAGGTGAGGGGCCCCCAGTCCATCCATCTCGATAAGCGATGCATGGTCTGGCCGGCCCGGGCTGGGGCGATTGCCTGGAAAGGGCCCGGCAGAGGCGGCCGGCTCACAGCAGGATGTCCTGATCAAAACCGCCTGTCAGCTCAGAGGTCTGGCCTGGGTCCAGGTCCTGGGAGTCCGGTCCAGGGAGATCTGGTGCAAGCGCCCCAGGCTCCAGCCGCGGCTCGGGCCCTGCGGGCTCGCCCCCGGGCAGATCCCCCTCAACCGAAGGCGGAAGGACGACGTCCCCAGCGAGGGCGCTCCCAGCAGCGCTTTCGGACGGAGACTCGGCCTCGGGTTCCGACGCCACCCGCCGGCTGGGGGTGGGCAGGTTGGGGCGCACGATCCGGGGGGCGGGAGAGGAGCCCGTGATCGTCTTCATCCAGCCCCGGCGCGCCACCTCATAAAGGAGCAGGGCTGTGGCCACGGAGGCATTGAGGCTGGGGGTGGCACCGCGCAGGGGGATCCGCACCAACTGGTCGCAATAGCGACGGGTCAGCATCGAGAGGCCACTGCCCTCCGAACCCGTTACCACCACCAGGGGACCGTCCAGGTCAGCTTCGGCCAGGGTGACGCTGCCCTCCTCGGCCAGCCCCACCACCCGGTAGCCCTCCTGCTTCAGGGTCTCCAGGGAGCGGTTGAGGTTCACGACCCGGGCCACCGGCAGGTATTCCAGGGCGCCGGCGGCCACCTTGGCCACCGAACCGGTGAGGCCGGCGCTGCGGCGTTGGGGCAGCACCAGGCCATGGGCGCCGAGGGCTTCGGCGCTGCGCACGATCGCCCCCAGGTTGTGGGGGTCGGTGAGGCCATCAACGGCCATCAGCAGGGGCGGTTCGCCAATGTCACGGCAACCGCTGATCAGGCTGTCTAAGTCGAGGGTTTCGGCCGCGGCCGCCTGCAGGGCGATGCCCTGGTGCACGGCGCCAGCGGTGAGCTGGCCCAGGCGCGCCCAGGTGACCTCCTCGACCAGCACCCCGGCCGATTTGGCTTCGCGCAGCAACTGCAGAAACTTGGGGGTGAAGCGCATCTCGGCGGTGCACCAGATGCGGTGGATCGGCCGACCGCTCTCCAGGGCCGCCAGGGCCGGATGTCGGCCCCAAATCATGTCGTCGGCGGGGGAGCTGCCAAAGGTTTCGGACTCACCCGTGGGGGCATCGACCACCACCGGCCGGTCGGGCCGGGCCGGCTGGAAGGCACCGCGGGGGCCCGCTCCGCCTGGCCGGGGGAAGGAGGGACGTCCCGCGGCCGAGCCGCCAAAGGCAGGGCGCCCAAAGGACGGACGGCCAAAGGAGCCGCGACTAGCGCCAGCCCCGGCAAAGCGACGGCCTTCCGGGCGCGAGGAACTGAAACGGCCTTCCGGCGCGGGCTCACCCGGGCTGAAGGCTCCAGGGCCGCGCTCACGGCGAGCGGCGCCATCGGGGCGGGCGGCGAAGGGGCGGCGTCCCCCAGGGCGACCTTCGCCCATGGAGCCATTGCCGTCAAACCGCCTAGGGCCCGGACGGAAGTCGCCCGAATCGCCGTCTCCAGAACGGCCCTCGGGCCGGGAGCCTTCGAAACGGGGCTTATCGAAACGGGGCTTATCAAAGCGCGGACCATCGAGCCGGGGCCGGCCGGGCCGAACCATGCCGGCACGCCCGCCGATCGGCCTGGGGCCGCTAGGGCGGGGTCCGGACGGCCGGCCACCTTCAAAGCGGGGTCCATCACTACGGCCCCCCTCAGGACGGCCCCCTTCAAAACGGGGGCGGTCGGGCCGATCCGAGCTGAAGCGATCGGGGCGGGGCCGGTCCGAAGACGGGCGGCCACCGGAGGGACGGCCTGCAGCAGAACGGTCGAAGCGGGGACGGTCAGACCCGCCGGCCCGTTCTGGCCGGGGACCGCGCTCCGGCCGGGAGCCCCGCTCGGGCGGACCATCGGCATTCCATTCCGGCCGGGGACCGAAGGAACGGGAACCCCCACCTCCCGAGGACCGGGAAGCGCCAAAGGAAGGCTTGCCGGGGCGGGCCGGGCGACCGGCACCACCGCCGCGGGAGCCCCCCCCAGCGCCGGAACCGGACCCGGAGCCTGAACCCTGGGCCTCGTCCCGGCGGCGATCAAAACGGGGGCTCATGGCAAACAGGCAAAGGGTTATCGGGCGTTCTCCTCCAGTTGATCCAGCAGCTCGGCAAGCCGCGAAGGATTCTGCAAAAAGAGCCAGCCCACCATTGTCTCAAATCCTGTCGCCCGGCCATAGAGACCGGCCTCGCCGGCCCTGGGTCCGCGACCAGCCCGGTTGCGGCCCCGCCGCACCCAATCGAGCTCCTGGGCACTGAGTAGGGGTTCGAGCTGCTCAAGGGCCAGGGCCTGGGCATCGGCGCGAACCGCTGCCACCACGGCCCGATGCAGGTCGGCGCTACGGCCCGGACGCTGGCATTGGCGCAGGCGCTGATGCAATTCCCACACGGCATCACCCAGCCAGGCGAGCTGGAGGGGACCCAATTCTGGGCCGCCTAGGGCGTGTGGCAACCCTGACAAGCCCGCCAGCCAGGCGGCGGTGGAAGGGCCAGAGATTGGGCTGTTAGCCCTATCACCTTCAGACATTTCAGTTTGCGACTTCCTTTGCGACATGGTCTTTTCAGGCTTTTCCGGTTGATGCGTTTCCGGTTGAGGCCTTTCCCTTTCAGGCCATGAACCGCCAGACGCCCCACAACCAAGCCGGGCCCGGCCGGGGGTCCCAGGGCCAGGGGAGAACCGCCGGCCAGGCAACGCTCAGGTCGTGAGGGCAGCAAGGGCTGTCTCGAGATCGGGCTGGAGATGGAGAAACTCCTCCAGACGCACCAATTTCACGGTCTGAACGACCCGGGCATTGCCGACCATTAGGAACTGGCTGGCGGCGTCCTGGCATTGCTTCGCCAACTGCACCAAGACCCCAAGGCCGGAGGAATCGATGAAATCAATGCTGCTGAGGTCGATCACGATCGGCAGGGAGCTGTTGGCTCGCTGCTCGCTGATGAATGCAAGAAAATTCTTATCGGAATAGGCATCCAACTGGCCCGTAAAGCGGAACAACAAGCAACCTGCCTGCTGCTCAGAGCCGCCCCGCAGGGACACGGTCAATCTCTGCAGATCAATGATCGGTCTTGCCCCCCAATGGATCCAGCGCTCGAAGTGTAGGCAGCGATCCGCAAATGGGGATACGCAACACAGGGCTGGGCCGCACCCCTGGATTTCGCCAATCAGCAAGCCATCAGGCCAAGATCAGGGGCGGCGCTGCCTCATGAAGGCGACGAAACGGCCGAAGTGGTGGTCGGCGTCGTGGGGGCCCGGGCTCGCCTCTGGGTGATATTGCACGCCAAACAGGGGCTGGCTGCGGTGGGCCAGGGCCGCCACGGTGCGGTCGTTGAGGTTGTAGTGGGTCACCTCCACCACATCGGCCGGCAGGGAGGCGGCATCGAGGGCAAACCCGTGGTTTTGGCTGGTGATCTCCACCAGGCCGGTGCTGCCACAGGGGTGGTTGAGGCCCCGGTGGCCGTAGCCGAGCTTGTAGGTCTGGCCGCCGAGGGCCAGGCCCAGGATCTGGTGGCCCAGGCAGATGCCAAAGACGGGTAGGGACCCCAGCTGCACCAGGCCCTGGGCCAGGGCGACGCCACTGGTGACGGCCGCCGGATCCCCAGGACCATTAGAGAGGAACACCCCCTCAGGCTCAAGGGCTAACAGCTCATCCAAACTGGTTGTGGCCGGCACCACGGTGACGCTGCAGCCGTGGGCCACCAGCCGCTCGAGGATGGCCCGCTTGATCCCAAAATCGATCGCCACGACCCGGTAGGGGGTGGGGGGGGACTCCATGGGGCGTTGGTCAAAATCGGCTGGGCAGAGGGCTTGCCATTGGTAGGCCTCAGCTGTGGTCACCGCCGCCGCCAGGTTCAGGCCTTGCATCGAAGGGGCGGAGCGCACCCGCTCGAGCACCTGCTGGGGCGAACTGCCATCGCTACAGATGGCCCCGTTCATGGCGCCGGCCTCGCGCAGGTGCCTCACCAGGGCCCGGGTGTCGAGGCCGGCGATGCCGACCACCCCATGCTGCAGGAGCCAGGCGGGCAGGCTCTGCTCAGCGCGCCAGCTGCTCGGCCGAGGAGCCAGCTGGCGGGCAATCACGCCGCGCACATGGGGCCGATCCGCCTCCTGGTCCTGCTGATTAACGCCCGTATTGCCCAGCTCCGGGTAGGTGAAGGTGACCAGTTGCCCCTCGTAGCTCGGGTCGGTGATGACCTCCTGATAGCCGGTCATGCCGGTGTTGAAGACCACTTCACCGATGGCGCAACCGCGGGCCCCAAAGGCCTCTCCGCGCAGCACCAGGCCATCGGCCAGCACCAGCAAGGCGGCCTCTGGGCCGCTCTGCGGGTTGCCCTGCTGGGCCTCGCCTTGGGGGGATGGCGCCAATTCCATCAACAGATCCACTCAGACGATCATCACCCAAGGCTGACCCCCTTAGGAGGGCCCAGCCAGGGCCTGGCGCAGGGCCACCAGCCGCTGCCAGGGTTGGCCCGAGGCCAAGCTGCTGCGGGCCTGGCCCACCCCATCACTGACGCGGTCCGTTAGCCCAGCGGCCCAAAGCACCAGGGCCGTATTGAGGATCACCACATCCCTCTGGGCTCCGCTGCCCCCACCCTGGAGCACGGCCTCGAGGATCGCCCGATTGGTGGCTGTATCCCCGCCTTGGAGGGCCTCCAGCGGCGCCGCCTCGAGGCCGAAGACCTGGGGATCAAGCTCCTCACTGCGCAGGGCGCCGTTCTCCAATAGCCGCAGCTGGCTAGGACCCGACAGGCTGGCCTCATCGAGGCCGCCGTGGCCATGGACCACCACAGCCCGGCCCTGGCCAAGCCGGGCCAGGGCGTCAGCCATGGGATCGAGCAGGTCAGGCCGGGCCACCCCCAACACCTGGGCATCGGGGCGCAGGGGGTTGACCAGGGGCCCCAGCAGGTTGAAGACGGTGCGCACCCCCAGGCTGCGGCGCAGGGGGACCAGGCCCACCAGGGCCCGATGCCAGCCCGGCGCAAACAGAAACGTGACGCCCGTCGCGCCCAGGGCGGCCACCACCTGCTCCTGGGGCGCGGCCAGGTTGAGTCCCAGGGCTTCGAGCACATCGGCGGAACCAACCCGGCCGCTGGCGCTGCGGTTGCCGTGCTTGGCCACGGTGGCCCCACAGGCCGCCGCGGTGAAAGCCACTGCGGTGGAGATGTTGAAGCTGTCGGCGCCGGAACCGCCCGTGCCGCAGGTATCAACCAACAAACGGTTGGGGCGACCTGGGGGCAGGGGACAGGCATCCAGCAACACCGACGCCATCGCCGCCAGCTCCTCTCCGCTGGCCCCCTTGAGCCGCAGGGCAGCTAGCAGGGCGCCGGTCTGAACCGGCTCAATCGTTTCCGCCAACCACCCCTGCATCAACTGGGCGGCCTGGGCGGCGGCAAGGGCCTCCCCGGCCAGCAACTGCTCCAGCAGGGGCGTCCAAATGGCTGGCTGCGTCACGGGAAGGGATCGGAATCAGGGGGTCCCCAATAAAAAGCCCGGGTGCAAGACACGCCGGGCCGGGTGATGGGGACTCCCCCACTATCACCCCGAATGGGCCGTTCTGAACATCGCCCGGGCCCTCGCAGGCCCGAACAGTGCCCCCCAATCACCTAAGGGCTGTCCTGATCAGCCGTGTCAAAGCCCGAACCCACAGCCTCAGCAACCGGTTGGGCGCCGGGCCGGTAACCGCCTTCCCAAATCGCCCGGGTGCGCTGGTGCAGCTCCTCGCGGCTGAGGCTCCAGAGGCGCAGGGTCTTGGCCAGGTCATCGCGCAGGTCTTCGGCCCCCGGGAAGCCCTCGTAGCGGCTCAGCAACCGGGCCAGATCAACCAAGTGGCCATCAGCGGGCACCTGGGCGGCCAGCAACTGGTCCACCAGGTCCCGATCTTTGGCATAGAGCGGATGGGCCTGCTGCAGCTCGGCCATGGCGGGATCAGGCGAACGCTTGCTAGGCCAGCTTGCCCCAGACCAACGGACGAGCCAGGCCTCCAGCCCCCAGCTGCGCCAGCCGGCGCCCTGCCTCCAGGCTGGACCTGGGCTCCGTAGGTTGGCAGCACCTTGCCTAACCCCATGGCCGCCCTGCGCTTTGGCCTGATCCGGCGCTACCTCTGGCCCTATCGCCGCCAGGTGGGCTACGGAGTGGCGGCGCTCGTGGTGGTGAACCTACTCAGCGTCAGCATCCCCCTGCTCGTGCGCGGGGTGATCAACGACCTGCCCGGCGGTCTTGCCCAAAGTGACCTGCTGGGCAAGGCCTCCTTGATCGTGGTCTTAGCCACGGCGATGGCCTCAATGCGACTGCTGTCGCGCACCCTGGTTTTCGGCGTAGGCCGTCAGGTGGAAGCCAATTTGAAGCAGCAGATCTTTGATCACATGCTGCGCCAGGAGCCGGGCTGGATCCAGAGCATTGGCAGTGGCGAGGTGATCAGCCGGGCCACCAGCGATGTGGAGAACGTGCGCAGGCTGATGGGCTTCGCCGTGCTCAGCCTCACCAACACGGCCCTCGCCTATTCCCTCACCCTGCCGGCCATGTTGGGCATCAATGGCTGGCTCACCGTGGCGGCCCTGGGGCTCTACCCCTTAATGCTGATGACGGTGCGCCTCTTCGGCGGCCGCATGATGGGCCAACAAAGGCGCCAGCAGGAATCCCTCGCCCAACTCAGTGACCTGATCCAGGAGGACCTCTCCGGCATCAGCGCCATCAAGATTTACGGCCAGGAGAAAACCGAGCGCCAAGCCTTCGCCGAGCGCAACCGCAGCTACCGCAACGACGCCCTCAACCTGGCCCGCACCCGCAGCACCCTGTTCCCGTTGCTCGAGGGCATCTCCTCGGTGAGCCTGGTGTTGCTGCTAGCCCTCGGCAGCGGCGAATTGGAAAGCGGCCGCCTCAGCATCGGCGACCTGGTGGCCCTGATCCTTTACGTGGAGCGCCTTGTCTTCCCAACGGCCCTCCTGGGCTTCACGCTCAACACCTTCCAGACCGGCCAGGTGAGCCTGGAGCGGGTCGAAGACCTGCTCTCTCGGGAACCCCAGATCCAATCACCGCCGCATCCGGCCCCCAGCCCCAGCGGCGGCAGGCCCGGCTCCGTGGTGGCCAGCCATCTCAGCGTGCGTTATGGCGGCGCCAACCGCGAAGCCCTGCGCGATGTGAGTTTCCGCCTGGAGCCCGGGGAGCTGGTGGCGGTGGTGGGTCCGGTGGGCTGCGGCAAAACCACCCTGGCTCGGGCCTTGGGCCGGATGGTGGAAGTACCGCCAGGCCAGCTTTCCATCGGCGGCTGCGATGTCACCGAACTGGGCCTCGAAGAGCTGCGCCAGCTGGTGGCCCTGGTGCCCCAGGAGGGTTACCTGTTCACGGCCAGCCTGGCGGACAACCTGCGTTATGGCGACCCGGAGGCCGGCCAGGACCGGGTGGAGACGGCCGCCGGTCAGGCGCGCCTGGCTGGCGACATCAAGGGCTTCCCGGAGGGCTACGCCACCCTGGTGGGCGAACGGGGCATCACCCTGAGTGGCGGCCAACGGCAGCGGGCCGCCCTGGGCCGGGCCCTGCTGGTTGAAGCGCCGATCCTGGTGCTCGATGACGCCCTTGCCAGCGTCGACAACAACACCGCGGCGGAGATTCTGCGCTCGATCCGCGAACAGCAGGGGCGCACGATCCTGATGATCAGCCACCAGCTCTCGGCCGCCGCCGCCTGCGACCGGATCTTGGTGCTTGAGGACGGCCAACTCGTGGCCGAAGGTCACCACGATCAGCTGGTCAACCAGCCAGGCACCTACCGGCGCCTTTGGGAACGCCAACAGGCCGAACAACAACTCGAGGCCGTTTAAGGGCGCCTGCCCGGCCTGGCGCCCATCCCTGCCTAAAAGGGCAGTGGCAGAGGCCATTCATCAAAGCCGATAGAAGGGGGGTCCCCCATTCATGGGGAGGACGGCTTCCTGACCCCAACCGAAGCCCAGTTTCAAGTCTTGTTGAGCAGCTGGACCAGGGGCACCGGAACTCGCTTAGCTACTCCCAGTTGCTGAACAGGCCCCATGGTGAGCGAGAAGGGCTACACACTCCGCTGCACGCTCACCTTTGGCGACATCTACGCCCAGATCCTGATCTGGATCCTCGTGATCATGGCCAGCCTGGCTGCCGGCCTGGCCCTGATGGGGGCGACGAAACCGGTGCTGGCCCTGGTGGGCGTCGGCCTGATCCTGGTGCTGTCACTGCCCTTCCTGCTCTTCGCCTTCACCACAACCCTGCTCAACCACATCAGCTTTGAACCGACGAGCTGACCAGAAGCCAACTAGGCGCAGCGGGCGCCCCCAATACCAGCGCACACGAACCCCCTAGGCGCCCGCACCTGGCGCATCAACGCCGGTTCAAGCCTTCCTACCCTGGGGGCAACTGCAACCCCATGGGCGTGTTCGGACTCTTCAGCGACAAGGCCGCCACCAAAGCCAACCTCATTGCGCCCGAGGCAGCCCTGCCCGGTCGCCCCAACCCCATCGCCACAGCCGAGCGCCACGTTGTGCTGGGAACGGCCTTAAAAGCTCCCCTCAGCACCTCCCAACAGGAGGCCCTGTTCGGCTGCGGCTGTTTTTGGGGTGCCGAGAAAGGTTTTTGGCGCCTGCCCGGGGTCGTGACCACAGCGGTGGGCTACGCCGGCGGCTATAGCCCCAATCCAAGCTACGAAGAGGTCTGCAGCGGCCGCACCGGCCATACGGAAGTCGTGCGCGTGGTTTGGGATGTCAACGCCATCGACTTCAGCGACCTCTTGAAGCTCTTTTGGGAGTGCCACGACCCCACCCAGGGGATGGGCCAAGGCAATGATCGCGGCAGCCAATATCGCTCGGCTATTTATAGTGAAGACCAGGCCCTGATCGCCCAGGCCCAAGCCAGCCGTCACCACTATCAAGGGCAA
The DNA here is from genome assembly GCA_002737305.1 of Synechococcus sp. Baikal-G1. GTDB lineage: Bacteria > Cyanobacteriota > Cyanobacteriia > PCC-6307 > Cyanobiaceae > BAIKAL-G1. The sequence goes on from NSII01000150.1 coordinate 12,709, forward strand.
CTCAAGGAGGCTGGCATGTCAGAAATCACCACCGAAATCGCCAGCGGTAAGCCCTTTTATTTTGCTGAAACCCATCACCAGCAATACCTGGCCCGGCCCGGAGCCAGGCCCTACTGCTCAGCCCAACCCAGTGGCATCAGCCTGGGGAGCTTTGCCGGCGCCACCTACAAGCTACCCGCCCCCATCTGGAAGCACTACGACTGGACCATCAGCCACTGCATCCTGCGGGGCGACAACAGCCCCATTCAGGGGGCCTGATCCCCACCATGGCTCCCCTCTCCGATCGGGTTGTGATCCTGGCCATTGCCTGCACACTCGGTGTAGTCGCCGCCCTGGTCTTCTGGTTCGTGCGGCTCCATCCCGCCCAAGACCTTCCCCTGCTGTGGCGAGACTCCCCCAGCCTGGAACGCCAACCCCTGATCAAAACCTGACGCAGGCCTGCTCGTCACTTTTGCAGGACAATGGCGCAACGCCTGTCGCGGGGCCCGCTCCCGCCCCTTGCCTCCGTAGTCACTTTGGACCCAAACCCGAGCCCGCCAGAGCAGCGCCTGCCCCCCCGGCAGCTCCATCCCCTACCGAAGGGGCTGATCGAGCTCTACGGGCTGCTGGCGGTCCTGTTCGTTTTAGTACCCGAATGGATGGCCGGGGGGGCCCTAGGCGGCTTCAAGGAAGGCCGCGATGGCAGTCAGCTGCCAGTCACGGCCTCGGCCTGGCGCCGGGTGCCGGAGCTGCGACTAGCCGCCATGGGGCTGGCAGAACTGCGAGTGCTGGCCAAGGCCCTACGCATCCAGGGCTACGCAAGCCTGCGCCGCGACCGACTGACGGTTCAACTCCTTAAACGGCTGCAATGGCTCCAGAGCCTGCCGGCCTGGTTACGCCGGAGCTGACGCTTGCCCCGCAGGGACTGGCAAGGTCAAATCCAGGTCCTGGGGCAGGGTTTGGCGCTGTGATAACTTCGTTTTGCCGGGGCGTAGCGCAGCTTGGTAGCGCACCACTTTGGGGTAGTGGGGGTCGCAGGTTCAAATCCTGTCGCTCCGATTCAGGACCATCGGCAAATTCCAGTCCTAAAGCCGCTTCTCCAGGGAAGCGGCTTTTTATTTGGCAAACCAAAATCTGGCTTGATTGCCTAGTCCAACCAGCGGATCCATCCCTGGCATAGGCGTGCTTCGCTCCACCAAGGACAACCCCAAGCCAATGCTCAAAAGCCAAAACCAGCAAGCCCCACCCGCGGGCTGCCATCAAGACGCTGGACGTCCCTTCTATAAAAGCGTTGAGATGGGCCTTGGCCTAATCTTCGGCGCCGTAGCCCAAAAAGCGCCGTAGGGTGGCGCCCATCTGGGCCAAGAGGCTCTCTTCGAGGTCGCGGGTTTGGGTGGCCGTGAACGCCTTGAGACCGGCCTCCCGCTTGGCAATCAATTCGACAATACCTTCAAGCGCTTTTTCATTTTTAATAAAGACTTGATGAATCGATGATTGCGATATTTTCAATACGGAAACAGGCGATTTGGCAACAATACAAGCGCTGCGCGGGGTATCCGTAAAGGCAGACATCTCACCAAACAAGGTTCCCTTCAAAAGAGTAGCCACCTTACGCAAGGAACCATCATCCTGATCGGCCGTGACCATCACGTCGCATTCTCCGGAAAGCAATACAAACATCGAGCGATCAGGATCATGCCAATCAATAATAAATTCACCCAGGCCATACAAAATGACCCGTTCAGAGTCTGCCAACCATTGCAACTCCTTATCTGACAAGGGCGCTAATAGGGCCAAGGAGCGCAGGGCCGCAAAACATTCCTGACGCTGATTTGCGAGCTCGGAATCGGCAAGCCGTCGCTCACCACCGATGGGCCGGAGGTCCACGATCGGGAACGGGATCGAGAAACCGCGCCGCTGCACCGCGTACCAAATCCGGGCACGAACGTCGGTAAGCACTTGATGCCGCCTGGCATAATCACGGATATAGAAGTACAATTCATAATCTATTGAAGAGGAATTAAATGTTTTCAACATCACTTCAATGGGCCTAGCCAATAAGACATTGGCATGGGATTGAACAGCTTCCAAAAGTAATTCGCGGGCAAGCTCTGGGCGCATTTCATAGGGTAGGCCCACCTCAACAAGCACCTTGAAGGCTGGGGCAGCCTTGGAATGGTTAATAATGACCGCCTGGTCAATCTTGGAGTTGGCAACACAAATCGTACGGTCCGTAAGATCATCAACAAGGATGGTGTTACTCCAAGAAATCGAGGTGACCTGACCGAGCAATCCCTCAAATTCAACCCAATCACCAACCACAAATTGCTTTTCAAGTTGGATAGACAACCCCGAAGCAAGATTTTGCAACTGGCTACTAGTTCCAGGACCGATCACGAAAGCCAATACGGAAGCGCCAGCAGCCGTGCCCCAACCGCTGATCGCACCACTGCTATAGAGAGAATAGCCAATAATCACCGAACAACCGGATAGAAAAAACAATTCACGGAAAATCTTTGGCGGCGTATTACGCGCCCCACCAACGGCATACATCACCATCCAACTATAATCAATAACCAGGTCTAGTACCAGCAGCGATATGGCTGCAGTATTAATTATCCCCATCCAAGCGGTAAGATCGGCATTGAGGTGAAGAAAATCATTTTCGACTACCTTGGCGATGCGAGCGATGATCACTAGGCGCACAATGCGCATACTTGGCAGCCAACGAAGACGTGAGTCCCTAGCCTGAGACTTGGCATTGCCCAGTGGAAAAGTAACTAACAGCAACAGAACAAGTAAGACAACGAGCGGAGCTATCATTGGCCAACAAATTTTCCCTATAATAGGGGCAAACGTAGACCCTTGGAACCACGGCATGTTGCCACCATGCAAACCGGTGACCGGCAATTCGGCCGAGCAGGGCAGTGACCTAGCCATACTCCTGCGCAATGGCGCCAGGGAGCAGGGTCAATGCATCACCCTTAACGATGCTGAAGACTTGGTCCAGGAAGGCGAAATCAGCGATCGAATCTACGTGCTAGAGGAGGGAGAAATGACCGTTTCAATTAAAAATCAATCAGGCGAAAGCACGACCGTTGCCACCCTCAAACCAGGCGCCGTGATTGGCGAGATGACGCTGTTTGGCGAAACACGTCGATCAGCAACCTGTTCTGCCAAAGGCAATAATGTTCAATTGATTAGCCTAGAAAACGAAGAGGCACTCAAGCTGATTGATAACGACACCAAGGCAAGATATTCCTTGGTGAAGGAACTGACAAAGCGTTCGAGATCCATGCTCCATTATATCAACGAATTCAGCTATCTAACACGACTAATCAGCGCCGGAGACCTGGCCAGCGTTCAATCCCAAATTAACATTGAAAAAGCTGGTGATGATGCCACTGTCAGGGCAGCTAGAAAAGAATTTGCAACCATGCTTGCAAGAATCAAGGCACGGGAAGCCGAGCTGCAAGACAAGATCCAACTTCTCACGATCGAAATCGACCATGCCCGGGCAGCAAAAGAAGTGGATAGCATCGAAAGCGATCCAATCTTCCAGAAACTCAAAAGCCAGTCAGGCAGCCTCAGAGACCGCCTGAAAGGCAATTGAAGAACTACCTCAGAGAGCTTTTTAATGTAAGCTACGCACAGTCAAGGTGTCAACACTGACAAAGATAAAGACGCCAATTGCAAACCAGACAAACGAAGAATTTTCGGCAGAGGGCAGCTCGTTCTTGAAAACATTATAAAGGATAATACCCGCCAATACGCTCAGGCAACCAAGCAGCAAGGCCGTTGACAAAACATTAAACAGAGTAAACACTAGTGAAGCGCTAAGCACAGTGATAACGACAGGAGGCACAAGCCGCTTAAAATGCTTCTCATTTTCTTCAAACAAACCAAAAATATTGAAGCCAAGGTGCATTATAAAGGTCAACAGATAAAGGAGTTTATCGGCGGGTCCATTCAAGTATGTCAACTGGTAGGGAAGGGTCAATAGGATCAGCGAGGCATACACTGCAAACACCGAGGTTGACACCCTAAAACCCAACAACTTTTCCTCTTGCCGCGACTTAACAAAGCCCCACTCTCCCATGGTTTGCGAGCTTTTATTGGCAACTAAAAGGCAATAATGCTGAATGCCCTTGTAGGCAATCAAGCCAAAAAGCGATAACTTATAAGCATTGATCCAGCCATACGTGACCTTTTCATTAAAGATTTGATACTCGGGAATAAGCATAGTCAACACGTAGGCCACTGCCAATCCGGACGAAAAGGAACGCAGGGCAATGGGCAAGTCAAGAACCTTGTTGGAAAGCTTGGACTTATGTCTATTGATAAATTCTAAGATAGTTGGCGCAAACTGGGTCAACAGCACTAAAATTGCAAACAGTATCAGCACAGTACTGACAGCCAACCAATCCGTAGAGGTTGCGGTGGCATAGCTGGAGGCCCCTGCTGCATGGGTGGGGGCCTTAGCCAGAAAAAGATCAAATAGTCGCAGGGACATAGTGATCATGATGATTAATTAGGGGAAGGGTGGGTTGCGATGGAGGGATCAAGCCTTAATTAAGGGCAGCAATTGGGAAACAACAGCTTTCAATTGAAGCGTAAAGGGATGGGTAGGCTCCTGCTGGGAGAATAAGCCGCTGCCTCCATAGCGCATAATATCATCATTTTGCGCTAGTATTCCTAAACAAGGAGCTTTATAAGTGGATTCAATCGTAGATTTAATCGTCTGCCAATCAAGGCTTGTCAACGCCTTGTTCATCAGCAATCGTAAATCAGGAACGCCTAGTTTACGGGCCACATCAACGGTTACGGCGGTGCCCTGGTAATCCTGGCGATCGGGACGAAGAATCATTATCAGCAGGTCAGAGACCGTAATCGAAAAGAGGGTCGTCTCATTAATGCCTGGATGGGTATCCAACAACAGAACATCCAAAGCAGCCGCCTTAATAAATCCACGATAAATATCAATCATTTGGTCCATAGTATAGCCTTCCTTAACAATCTTCGCAATATCTGAGGGCTTAGGGCTGCCGGCCAGCAAAAACATCTTGCCAAGGAAGCTTGGACCCGCTGGTGTAACATCTATATATGCTTTTTCAATGCCGTACTCCTGATCAAACACACCGTTGATCGTTACGGCCGGCTCATCTTGACCAAACAGAATGTGAATCCCTGGAGAGGGCAAATCCGTATCAACAACACCCACTCTCAACCCTGA
>NSII01000151.1 GCA_002737305.1 Synechococcus sp. Baikal-G1
GATCCCATGGCCAGGGGGCTGGCGGCGAGCCCCGTGCCTACTTCGAAATCAGGGGGCTTTGACGTTCGGGCAGGTGGCGCCGTTGAAGTTGGCGGCAATCCGCTGGCTGCCTTTGCTGTAGACCTTTTTGGCATTGTCTGGGTTAGCTGATGCCTGGGCTTCAGCTATTTTGGCGGCAAATTTAGTGCAGGCTTCATCGAGGCTCACCGCGTCTGCCCTTTGGCCGCTGCAAAATAGGACGAGAAGGGAGATGGCTCCAAAGAGAAGTTTTTTCATCGATTTAGATAAGGGTAGGCGATTGGAAGGGGAGGGGATGGGCGATGACCAGTGATCGGATTCGCCCGTGGCAGGGCAATGATCTAGCCAGGCTGGGCTAGGGGAAGCAGGCATTTGTCCGAATCACAGCCGGCCGGGCCCGCTTCGATCAGTTCGCCCCCATCGTAACGTTGCAACGCCTCGAAGAAATCGTGCGTACGCCGCCGGGCAACCACCTCAGCCTGCAATTGGGTGTAGGTGGCTTGATCGATTGGTTCAAAAGGCAGCCTGGGGAAGGTGGCATTGGCGGCATCAAAGCGGGCCAGTAGGGCCGCCGAGATGTAGCCCTCGCCGTTATCGATTGCCTTGAAAATGGCATCGGTGAGGCCTTCGATTTCGCTCTCGCGGAATTCAACCGTGGCCGAAGTGTTGTGGGCCGTGTAGTGCTTTTGAACCTGCATGTAGAAATCGAACTGGGCCAAGGCCGAGAAGTTGTTGATCTCCACCGCATCGGCGCCCGGGATATTGGCCCAGCTCACTTCGGTAGGAATTTCCACTAACCACTCGGTGCAGCGAGGATCAAAGGCATCATTGAGCAGGCGTCCCTGCTCGTCCTTGTCGGACTGGCTAGGAACGATTGTGTAGCCGTAGTCCATGCAGGCCAGGGCTACCGGATCGTTCTTGCGGAAGGTGATGCGGCGGATGAAACGCTGGGCTTTGGGGGGATGCCAGCCGGGGGAGGCTCCGGTGAGCAGGCTCTTGGTGCCCGCCGGTTGCACGGTGGTGCAGCGGTTGGGCCGGCGCAGGCCGTGGCGATCGCAGTAGTCCCACACGGATTGGTTAACACTTTCCTTCCAGCGGGCCAAATAGGCCGCTTCCTTGGCCTTGAAGTCCAGGCCCTCCATGGTGTCGGGCCGGCCGGCCTCCCACCACTTCAGCCAGGGGGTGCCAAAGGCATGCACGAAGAAATCAAACAGTCCGGTGAAACTCACGCCCACGATCGGATCCCAGGCCCGGCTCTGGCGATAACGCTCTACCTCAAAGCGGTGGTTGAGGAGGCAGGCCACTGCCAATCCACCGGCCTTGAAGGCTTCATCTTGGGCCCCGAGGTCGTTTGGATCAATGCGATTGAGATGGACCTCGGCCAGGTTGCAGTGGAAATCGGCGCCCAGGATTTCGCCGCAAGGATTAAGGCCGTAACGGTTGAGCCGGTGCTCCAGTTCCGCCGGGCTGATCTCCCGGTGGTGGCTGGTGAGCCAGCGGCCCGCTTCGTCCCGGCCCTGGTCGCAATAAATGGCGATGAATTCGCTGCGCAGTTCCGCGGTGGGGAGTAGGTCGGCGTTGGAGCGGGCGATTGCCTCGGGGGCGAACTGGATCGCTCCTTCGCCGCTGTGGAATTGTTTGGTCACAGCCTCCAGCACCGTGGCCCGATCGGGGCGGTTGTGGAACACCCGGGTGTGGTTGGCCATGCGCAGGGAATCGCGCTCGGGGTCAATGCGCCAATTCCCCTCGCTATCTTGCTGCCAGAGGTTTTCTTTGGCCCCGGCGGCGGATTGATCCTCGGCAGAAAACTGGCGCATGCCGGCGCTGCGGCGGATGTTGCCGGCCACGATTGTGACGGCGGCCTCATCAATCAACAGGCAGCATTCCACCGAACTCAGCTGGCGGCCCAGGGCCTTGTTGAGAATCTGGGCGACACGGCCATAGAGATCCTTGAGCTTGACCGGATTGGCCATGCCGCCAAAGCCCTTGAGGGTTTCACCCACGGGCCTCACATCGGAGAGGTCAACCGTGATTTCAATTGGCCCATCGAAGCGGTCGTCACTGCAGAGGTTGAGCAGCAATTGGTAGCTATCCACCCAGCCGCGGCGGGTGTCGCCCACCTTGATCTGCACCMGGTTGCCCTCGATGCTTGAGGTGGTGATCTCCTGGCGCTGGCCGGCCGGAGTGGCGCCGATGTCGGTGACGCCARCAATCACCAGCTTGTTGCGCACCGCTGGTAAGCGTTCAATCAGGCGCGGTTCAATGATGGCGCCGGTGCCGCAGCCCATCATCGCCAGGTCCATCATTAGGCCGAAGGCGTCCCAGTCGACCAGGTTGGTGGAGGTGCAGTTGTAAGCGCCGGAAAAGTTTTGCTCCTGCTCAATCCAAGGGGTGCCGCCGATCCAGAGCCAGCGGCCCGAGGGCAGGGCCATTTGTTGCTCCTGCATGCGGCGCAGCAGCGCCACCTCGGCCCCATCGAGGCTGCCGAGCTTGCGCAGGCCGCCCAGGTTGCGTTCGGCCACCTCGTTCCAGCTCTCACGGCCAGCGGCGGTTTTACGGGAATAGGTGCGATAAAAAACTGGGTTGGCCGCCGGGGCAGTGGCGGCAAAGGTGGCCTGGCCGGCCCCCGGAGCGCCCCCGGTGGGGCCACTGTTGGCAGCTTCGGCAGCGGCCGTGGAGCTTGTTGCCGTCAACGGAGCTGACAGGGTCACTGGGGCGTTGGGTGCAGATGAGGGCTAGGTTAACGCCACCGGTGGGGCCGGCAAGGGGCCGGGGGCACTAGCGGCGGTGGCTGGCCCCTGGCCGCCGCCGGCGCCCCACCGCTGCCAGGCTTGAGCCATGGAACGGGTCTGTGAGCCGGAATTAATGGAGGGCCTCGCCCAGGCCCAGGCCTATGGGGCGGCCGATTTCAGGGCGACGGACCAGGCCCTGGTGGAGCGGCTGGCGGAGCTGCTGGGGCCCGCTTGTCAGGACCAGCCGCTGCGGATTGTCGACCTGGGATGTGGACCCGGCAATATCAGCTTTCGGCTGGTGGACCGCTTCCCCCAGGCCCAGGTGCTGGGCCTCGATGGTGCGGCGGCCATGCTCGATCTCGCCGTCCAGGGCCTGGAGCGCTATCCCCATGGGCGGCATCGGTTGACGTTTCGCTCGGCCGTGCTGCCCCTTGCCCCAGGCCTGGTGGAGTCCTTGGCTGGGGGCGTTGGCGCCGGCTTTGGCGTGGTGGTGAGCAACAGCCTGTTGCACCATCTCCATGAGCCCCAGGTGCTGTGGCGCACCGTGCGCCAGCTGGCGTTGCCTGGGGCCCTGGTGTTGATGCGGGATCTGCGCCGGCCTGCCAACGGCGGGGCGGTTCGCCAGCTGGTGCAGCGCCATGCCAGCGGGGCCTCGGAGCTGCTGCAACGCGATTTCAGCCTCTCCCTGCAGGCGGCCTTCACCCTGGCGGAGGTCCAGGCCCAGTTGCGCCAGGCCAGCCTCCCCCACCTAGAGGTGAAAGAACTCGACGATCGTTACTTGGAGGTGGCTGGTTGGCTGAGCTGAGGCCTGCGCCGCCGTTGCCTGGCAGGCTGGACCCATGAGCAGCCGTACCCCAAGCACCACCCAGAGCAGCGGCGTCCCCGAGTCCGCCATTGACTCCCTTTTGCTGGGTGGTCAGGCCCTGGAGCTAGGCCTTGATCCAGCCCTCGATCAGGGTCTGGCGAGCCTGGCGGAGGCGGTGTCTCGGCGCCGCAATTTCGCGATCATTTCCCACCCGGATGCGGGTAAAACCACCCTCACCGAAAAGCTGTTGCTTTACGGCGGTGCGATCCAGCAGGCCGGTGCTGTGAAGGCCAAGGGCGAGCAGCGCAAGGTGACCTCCGACTGGATGGAGCTGGAGAAGCAGCGGGGCATCTCGATTACCTCCACCGTGTTGCAATTCGACTACGCCGGCAACACGATCAACCTGCTCGATACGCCAGGCCACCAGGATTTTTCCGAGGACACCTACCGCACCCTGGCCGCCGCCGACAACGCCGTGATGCTGGAGGATGCGGCTAAGGGCCTGGAGCCCCAGACGCGCAAGTTGTTTGAGGTCTGCCGCATGCGCCAGATCCCGATTTTTACGTTCATTAACAAGATGGACCGGCCAGGGCGCGAACCTCTGGAGCTGATCGATGAAATCGAAAAGGAGTTGAAATTAACGTGCTGGCCGGTGAACTGGCCGATCGGCAGTGGCGACCGTTTCCGCGGCGTAATCGATCGGCGCAGCAAGCAGGTGATCCTGTTCGCCCGGGCCGAGCGCGGCAAGCAGAGCGTGGAGCGCTCCCTGTCCTGGGATGATCCCGAACTGGCCGATTTGGTCGAACCGGAACTCCTGGCCCTGGCCCTGGAGGAATTGGAGTTGCTCGATGGCGCTGGTGCCGACCTGGACCTGGAGTTGGTGCATGGCGGCGAACTCAGCCCAGTCTTTTTTGGCTCGGCCATGACCAACTTTGGCGTGCGTCCTTTTTTGGATGCCTTTTTAGAGCTGGCCCAAAAGCCGGTGGCGCGCCAATCCAGCGACGGGCCGATTGATCCGCTGCGGCCTGGGTTTAGTGGCTTTGTCTTCAAGCTTCAGGCCAACATGGACCCGCGCCACCGCGACCGGGTGGCCTTTGTGCGGGTCTGCAGTGGCAAGTTCGAGAAGGATATGACGGTGCAACACGCCCGCACCGGCCGTTCAATCCGCCTCTCGCGGCCCCAAAAGCTCTTCGGCCAGGATCGGGAAGTGGTGGAGGATGCCTATCCCGGCGATGTGATCGGCCTTAATAATCCTGGCATGTTTGCCATCGGCGATACCCTCTATGTGGGACCCCGCATTGAATACGAGGGCATCCCTTGTTTTAGCCCGGAAATCTTTTCCTGGCTGCGCAATCCCAACCCGTCGGCCTTCAAGAGCTTCCGCAAGGGGGTGAATGAGCTGCGCGAAGAAGGGGCCGTACAGGTGCTCTACGACACCGACCAGAGCAAGCGCGATCCGATCCTGGCGGCCGTGGGCCAGTTGCAGTTGGAGGTGGTCCAATACCGGCTGGAACACGAATATGGGGTGGAAACCCGGCTTGAGCCCCTGGGCTTCACGGTGGCCCGCTGGGTGATCGGCGGCTGGCCTGCCCTGGAAACCGTGGGCCGGATCTTCAACTGCAAGACCGTGCGCGATGCCTGGGACCGGCCCGTGCTGCTGTTCAAGAACCAGTGGAACCTCAACCAGCTCAGCGACGATCACCCGGCCCTGCAGCTCAGTGCGGTGGCGCCGGTGGTTAGCGGAG
>NSII01000152.1 GCA_002737305.1 Synechococcus sp. Baikal-G1
TGGCGGCCGACGGRCTGGTCCTGGTGTTGCTGCTGGTGCTGCCTGGCCCTTCGGCAGAACTGCTCCTGGCCCTGGCCACGGGCGTGACCGTGGTGACCCTGCAGTGGCGCCACCGCCGCTTCCTRSCCGCCGTGGCCTGGAGTTTTGGCCTGCTGACCGTGGGCTTGCTGCTCGGGGGCCTGCTGCAGGGGCTGCTCGATCCCAGCCTGCCCCTGGGGTTGCCGCTTTCGGTGCAACAGCTCCAGGCCCTGCCCGCCCTGGTCTTGCTGCTCCTCGGTGCCCTGTTGATCGGTTAGGCCCGGTTCTCAGCCCGCGGGGCTGGACAGTTCGGCGATCAGTTCTTCCAGTTCTGGGGCTTCGACCCGGTAGGTCTCGTTGCAGAAATGGCAGTTGAGTTCGGCTTTGCCGTCCTCATTGAGGATGGCGCCTAGTTCATCGCGGCCCAGCAGTTTCAGGGCATTGACGCTGCGGCGGCGACTGCAGGGGCAGTGAAAGGTGAGTTCCTGGTCGGCTTCGGCGTCCTCGAGCAGCTGGGGATCGAGATCCGGAAAGATGGCTTCCAGCAGGGCCTTGAGGTTGCCCGCCGCTTCGCCCAGCCGTTGGCTGAAGCCGGTGACCTCCCGGCAGCGCTCTTCGAGCAGGGCCACCAGGGCCGGCTCCTGGGCTGCCTTGGGCAGGACCTGGACCAGCACCCCGCCGGCGCAGCGCACCCCATGGCTGTCGAGTTGCTCGCCCACGAACAGCGCTGAGGGAGTCTGCTCGGAATGGAGCAGGTAGGAGGCCACGTCGTCGCCGATGCCGCCGCTGACCAGTTCGACCGTGCTGCTGAAGGGTTCACCCTGGCCCAGGTCCCGCACGATGTGCAGGTAGCCGGTGCCGCAGGCCTGGCGGAAATCGAATTGGTGGGCGCCATCGGCCGCTTCCAGCAGGTCGAGCTCCAGGCCGGGGTTCCCCACATAGCCGCGCACCGTGCCGTCGCGGCCGGCATCCACCATGAGGCCCTTCAGCGGTCCATCGGACTGGATGCGCAGGTTGACCCGCCCGTGGCGCACTTTCATCGAACTGGCCAGCAGCAGCCCCGCCGTCATCGCCCGCCCCAGCAGGGCGGTGGTGAGGAAGGACAGGCCATGGCGCCGCCTGGCGTAGCGGGAGGCCACCGTGCTGTTCACCGCCACCAGGCGAATGCCACCTCCGGCGGCGGTGGCTCGAACCAGCTGATCGGGCATCGCAACAGCCCCGCTGCGGGGCCCAACTGGAGCCATCGTATGCAGGGCGCCGGCGCCCGTTGGCCGGTTTTCACCTGGCGATCAGGGTTCGGCCGAGGCCGCCCCTGGCCCCGGTTCGGCAGGGCTTGGGCGGGCTGCCTGACCTCGATCGACTCAGCCCATGGGCCGTAGCTGGCCCCGCTCCAACCGCCAGGAGTGCTCCACCAGATCGCTGAACAGCTCGGGTTCGTGGGTGACCACCAGCAGCACCCGCTCGCGGGCCAGCTGGGCTAGGAGGTCCAGCACCTCGGCGCGCACGGACCAATCCAGGCCGGCGGTGGGTTCATCGAGCAGCAACACCTGGGGATTGCGCAGCAGCTGCACCGCCAGGGCTAGGCGCCGCTGTTGGCCGCCACTAAGCCGTTCGGGCGGTTGTTGCAACGACAGGCCCGCCAGGCCCACCTGGGCCAGGGCGGCTTCGGCCTGCTCACTGCTGAAGCGCCGCTGGCCCAGCTTCAGCTCCTGGCCCACGCTCAGGCCGAGGAAATGGCGTTCGGGAAACTGGAACACCAGGCCACAGAGCCAGCGTCTTTGGCGGCCATTCAGCCGCTGCCCCTGCCAATGGATGGAGCCCCGGCCCGGTTCGGCCAGGCCAGAGATCAGCTCCAGCAGGGTGGTTTTGCCGCAGCCGCTTTGGCCTGCCACCAGGTTGGGCCGGCCCGGTTCTAGGCGCAGGTGGAGACCGGCCAGGATCGCTTCGGGGGCCGTGGCCGCCTGGTAGGTCAGGTCGCGAAGTTCGAGCACGGTCGACCGGGCGGCGCCTCCAGCATGGTGGATCGCTGGCAGGGAGTCCCTGGGGTTGTTGGATAGGGACGTCGCCCTGACCTGAGCCGGCTGGTTCGCCCATGGAAATCCGTTTTCGCGAGCTCAATCCCTTCAACTGTTGGATCTGGATGCGGTTTGGTGCCCCCCTGGGCCCGGCCGAGCGCAGCTACGTCGAAACCCTTTTCGACAGTTGGTTTTTCCTCGGCAAATTGGGAGGCTTCAATGCTGAGAACCTGCAGTGCCATGAGGAGGGCGTTGAGCTGGGCTGGATGGGCTACGACCTGGAGGCGTCCGAGCGGGCCCTGCCGGCCCTGATGCACAACATGGGCGTGATGGAATATCGGGCCGACTGGGCCCGCTGCTGGCTGGATCTGGGCACCAGTGATGCCTTCAGCCTCGATGTGCTGATTAATTCCATGGGCCAGCTCAACCGTGATGTGGTCGAGATTGAGGAGCTGCTGATTGGCGGCGAAAACGACGACTGGCCGGTGGAGCAGCACCCTGACAGCCTCTTTCCTCTGGACGACGACCCCGACGGGGACCAGGAGCTTGAGGGGGATCCCGAGGAGGATGAGGATGGCTTCGAAGACCCCGAAATCAGTGACCCCGAAATCAGTGATTCTGAAATCAGTGATCCTGAAATCAGTGATCCTGAAATCAGTAGCTATGACGGCCGGGTGCCCTAACCCATGGGGCGGGAACAACGGCGGTTGCTGATCGATCCGGGCCGCCTGCAGCGAGCCCCAGCGGGGCTGGTGGACCTCAGCCCGGCGGAAAGCCGCTATCTGGTGAAGGTGTTGCGCTACGGCCCCGGGGCGGTCTTTGCCATCGGCGATGGGGCCGGTGGGCTCTGGGAGGCCGAGCTGACGGAGGCCCATCGGGCCCAGCTGCGGCAGCCCCTGGAGGCACCCCTGGCCTGGCAGCCGCCGCCGCAGCCCCAGTTGGTCTTGCTGGCCGCTTTGGTCAAGCGGGATTACGAGCTGCTGCTGCGCATGGCGGTGGAACTGGGGGCCGACTGGCTGCTGCCCTGCCGGGGGGACTACGACGCCGTGGTCGGCCAGCCAAACCTGGAGCGCTGGCGCACGATTGCCCGGGAGGCGGCCGAGCAGTGTGAGCGTCCCTGGCTGCCCCAGCTGCAGGATCCCCGGCCTGCCCGCGATTGGCTGGGGGGAACGGTCCCCTTGCCACCCCTTGGCCCCACCCCCACCGAGAGGGCTCCAGGCTCCCTGGCCGGCCTCAAACTGATTGCAATCCCGCGCCAGAGCGGCGGATTGCCCCTGCTGGAGGCCCTGGACTGTTGGACCGCAACTGAGCCCCCAGGCAGCCTATGGCTGGCCTGCGGACCGGAGGGCGGCTGGAGTGGGGCCGAGGAAAGCCTGGCCCTGGACCAGGGCTGGATTGGCGTGGACCTGGGGCCCCGCATCCTGCGCAGTTCTACCGCTGCGGTGGCTGGTCTGGGCTTGCTCAGCGATTGGCGCTACCGCCGCTGGGGTTGCTGAACGGCCTAGGCGGCTGATCCGGCCAGGGCTTGCCTAGCCCTTGGGGATGGGCTGCTGCTTCGCCTGGGGGCCAGGACAGGCTTACTTGCCGAACAGGCTGCCAGCCATGGCCTTGAAGCCGGCCAGGTTGGCGCCGCCCTTGCGCCGGGCCATGGGCAGGGCGCCCCCGGCGCTAACCCGTTCGGGGGCAAAGGTGATGAAGGTTTGGGCCGGACGGGCCTCCTGGGCGGCGCGCAGCTCGGCGGCAATCTCTTCGGCCGTGGTCACGCCGGTGCTGGTTACGCCGGTACTGGTTAGGTCGGTACTGGCGGCCGGCGCATTGGTTGAGGGGCTTGGGGTGGCTGAGGTGGCTGCCGCGGTGGGGACGGCGATAGCCACGGGGGTTGAAGTTGTGTCGGCCTTGGCTTTGGTCTCAGGGGCCCGCACCGGAGCCACCTCGGCGGCCTTGGCGGGGGCCTGGTCGTCGAGGTTCAGGAAGAACGACCCCTTGCGGTTGAAGACCATGACGGCGGCAGACCAGGCAATGGCTTCAATTATCCGTTGGCGGCGGCCCTTGCGGCTTGGGGCTTAGGGCAGTGCAATACAAGCTCGCCTGGGGCTTTCCAGTCCTCCCGCAGCCTCCCCTCGGAACGGTTGCCAGGCCAGGCCCCAGCGGTGTTGACCAGCACCAGGTTTTGGCTGGGTTCCAGGGCGGTAGCCCGCGCCGGCCCTGGGGTCGCCTCGCCCCCAGGGTGGGGCCTGTGTTGAGCTAGAGGCGCAGTCGGGGCGCGGTCGTGCTGGCGTATTTGCTTTTGGAGTCGCCGGAGCGGCTGCTGCAGTGGCGCGATGCCCTGTTGCTCAATGGCCTCTTGATTGCCCTGGCCCAGCGGGCACCCCTGCTAACCCGGGCCGGCTGGGTCCATGCCGGCATCCTCGGCACCCTGCTCTGGGGCAGCCTGGGTTGGGCCGGCTGGCTGGCGGTGGTTCTCTATTTACTGCTTGGCTCGCTTGTCACCCGCCTGGGCCTGCGCCGCAAGCAGGAGCTGGGCCTGGCCGAGGCCCGCGGTGGCCGGCGCGGGCCCGAGAACGTCTGGGGGTCAGCCGCCATCGGCGCTGGCCTGGCCCTGCTCTGCACCTTGCCCTCGGCGCCCGTGCCCCTTTTGCTGATCGGATTCGCCGCCAGTTTCAGCGCCAAGCTCGCCGACACCTGCGGCAGTGAGATCGGCAAGCGCTGGGGGCGCCACACGGTGCTGGTCACCAGCCTGCGGCCCGTGCCCCCCGGCACGGAGGGGGCGATCAGTTTGGAGGGCAGCCTCGCCAGCTTGGTCGGCAGTGCCCTGATGGCCCTGGTGTGCCTGCAACTGGGCGTGTTGCAGGGCGCCACCCCCTGGCTCCTGGTGACCCTGGTGGGCCTGGTGGCAACGTTGATCGAAAGCCTGATTGGCGCCACCCTTCAGGGCCGCATCGGCTGGCTCAGCAATGAGCTGGTCAATGGCCTCCAGACCCTGATTGCCGCCCTCCTGGCCATGGGCCTGGCAGCTCAGCTGCAAATCGCCTAGGCAGTTGCCCATGGCCTAGGCGGTTGCCCATGGCCTAGCGGTCACGGCAGCAAGGCCGGATCGAGCTGGGGCCGCAGCCAGCTGAGCAAGGCTCCGTAGCGCTTTCGCGCCACCTTGCCGCTCATCCCGATGGCAAGCCCCAGGTCGTTAAACGATCGGTTGCCCAGTACCCGCCCCAGGAGCAGCGTCCGCTCCTGGGGCTCAAGCAGGCCAACAAGCTGCTCGAGCCGTTGCCGCCGTTCCAGGGCGCAGGACCATTCGAGCGGATCGAGGCCGCCTGGATCGGCCAGCAGCTCGACCAGACCCTGGTTGCGTGCCTGACCTGGGCCATCGCCCTCCCCATCGATTCCCGGCCTGGGTTGGTCCAGGCTGGCGACCTTCAGGGCCCGGGCTGCGCCGCAGGCCTCCCGCCAGCGCGCCAGCGTCACGCCCATGTTCCTGGCCAGGTCGTCCTCGGCCAGGGCTGGCTCACCCCGGTGCTGCCGTTCAAGTTGGAGCCGCTGGCCCCGGCCATGGAGCTCCCGTAGGCCGCGGCTGGTGCGCAGGGGCTGGCAGCGGTCCCGCAGGTGTTGGCGGATGGCGCCGCGGATGTAGGGAACGGCGAAGCTGCTGAGGGCCGTGCTGCGGGCTGGATCAAAGGCCTCCAGGGCCTTGATCAGGCCGAGGCAGCCCGATTGCTCCAGGTCCTCCATGGGCACGGGGGTGCGCTGGCTTTCGCGCCGGGCCAGTTTCTTCACCAACGGCAGGTTGCTCAAGGCGAGCTGGTTGCGTTGCTTGTGGCCGCGTTTGAGGGCATAGGCCGCCAGGGGAGCCTGGTTCTGGCTGCCCATGGGGCTGAGTGGGCCAGAAACCTGCCGGGGGGTTGCCATGGGCACCTGGGATCGGGCTCCAAAGGATCTGCCATCCCTCCACCGAGCTGCTTCCTACCCCTGGGGGATTGCCCTTCCCCCACCTGGGGGAGGCCGGCCAAGCACCCCAACTCCCCCGATAGGCGCCCCATCGCTGAATCGTTCCACCAGCCCGGCGGTCAAGCCACCGGCGTGGCCACCGACACCGGCTCCAGGCCAGCCCATTGCAACAGGGCCGGCCACTGGCGTAGGCGCCCATAGACCTGGCGATGGCCTTCGCTGTTGAGATGGAGGCCATCGCCATCGAGCCAGTGCAGCCAGTGGGGGTCTGCCCGTAGGGAGGGCAGCAGCGACAGGAAGGGCACATTGGCCTCCAGGCAGGCCTCCTCCAGCAGGCTCTCGTAGTGCTGAATGGCCGCCAGGGAATACCAGAGCACCCCGGCGTAGGGCATCACCGCTTCATCGACCGGGGTCAGGCCCAGCACGAACACCGGCGCCAGGGCCTGGGCCTGGCGAATCAGCTGCTGAAGGCCAAACAGGAAGCCATCGCCATCGAGCTGGGCCCGGCCATCGGGCCGGCCAACCCTGGCGCTGTCGTTGAGGCCCACCGCCAGCAGGATGCCGTGGGGAAGCTGGCGCCGCAGCTCACCGCGGCAGCTCACCTCCCGTTCCAACCGGGCAGCGACCCGCTCCAGACCATCGCCGCGCACCCCCAGCGGATAGACCACGGGACCGCCGGGAAGCCCCATCCAATGGCGGCGCAGGCGTTCACACCAGCCGCCCTCCTCGGGATCGCCCCAGCCCAGGACGCCGCTATCCCCAATCACGATCAGTTTGCGGGGGATGGGTTGGGCCATGGGGGCAGGGCGGGGCAGGCTGGTCAGGCGGGGGCCAGAAGCTGGAGCCGGGCCCGGTCGCTGAGATCTTCCCCCACCAGGGTGAGCAGGGCGTACACCACCAGCAGGGCTAGCAGTTGGTCCCAGGCAAAACTGCTGAGGCTTTCCAGGAGTTGGGTGCCCAGCCCTGCCGCCCCCACCAGACCCACCACCACACTTTCGCGCAAGATCACATCGGCCCGGTAGGCCCCGTAGGCCAGGTAGCTGCGGGCCAGGCCGCTGAACCGGCCATAGAGCAGGGCCAGCCGTGGGCCGACGCCAGCTCCCAGCAGGGCGACCTCGGCCGGGGCCTGGCGATCGTCATTGGCCTCCAGCAGCAGGCGACCGAGGATGCCCAGGTTGTGGAAGCCCAGGGCCAGGGCGGCCGTGACCAGGCCCGGTTTGAGCAACAGCAGCAGCAGCAGGGCACTGAGGGGCGGCGGCCAAAGGCGGGCCAGGGCCCAGGCCAGTTGCAGCAGGGGCCGGGCCCTGGGCCAGGGGGCAATACAGCAGCAGCAGGGGCGCTAGCCCCACCGCCAGGCCCGCAGCCACCAGGGTCAGCAGCAGGGTGCTGCCCACCAGCTGGGGCCAGGGCAGGGCCAGGACGCTGGCCCAGGAGGCCGCGTCCAGGTTTGGCAAGGGTTGCCAGTGCAGCAGGGCCAGGGGATGCACGTCCATGGCCCGGGCCAGCCAGACCAGCAGCGGCCCAAGCACCACCAGGGCCAGCACCATCTCGCGGCCGCGGCGGCCCAGGTCGTCCCGCCGGGGGGTCGGCCCCATCCCCCTGGTCCCGGTGCCGGATTCGGGGCCCAGGGGGGTGGTGGTCAGCCCCCCCAGGCCCAGGCGGCGGGGCATTAACCAGCGACGCCGCAGGCCGGCCAGGCCGGTTTCCAGCAGCAGCATCACCGCCAGGAGCAGCCAGAGGCCGGTCCAGAGTTGATGGAATTCCAGGGATTGCAGGCAGAGCTTGAGCTCGGTGCCCAGGCCCCCCAGGCCAAACACCCCCAGCAGGGTGGCGCTGCGCAGGGCACATTCGAGCCGGTAGCCGCCATAGCTCAGTAGGCCGGGCAGCAGGGGCGGCCCCAGGGCGGTGAGCAGGGCCTGGGGGGCCGCCACGCCACCGCAGCGCAGGGCCACCAGGGCCCCGCTGGGTAGGGCATCGATCTGGTCGCTGAGCACCCGGGCCACTAGGGCGGCGTAGGGGATGGCAATGGCGGCGATCGCCACGGCCGGTTGCAGGCCGATGAGCTGGAGCAGCAGCAAGCCCCAAAGCAGCTCATGGATCGAGCGCGGCACGGCCAACAAACGCCGCAGGAGGTTGGCCGGCCAGACCTGGCCGCAGCAGCTGCTCCAGACCTGGCGCGAACTGGCTAGGGCCAGGGCTAACCCCAGGAGGCCACTGGCCGCCCAGCCCAGCAGGGCGATCCCCACGGTGACGCCCAGGCCCGAGATGGCCGAGCCCAGGACCAGCGGATCGAGGGACGGAGTGAAGGCCGCCTGGAGGAACGCCTTGAGCAGGTCGATACCGCCGCCATGGACCAGGCCCGGCAGCAGCAGCAGCACCGGGATCAACACCAACGCCGGGGCCACCATCGCCAGGGGTGCGGCGACGCCGGTCGGACCGTTTTGGGGCATCTTTTTTGCCCGATCGGGGCTCCCTCGCTTGCCCCCGGCCCGGCCCGCTAAGGCCCTGCGAATCCGGCTGCCAATGGCTGGAATCCAAGCCGCCATCACGGCCCGCTGCCCGGCAGTTCGCCGTCGTAGAGGGCCGCCAGGTCGGCGGCTGCGAGGCTCCGAGCTGGTTGGTCGAAGAGCACCTGCCCCTGGCGCAGGCCGATGGCCCGATCAAAGCCGGCCAGGAGGTCGGGGCGGTGCAGGCTGAGCAGCAGGGCCCGCCGGGGGGTCACCTGGTTGAGCAGCAGGTCCAGGAGCTCCGCCGCCAGGCGGGGATCGAGGCTGGCCAGGGGTTCATCGGCCAGGAGCAATTCCGGGTCTTGGCGCAGCAGACGGGCGATCGCCACCCGCTGGCGTTGGCCACCGGAGAGGGCGCTGACCGGCTGGCCGAGCAGCTCGGCGCCCAGGTCCACCTGGGCGAGGGACTCCCGGTTGGCGGCCGTGTCCAGGGGCCAGAGCAGGTTGAGCAGGGCCCGGGGCCAGCCCCAGGCCGCCAGTCGGGCGCTATTGAGGTTCTGTTGCACGCTCAGCTCTTCGATCAGCCACAGGTCCTGCCACAGGGTGCCGATGCGGGCCTGCTGGCGGCGCCGGGCCCGCTCCGAGCGGGCCGGTGGGGCCCCCAGCCAACGCAGGGACCCGGCGCTGGGCTGGAGCTGCCCATTGGCAACGGCCAGCAGGCTGCTTTTGCCGGCCCCACTGGGCCCCAGCAGGGCCACCCGTTCGCCGCTGGCGATGGCCAGCGACACCCGATCCAGCCGCGGCCGTCCGCGGCCGGGCACCGTGATCTCGCTGAGCTCCAACCAGGGCAGGGCCTGGGGGGACGCTCCAGAACCAGGGCTTGGCTGCCCAGGCTCCCGGGCCGGGGCGGCTGGCATCAGCGGATCTTGCCGATCTGGCGACCCACCTGTTCGATCTGCTTGTAATTGGCCGCCGTTGATTTGCTGAACTGCTGGGCGCTGAACAGGCCGAGGATTTGCTTTTGCTGGGGATTGGTGGTGCGCCAGCTGATGATCGCCGCCTGCAGCTTGCGGCTGAAGCCCTTGCCGAAGCGTTGATCGAGGTTGGGTTGGCCGATCCAGTGGTAATCGGAATAGCCCGGCGTGCGCCAGATGGCGACCACCTTGGCCCGGTTGGCCCGGCCGTCATGGAGGCTGGTGCGCCACACCTGCTCGTTAACCACGCCGGCGTCGTAGGCGCCGCTTTGCACTAGGGCGATGGTGGTGTCGTGGCTGCCGCTAAAGCCGGGGAGGCCGCCGGCAAAATCGCTGAGCTTCACGCCGCCCTTGGCCAGGAAGTACTGGGGCATCAGCCGGCCCGAGGTCGAACTTTCCGAGCCGAAGGTGAAGCGCTTGCCCTTCAGCTCCGTCAGCCCCTTGACGTCCCGGATCGGCTTGAGGCCGCTGGTTGTGTTGGCGATGAAGACGCTGTGGAAGGCCACATCAATGTCCCGTTGGGCGAGCACCTGGGCACCGGGTTTCTGCAGGCGCGCCTGCACGCCTGTGAGGCCCCCGAACCAAACCAGATCCAGGTCGCCGGTGCGGAAGGCGGTCACGGCGGCGGTGTAGTCGACCACCGGCACGTAGGTCACCGGTACGCCCAACTGGCGCTCCAGTTCCGCTGCCACCAGGGGATAGAGGCGGTTCAGTTTTTCCGGTTTCTGATCGGGGATGGCGCCGATGCGCAACACCGGTTTTGCCTGGCCCCGGGCCTGTTCGGCCTGGGCCGGGGGGAGCAGGCTGGGGCCGCCGAGGTTCCCCCCAGGCAGGGCCGCCGGCAGCAGGACCAGGGACAGGCCTGTCAGGACAGCGGCCCAATGTTTTCGGATGGCCATGAATTGAGAGAAGGGAGGGGTTGAAGGGGCTTGCAGGCCGTCAGGGTCTGGCGAGGAACCGCCCAAGCCGGGCCAGGCCATCCTCGATCGTCGCAGGCGAGGCGGCGCAGGAGAGGCGAATGCAGCGGTCATCGCCAAAGGCGACTCCGGGCACGGCCGCCAGGCCCTGCTCCTCCAGAAGGCGGTTGCAGAAGGTCATCGAATCGAGGCCCTTGCTGGAGATGTCGGCGAAGGCATAGAAGGCCCCCTGGGGCGGGACCAGGGCCAACCCGCCAAGCTGCATCAGGCCATCGCTGAGCAGGCGGCGGCGCCGGCTGAATTCGGCCGCCATCGCGTGGACGCAGTCCCGGGGGCCGCTGATCGCCGCCAGGGCGCCGTATTGGGCGAAGCTGCAGACGTTGCTAGTGCTCTGGCTCTGGAGGGCACTGGCGGCGGCGATCACGGGCTGGGACCCCGCCAGCCAGCCGACCCGCCAGCCGGTCATGGCCCAGCCCTTGGCAAAGCCATTCACCGTGAAAATTCGGCCGGCAAGATCGGGGGCCACGGCCGCAAAGCTGTGGTGGATCAGCCCTGGGGCCAGCAAAAATTCGTAGATCTCATCGCAGACCACCGCCACCTGGGGATGGCGGCGCAACACCGCGGCGATCGCCTCCAGATCCTCCAGCCCCAGCACCATGCCGGTGGGATTAGAGGGACTATTGAGCACCAGGAGCTTGCTGGCAGGCGTGATCGCCGCCTCCAGCTGCTGGGGATCGAGCCGGAAACCGTCGGCGGCGGTACTAGGGATCAGGGCCACGCTGGCGCCGGCCAGCTGGGCCATCTCCGGGTAGCTCAGCCAGTAGGGCGAGGGCAGCAGCAGTTCATCGCCGGGCCCAAGGAGCACCTGGAAGAGGTTGTAGAGGGCCTGCTTGCCGCCGTTGGTAACCAGCACCTGGTCGGCGCTGGTCGGAACCTGATTTTCAGTGCTGAGTTTTGCGGCGATCGCCTGGCGCAGGGCCGGTTCACCGGCGGCCGGTCCGTAGCGGGTGTGGCCGGCCTCAAGGGCCGCCGTGGCGGCCTGGCGGATGAAGGCCGGCGTATCGAAATCCGGCTCCCCCGCACTCAGGCTGCAGATGTCATGGCCATCGGCGCGCAGGGATTTGGCCCGGGCGGCGATGGCCAGGGTCAAGGAGGGCTGCAACGCTTCTGCCCGGGCAGAGAGCTCAATCGGGCGCAGCATCGGTGCAGCGTCGGGGGCGGCATTCCGAGGAATGCCTGGACAATCTTGCATCCTGCCCTACGCCGGCCAAGCCAAAGGTTCCGCGCAGACCTTTTGGGACAATCCTGCGCCAATGGGCAGGCTCTGGTTTGGCTGCAGCTGGCCCTGGGGGCCATGGGACCCTGGCCTGGTGCACACCAGGCCAGAGCGATCGACAGCCCCCCAGCCCCGCCAGCCCAAACGGCCCCTGGGGCTGGGGGTCATCCCACCGAATCCCGCCCCCCAGACCAGGCCCTCGAGGCCGCTCTGGACGCCTTGGCCCAGCAGTGCCACGCCTGCCGCAGCTGCTCTTTGGCCCTAGGCCGCCAGCAGGTGGTGTTCAGCCGCGGCAACCCCCTGGCGCGGCTGATGCTGATCGGCGAGGCCCCGGGGGCCCAGGAGGATGGGCGGGGCCAACCCTTTGTCGGGCGTTCGGGCCTGCTGCTCGATCAGCTGCTGGCAACGGCCGGCCTCGACAGCCACCGGGACGTCTACATCGGCAACGCGGTGAAATGCCGCCCCCCCGGCAACCGCAAACCGACAACCCTGGAACTGGCCGCCTGCCGGCCCTGGCTCCAGCAGCAGATCGCCCTGGTCCAGCCCCAGGTGCTGGTGCTGGTCGGTGCCACGGCCCTGCAGGCGGTCCTTGGGCTCAAGGGCCCGATCAGCCAGCTGCGTGGCCAGTGGCAGTCCTTTGAAGGGCGAGCCTGCATGCCGATCTTCCATCCTGCCTACCTGCTGCGCAACGGCTCCACCCAGCCAGGCCGGCCCAGGGACCTGACCCGCCTGGACCTGGTGGCCGTGCGGGAGCACCTACTGGCCTTCCGATAGGCGATCGCCGCCCGAGCCATCCCGGTCTGTGCCGGTCTGTGACAGGCTTGGGCCACCTTCCGGCCCCGCCCCATGACCGGCACCCTGGCCCGCCCCGATGCCGTCACTCCGGGGATGGATCCTGATCCTGCCCCAGGCGGCAGTAGCGCCGATTGGGCCAGCGACCCCCGGTTTGATTCGCGCATCCACCGCCGCCGAACTCGCAGCGTGCGGGTTGGGCCCATCCAGATCGGCAGCGAGCACCCGGTGGTGGTGCAGTCGATGATCAATGAGGACACCCTCGATATCGAAGGGGCCACCGCTGGCATTCGCCGCCTGCATGAGGCGGGCTGTGAAATCGTGCGCCTCACCGTGCCAAGCCTGGCCCATGCCAAGGCGGTGGCGGAGATCCGCAAACGCCTGGAAGACACCTACCAGCCGGTGCCCCTGGTGGCCGATGTGCACCACAACGGCATGAAGATCGCCCTGGAGGTGGCCCACCATGTTGACAAGGTGCGCATCAATCCGGGCCTGTTTGTGTTTGACAAACCCGATCCCAACCGCACCACTTTTTCCGAGGCCGAGCTGGCCCAAATCGGTGATCGCATCGCCCGCACCTTTGAACCGCTGGTGAGCTTGCTCAAGAGCCAGGACAAGGCGTTGCGCATTGGCGTCAACCACGGCTCCTTGGCGGAGCGCATGCTCTTCACCTACGGCGATACCCCCTTGGGGATGGTCGAGTCGGCGCTCGAATTCATCCGCATTTGCGATCGGCTCGATTTCCACAACATCGTCGTGTCGATGAAGGCGTCGCGGGCGCCCGTGATGCTGGCGGCCTACCGGCTGATGGCCCATCGCATGGACCTCGAGGGCTTCCATTACCCCCTGCACCTGGGTGTGACCGAAGCTGGCGATGGCGATTACGGCCGCATTAAGAGCACCGCGGGCATCGCCACCCTGCTGGCCGATGGCCTGGGCGACACGATCCGGGTGTCCCTCACCGAGGCGCCGGAGAAGGAGATCCCAGTCTGTTACTCGATCCTGCAGGCCCTTGGCCTCCGCAAGACGATGGTCGAATACGTCGCTTGCCCCAGCTGCGGCCGCACCCTGTTCAACCTCGAGGAGGTGCTGCATCGGGTGCGCGATGCCACGGTCCACCTCACCGGCCTTGATATCGCCGTCATGGGCTGCATCGTCAACGGCCCGGGCGAAATGGCCGATGCCGATTACGGCTATGTCGGCAAGATCCCAGGCACCATTTCCCTCTACCGGGGCCGCGATGAAATCCGCCGGGTGCCGGAGGCCGAGGGAGTGGCCGCCCTGATTGCCCTGATCAAGGAGGACGGGCGTTGGGTTGATCCCTAAGGGGTCAGGGTTCGGTCGCCAGGCTGGCCCCAATTCGGTTTTCCCCGCTGCCACGGATTCGCCTTGGCGGGCTACCTTGAGTTCAATCTCCAGGTTTACGGGAGTTATTGATGGGTAGGGCTCGCACCGGCGTCGTGGTGTTGATGGGGACAGGGGCTCTGGCCGCCACCGTGCTGGTGGGTAGTCAGTTGCTGAACGCCCCTAGCTTGGCCTCCCTGATCAGCGACAGCCCCAAGGAGGTGATTGATCAAACCTGGCAGATTGTTTTTCGCGATTATCTTGATACCACCGGCAAGTATTCACCGGAGCGTTGGCGCGAATTAAGACGTCAACTTCTTGCCAAAAATTACGACACGCCGAAGGATGGTTATGCGGCTATCCGCAGCATGTTGTCGACCCTTAGTGACCCTTATACCCGTTTTCTTGACCCCCGTGAGTTCAAGGAGATGCAGATCGATACCTCGGGCCAATTGTCCGGGGTTGGCATCCAGCTGAGCATTGATAAGGACAGCAAGGAGCTGGTGGTGATTGCACCGATCGACGGATCGCCTGCTTCCAGGGCTGGCATTTTGCCGAAGGATGTCATTGTCTCGATTGATGGCAAACCCACCAAGGGCATGTCCACCGAAGAGGCGGTCAAGTTGATCCGCGGCGAAGCCGGCACCAAGGTGACCATTCAGCTGCGCCGTAAAGCTGCCCTGATTACCGCGCCCCTGGTGCGCGAACGGATTGAGCTCCACACGGTGGAGCACCAGGTGAAAACCGCGCCCGATGGCGAACGCCTGGGCTATATCCGCCTGAAGCAATTCAACGCCAATGCGGCCCGGGACATGGCTGCGTCCGTGAAGGACCTCGAAGCCAAGGGGGTGCAGGGCTACGTGCTCGACCTGCGCAGCAACCCCGGCGGCCTGCTGATGGCGAGTGTGGCAATCGCCCGCCAGTGGCTCGATGAGGGCGTGATCGTGTCCACCAAAACCCGTGATGGCATCCAAGACATCAAGCGGGCCAATGGCCATGCCCTCACCAAGCGCCCCCTGGTGATCCTGGTCAATGAGGGGTCTGCCAGCGCTAGCGAAATTCTCTCCGGTGCCCTTCAGGACAACCATCGGGCCCTGTTGGTGGGCCAAAAAACCTTCGGTAAGGGCCTGGTGCAATCGGTGCGGGGGCTCTCTGATGGTTCTGGCATGACCGTGACGATCGCCAAATACCTCACCCCCAGCGGCCGCGATATCCACCACCGTGGCATTGAGCCCGATGTGATAGCGAAACTCTCCGACGCCGACGCCCAGAAACTCAAGCTCGAAGACATCGCCACCCAAAAGGACAGCCAATTTGTGGCGGCTGAAACCAGCCTGCTCAAATTGCTCCGCGGCGGCGGGTTAGTCCAGCGCCCTTTCCAGCCCGACAGCAGCAATGTGCCGGCGGCCCTAGGCGCCAGTAAGGCTGCCAACTAAGCCTTGGGCGCTAGCGATAGGCAAGCTGTTGCCTTCGTGGTGCGCACGAGTCGGAACTACGGGTAGATCGATCCTCGATCTTTCGTCGAAGACAGGTGTTTGATGGTTGAAGCTTGACGGAGTGGCCGGTTCGATTGGCCGGTTTAGGCCACCGGCTGCATCAGGCCACTGGCTGCATCAGCCCACCGCCGGGACTGGAGTCGTCGTCGTCGTTGTTTTCCTGGTCGCGGCCCATCAGGCCGTAGAGGCCGAGGGCGACTAGGCACACCAGGCCAGAGAGAAGGCTGAAGCCACCGCTTGCGGCCCCTTGCTCGATCAGCTCACCCACGGCGCTGCGGTAACGAAAGATGTCCAGATTGTAACGAAGAATTGCGCGACCTGAGAGGGCCTAGGCCCCCGCTTCCGGCCGGGCTGGAGGGCGCCCCCTGCGCTGGGGCGGCCGTTGGGGCTGGCTTTCAAACACGCAAAACCTCGTCATTGCGGGCTTCCAGTTGATGCCGCCGTTGCTGGTCGCTGAGGCCATCGCTGCCGGGCAGCTGGTCGGCCATCAGCTTGAGCCACTCCATCAATTGTTCCAGTTGCTTCTCGATGGGCAACACCCCGAGGCCCCGGGCCAACACCTTGGCCGTGCTGCCGGGGCCGCCTTGATAAACGAGGCGTCCGTGCAGGTGCTGGGGCAGGGCTTGGCGCAGCAGGCGGAAGGCCGGCTCCTCCATCGGCGTTTCCAGGGCAATATTCGGCTTCTCCGGCTTGATCCGGGAAAAGCCGCAGCGCTTGGCCAACAACTTCAGCTGCATCAATTGCAGCAGGCTTTGCACCGGGGCGGGGATGGCGCCGTAGCGATCCACCCAGCCGGCGGCGAGTTCCACCAGATTGTCCATGCTGTCGCACCCGGCTGCGGCCCGGTAGGCGGCGATCTTCTCGTCATTTTCGGTGATCCAATCGCCTGGGATGAAGGCGGTGATTGGTAGGTCGATCTGGGTGTCCTCAACGGCGGGGATGTCCTGCCCCTGGATCTCGGCGAGGGATTCCTGCAGCATCTCCATGTAGAGATCGAAGCCGATTGTTTCCATCTGGCCGCTCTGCTCCACCCCAAGCAAGTTGCCCACGCCGCGGATTTCCATGTCGCGCATGGCCAGCTGATAGCCGGACCCCAGCTGGGCAAATTCCTGGATGGCGCGGAGCCGCTGGCGGGCCGCTTCCGAGAGGGAGGCGTTACCCGGATAGAAGAGCCAGGCGTGGGCCTGGATGCCGCTGCGGCCCACCCGGCCGCGCAATTGATAGAGCTGGGCTAGGCCAAATTTGTGGGCGTCCTCGATCAAGATGGTGTTCACCCGAGGAATATCGAGGCCGCTCTCCACGATCGTGGTGCAGAGCATCAGGTCGGCTTCGCCGGCATTGAAGGCCACCATGGCGCTTTCCAGTTCCCCTTCGGCCATCTGGCCGTGGGCCACCAGCAGGCGCAGGCCGGGCAACATCTGGCGCAGTTGGGCGGCCACATCCTCGATGCCCTCCACCCGCGGCACCACATAGAAAATCTGGCCGCCGCGATCGAGTTCCTGGCGGATGGCGCTGCGCACCGCCTCCTCATCGAGGGCGGCCAGGTGGGTTTTGATCGGCCGCCGCAGGGGCGGCGGCGTGGTGATCAGGCTCATTTCGCGCACCCCAGAGAGGCTCATGTAGAGGGTGCGAGGGATTGGTGTGGCCGAAAGGGTCAGCACGTCCACGTCCTTACGCAAGGCCTTGATCTTTTCCTTCTGATTAACGCCAAAGCGCTGTTCTTCATCCACCACCAGCAATCCAAGTTGCTTGAAGTTGGTGCCCTTGCTGAGCAGCTGGTGGGTGCCCACGACCACATCGACGTTGCCTTCTTCCAGGCCCGCCAGGATCGTTTTGCGTTCCAGCGTGGTGCGGAAGCGGTTGAGCAGGGCCACCTTGAGCGGATAGGGGGCGAAGCGTTCGCTAAGGGTGCGCCAATGTTGCTGGGCCAGCACCGTGGTGGGGGCGAGCAGGGCCACCTGCTTGCCGGCGGTTACCGCCTTGAAGATGGCCCGGATGGCGACCTCCGTTTTGCCAAAGCCCACATCGCCGCACACCAGGCGGTCCATCGGCTGGGAGCGCTCCATGTCTCGCTTGACATCGGTGATCGCCTTGAGCTGGTCGGGGGTGGGTTCGTAGGGGAAGGAGTCCTCGAGTTCGTTTTGCCAGGGGCCATCGGCGGGGAAGGCAAAGCCCGGGGCCTGGTGCCGCTCGGCGTAGAGCTTGACCAGGTCGAGGGCGACCTTGCGCACCGCCTTCTGGGCCCGCTCCTTCGCCTTGCCCCAAGCCGTGCCGCCCATGCGGTTGAGTTCGGGGGGCGCATCGCTGCTGGCCCGGTAGCGGCCGAGGCTGCCGAGCTGGTCGGCGGCCACCCGCAGCAGGCCATCGGCGTACTGCACCACGAGGTAATCGCGGGATTCGCCGCTGATCGCCAGTTTTTCCAGCTTGAGGAAGCGGCCGATGCCGTGGTTGCGGTGCACGACAAAATCGCCGGGCTGCATCTTGCCGGGATCCACCGTGCGGCTGGCCGCCTTGCGGCGCCGGCGCACATAGCCCGTGGCCGTTAAGGACTGCTGGCCAAAGAATTCCCGGTCGGTGATTAAAACCAACTTCCAGGCCGGCAATTGCAGGCCTTCGAGTTCGGCCGTGCCCCGGGTCTTGAGGGCCACGGGGGTGTTTTGCTCGATCAGCCTGTTGATCGTGGCGAAATCGCCAGGATTGGGCACAAACCGGCTGATGCAGTCGTGTTCCTCCAGTAGGGCTACCGCCCGGGACGGTTGGGCCGAGAGCAGCCACACCCGTGCCTTCTCCGCTTGGAAGCCGCGCACCAGGGCTGCCAACTTGCCAAAGGCATTGGGATAGGCCGGCACCGAGCGACTGGCCAGGTCAAAGCTGTTGGGGTGGTTGTCGGTTTCGTTCAGTTCGGCCAGGTCGAAGCCGGCAAAGCTTTCGACCTGCTCCAGGGCCTCACGCGGGGGCAGGTGCAGGCCCGCCGGCAGGAGGTTGGCCTTTGGCACGCTCCCAGGGGGATCGGCGTCTTGGTCCGCGATCCCTAGCTCTGGGATCCCTAGCTCTGCGATTTCTAGCTCTGCGATCCCTAGCTCTGCGATCACATCGTTGTAGTGGGCGCTGGCATGGTCAAACCACTGCTGGCCATGGGCCAGGCAATGGCGCCGTTCATCGATGGCGACCAGGGTGGTGGCGGGCAGGTAATCGAGCAGGGAGGCCGGCTGGCCGTAGGCCAGGCCCAGCAGGCGCCGCATTCCCTCCGGGGTGCCCCCCTCCAGCAACTGATCGAGGGCCTCGGGGCTAAGTAGCTGCTCCAGCCCCGCCGGCATCGACTCGCGCAGGGCATCGGCAATCAACGGGCCATGGCCGGTGGGGGTAAGCCGCACCACCTCGATCACATCGAGGGAGCGCTGGCTGGCGGGGTCAAATTCCCGCAGCTTTTCGAGCTCCTCACCAAAAAATTCCAGCCGCACCGGCAGCTCAGCGCTCACCGGAAAGACATCAACGATGTCGCCGCGGCGGCTCCAGCTGCCCTCCTGCTCGATCGAGGCGACCCGCTCATAGCCCAGGCGGCTGAGGGTCTGGCCGAGGGCATCCAGGTTGACACTGTCGCCCTTGCGCAGGCTGTGGCAATGGGCCTTGAGGGCCGCTGGCGGTGGCAGGTGGGGTTGCAGGGCCCGCTCGGTGGCCACGATCGCCAGGCGGCTTGAGCCGCCATCCAGCAGCTCGCTGAGCACCTGTAATTGGCCCCAGGTGATTTCGCTGGTGGGATCGAAGGGTTCGTAGGGAGAGCCTTCGCTGGTGGGGTACAGCAGGCTGCTGCTCCAGCCCATGAGCTCCAGCAACGAGGCCCAGCGGCCCGCCTCCTCCAGGGTTGGCACCACCACCAGCAGGGGGGCTCCTGCGGCCGAGGCCAGGGCACTGCTCACTAGGGCCCGGGCCGCCCGGCCGGCCCCACTGAGCCGCAGCCGCTCGGCCCGCTTGCTGCGCTCCAGCACTTCACCGGTGAGGGTCACCTGCTGGAGCTGGCGAACCAGGGCGGTGAGCGGCATCGGCGGGGCTGGGGCAAGGGGGGCGTTGATCCTCGCAAGCAGGACGGCGGAAGCGCTGGTTCCGATTGAGAATCCCCTCAGCCCAGGGCCTGCCGTAGGGAGGCCAGGCCAAACAGCAGGAACAGGCCGGCGCTGAGGCGATAGAGCATCCGTTCACTGATGCGGCCGCCGATCCATTGGCCGGCCCCCACCGCCAGCCAGGTGACCAGGCCGTGGCCCACCAGGCTGCCGGCCAGGAGTCCAGCAAAGCTGAAGGCGGGGGCGGTGGCTAGAACAATTGTGGCGAACTGGGTGCGATCGCCCAGTTCGGCGATAAAGACCAGGGCGAAGGCCTCCCAGATCACGTCCCAGGCTGTGGCAATCGGATGGCCGACTTCAGCCGCGTTCACTGCGGCTTCGGCGTCATCGGCTTCCTCTTGGGCTGCATGGGCCCCCATCGCCTGGGCGTCGATCAGCAGCTTGAGGCCGAAGCCCAGGAACAGGGCGGCGGCCAGCCAGGTCACCAGGCCAGCCGGTAGCAGCTCCCTTAGGCCGTAGCCCAGGCCCAGGGAGATCAGGGTGACCACGGCCAGGGCGGCAAAGGCGCCGATGAACACCCAGCGGGGCCGGTGGCGGGCCGCCAGGATCAGGGCCATAAAGAAGGTCTTGTCGCCCAGTTCGGCCAGGGAGATGGCCGTGAGACTCGATCCAAAGGCCGCCAGGCCTGGATCACTAGTGATTAGGGCAAAGGTCATGGCTGCATCCCTGGCCTGAAAGCGGTCGACTTGTCGTCACGGTTGCTTCAGAGACCCCAGTGGATCCATAGCCCGGACCATCCCTATTAGGCAGATCCGCCTTTAATGATGGATTTTAAGACTAGGTCTCGGGCCGGCTTGGGCCTCAATCGCCCCAGGACAAGTTGAGCCAGGTTCAGCGGCCCGGGGCCTGCTCGGCGGCGGAGAGGGGCCGGCCCGTGGGCGAGGTGGTCGGCCTGGCGTTCGGGGCTGGGCTGGGGCTTTGCGCCTCAGCCGGGGTAGGGGCTGGGCTGCCCATGGCGGCGCCGATTGAGCGGCAATAGGCCACCGGATCCACCTCGGGGGCCAGCCCCAGGGCTTTGCGCAGCAGCTCGATCTGTTGCACGGTTGCCTGGCCCAGCTGGGCTTGGGCCTGTTCGCAGGCGGTGCGCTTCCAGGCATTGGGATCGGCGCAGCCGGCTAGCCCCACCACCAGCGCCAGCCCCCACAGAGCCAGGGGCGTGGCGCCCCGTCCGGTTCCGCCTGGGCTGGAGAGGGAGCCCAGGCCCAGTCGCCGCCGGCTGGACGTGTCGATGGGGCGTGGATCCAGGTTGGCCATCACTCACTCCAAAGCTGGCCCCATCCTGGGCCCCAAAACCGTGGCTTGCCGATTCCAAGCCTCAGGAGGGTGGTTCCAGTTGGATTGTGCTGTGGGCGATGCCCAGTTCGGCTAGGCGCTGCTTGGCCTGGTGCAGCAGGTCCATGTCATCGCCGCCACCCCCTAGGGGCCGTCGCACCACGTGGGCGGTGAGGGCGATTTGGGAGGTGCTCATGCCCCAAACATGCAGGTGGTGGACATCGAGCACCCCAGGCAGGTCCCGTAGGGCCTGGTCCACTGTTGTCATCTCAATGCCAGGCGGCACGGCATCGAGGGCCACCTGCATGGCATCGCGCAACAGGCCCCAGCCGGTCCAGGCCACGGCCAGGCCCACGGCGATGCCGGTGGCGGCATCGAGCCAGTACCAGTGGGTCAGCCCCACGACAATGGCGCTGATCAACACCGCCCCAGACACGGCCGCATCGCCGAGCAGGTGGATCACCGCCGCCCGACGGTTGAGGTCGTGGCTGTTGTTCTGGCCAAACAGGCGGGCCGAAAACAGGTTCACGGCGATGCCGATGGCTGCGGCCCAGGCCACCGGTGTGCTGATCACCTCGGTGGAGGCGCCAAGGCGCTTGATCCCTTCGATCAGCACCACGGCTGAGGCCATCAGGATCAACACCGCATTGGCCAGGGAGGCCAGCTGGGTGCTGCGGCCGAATCCGTAGGTAAACCGTTCGTTCGGGGCGCGCCTGCTCAACCGTTCCGCCCCCCAACCGAGCAACAATCCGGCCACATCGCCCAGGTTGTGAACCGCATCACCGATGAGGGCCAGGGAGCCGAAGCCAAAGCCGATCACCAGCTGGAGGGCCGAGAGGCCGCTGTTGAGGATCACACTCCAGCGAAAGGCCGTTGCCGAACCGCTGCGGTGCTGGTGCTGGCGGGGATGGGGCTGCCGCTGGATCGCTACCGCTGGATGGCTGGATCCGTTGCCATGCCTGTGGTGATCGGAATGGCTTTGGTGGGGAGTAGGGCTGGGATCATTGGGCTGGGCCATGGCGCCTAGGCGGGTCGGCGGGTCACAAGGGCTGCCAGCAGGGTTGTAATCACCGCGCCCGCAACCACCGTGAGTACCCGGCGAGTTTGCAATGGGACCAGGCTCAGCAACGGTATCCGCAAAGGGATCGTCAGCAAAGCCAGCCATAGGCCTACCCCCAGATTCGCGATCGGCCTCTGGATCGCCTGGGGGTACCCAGGGCCCGATGCCGCTTGGCATCGACGCAGCGCCCCAAAACCAGGGCCCCCACCGGGTCGCTAGGGCAAGGGGGCATAGCCCCGATCCCACTCCCTGGGGCGAGCAAACCCAGGCCAGATCAGACGTGGGCAGCCCCCCGCCGGCGCCAGATCCGCACCACCTTTTCCGCCTCCAGGTAGACAAAGAAC
>NSII01000153.1 GCA_002737305.1 Synechococcus sp. Baikal-G1
AAGCGCACCGGGTTGAAGATCGAAGGCCATGGCATGGAGAGATCGATTGGCGGAGGCCTGCAGCATTGTATTCATCCTAATTGAAATTCTGTGCTGTATTGATGGCACTATAGACAATGAAAGTAGCGCTATCCGCTAAGAGTTACCCATGCCCTGATAGCATAACAAACGTCTTGCAGCCATTCGGTGGATTCCTGCCCAACTCCCCTGCTGGATGCGCTAGATCACTTCCTGCATCAGGTCGATGGCGATCCAGAGTTTGAGCAGGGGTTTTATAACGCCACTACACCAGGGGAGATGGTTGCCCTAGCAGTTAATAAAGGGATACTAATTGAGGCGGACGATTTTCGTGCCCTGCTAAGAAGCGGTAGCACTGAATTTTGGTTGATTCGAGGTGGTACTAACAACAACCCGATCGCCCACCTAAAGAGGATATTTGCCGTCTGATGAAAACTTGATTACGCCATCAAATAGAACGATCAATAGTCGTCGCCGTATTTAACAGCCGAGTCAGCATTCATGAGTTCCACAGTGGTTTGGTAACCCTGGGATACGGTTATGTCGTGCTGGGCGCCAATGTCCCTTAAGGCGGCGACATCAAACTCAGGAGCAGTGATCCAACTGAACCCCTTACCAAAAGTGTTGTCGGGGTTCACCACGTACCAGTGACAAGCGGTGTCAGGAACGGAAACAGAGCACTTGGTCCAGTCATTGTCCCATTGGGGCACTTGAACAAAGGAGAGCACCGCAAGCAACACACTCAGAAGACCCTTGATCACAGCAACGTTGCGATTTCCAACATCCTACCTGATTTTGCCGTTGCTTGCGTCAAATCAGGGCCACGAAAACCATGGCAGAGTTCGGGAGCTGGGACCACGTTCAGCCGTTCAGCCCCCACAGCTTGCCGTTCCGGCTCCGGGGTTTTGATCGTCTCTGGGAGCTCAACTCTTCGCATCAACATCTCCATGGTCTCATCAATCAATCTGATCCCAAATTGCTTGGGGGCATCAGGATGCCCGTTTGCTATTTCCGCCGGGGCTGCTGGTTTGGTGAGTTTGCAAGGAGAATCCCGCTATTTGGCAGGAGAACACAACCTCCTCGGCAACGGAAAACTGCAACGTCGTCGACTAAATAAATTTATCTGAAATCAAATAAAATCATCATTTCATCAAAGATATCGCGTGACCTGCCAGTCAGCACCATCATTGACTTGCGATAGATGGATGATACTCTCTAAATCTTGATCGTCCCGCCATTTTAGTTCAGCATTGACGCCAATAGTCCCCGATGCAATATTGTTATCTTGGTTTAAATGCGTTGCCGCAAATTCCAATATTTTGAATGCGTGTGGCAACCGAGCAGCCCATCGGTGGTGTTTATTTTCATGCCTTATCTCTATGCCAAGGGTGCCCGCAGCAGCCCCCAATGCGGCTGGATCATCGATTAATACTTCCCGGCTAAGACCATTGTCGCCTAAAATCGCTGAATAGAAGTATATGCTGCCGCTGACTAAGAATGCTTTTGCCATACTTTCAATGCCTATCTTGGCAAGTAGTTTACTGTTTTTCGCCGTTTCCTTGTCACTGAAGTGGATTCCAAATTGCTGAGGGGTATCCGGATTGGTGCTTGCCATTTTTGCTGGGTGGGATTTGGATGAAGTGCGCCAGGGAGATTACACAGGCACCGGCAAGAGTATTGGATCGCCCTGGGGAACCACAACTATTCCAGCCTAAAGGTTACGGCATCAAGGATTGCTGCTCCCACTGGCAGACATGGTTGCGGAGAGCAGAAACGACCACCTCACAAACGGTGTTGAGGGTCGTCAGGTGGATGGAACGGAAATCGGACATCATGGTCTGATCCCCTTTAGGGAGTCTGGGATGGACTAGCGCAAAGGCGTCGGGAAACCTGCTGGCCTCCACACCGTATTGATAGTAAAATAAACTGGAGATAGCCTTTTCAGCGCTGTTTTATCTTGGCTGGATACTTAAGCTAGAGTGCCCTTATGAAGGAAGTCCGACTGACGCTGCCCAAGGCACTTGCCCTTGCCAACCTCAAGCGGGCACAGCAGGGTCAAAAAGCAATCACCATGAATGCCCTTGCTTCTGAGATCGGTGTTGCTGCCACAACCATCACAAGACTGGCAAGAACAGATGCCAAGGGAGCATCCTCATTGCCCTTGGATTTGGCGGGGAAGATCTTGACCATCCTTGATGTGCGTATTGGGGATTTACTGGAGGTTGTTGAGATGCCATAACGCTATCGGCATCTCTTCTATTTTTTTAGCGAGCTTACCAGGCAGTCGAGCAATACTTCCGGCCAAATAATCGGTAAAACTCCATGATCTCCTTAATGGTCTGCATTGCAAAATTTGGATTGTATTCTTTTTCCATCATCGCTACTTTTTCAGTGAAGTTTGACAATCCTTTCCCATTCACTTTCACCATATTTTGACACCTTGTGTTCACCCAGTCTGGATGCTGTTGGTACACCTCAAACTTTTCAACCGCCCATGAAGACGCGACAGCATTTTGGCTGCATACCAGAAAGCCTATCAATGCAGACGATAGGATCAGCCATACTCTCTTAGATGCTTTAGGCCCGAATCTGCTGTTGAAAAGGCGCAATGCAACCATGATTGGGTTTAGTTGCCAACGAAATGTATTCTACACGGTATTCGCTTTAGGGAGCTGGTCACTGACTTGCACCTTCCCCAAGGGTTTACCCCCAAAGGGGGATCACAGCACCCAAATTCGGGCATCAGTATGGGCCTGATCAGCAAACCTGCTTGGCATTCAGACTTTTCTGATTGGATTATTCTTGCACCATAAGTGTCAACATCACTTGTTCACAGTTGCCCCTGTAAGTTGCCGTCTTAGGTTGGGCATGTAAGGGTATGGGATGCCGTGAACCTGTGAAAGCTCCCGTAGGGTCTTCCAGGTGCTCTTAAGGAAGTGGGGGAGTATGGCCCCACTTTATGGACTAATCCCTTCTGTGCCCTTAGCCCTTACTCTGCTCCTTCTTCCAAATTCGCTCCAGCGCTTTGCGAAACTCGCCCTCGCTGAGGGGTCTTGCCAGTTTCCGTTTCCAGAAGACGCTGCCGATCCACCAGAGCTGTAGACCAGCGAAGGCAAGGGCAACAAGACCCAGTTGGAGGTATCCCCAGTTCAGGTTCTCCATGTCGAGTCCTCTGTCGCTTCTTGCTTCCAGGTTCTCTCCAAGATCTGCCTGAACTGATCGATGCTGGGGGTTGTGCCTGTCAGGTGCCGTTTCAGGGCACTGCCGAACTGCCAAACCTTGAGGGCAAGGCCAACAGCAAAGACCGCCCAGGGCACCATGATCCATTCGGGGTGGTTCATCACGACCTGTCTCCGCCAGGCTGCCCATGGTTAACCGTGGGCAGTCTTAAGCGACTTGGGGGCCAGGAACCGCCCGCCGGGCGGCATATAAGAGTTTTGATGGATGGAGAGATAAATTGATCAGCGGAAGTGATCAGCCGTTCCTTGGGCCAGGGTGGCCCTGGGGGTGTTGTGGTCGCCCTGAGCTCCTAGCAACCTACTCAAAACAGCTTTGGCAGAGGGTTTGGTTGGCAAAAAAATGGATCAACACCGCACTGCGGCGACCAAAGCAAACTGCCCACACCCTTGCCAGCCAAGGCGGACGCCTCTCAACGACGGATTTGCAGCTCTTCACGCCAAGAGCGCAACGCCAGTGACTGCCAATGAAGCATTTGGCGCTAAAATACAAAAAGGCGGCACCCAGATTCGAACTGGGGGTAAAGGATTTGCAATCCTCTGCCTTACCACTTGGCCATGCCGCCATCTGGGAGCAAACTCCCAAGTAACGATCGTATCAGCCGTGTGATGGCCGCCAGGCTGCTGGTTCTCAGTAATGGCCATGGAGAGGATCTGATCGCCCTGCGGGTGCTCCAGGCCCTGCAGGTCAACCAGCCCGGGCTAGCCGTGGCCGTGCTGCCCCTGGTGGGGGAAGGCAGCGCCTTTGCCGCGGCCGAAGCGGAGGGCTGGTTGCAACGGATCGGGCCCCGCCAGGCCCTGCCCAGTGGCGGTTTCAGCAACCAGAGCCTGAGGGGACTAATCAGGGACCTGGCCGCCGGCCTGCCCCTGTTGAGTTGGCGCCAATGGCGGCTGGTGCGGCGCTGGGGGCGCCAGGGCGGTGCCGTCCTGGCCGTGGGGGACCTACTGCCGTTGCTGCTGGCCTGGGCCAGTGGGGCGCCCTATGGCTTCATTGGTACCCCCAAAAGCGACTACACCTGGCGCAGCGGCCCCGGCCTGGCCTGGCCCGCCGCTGCCTACCACCGGCTCAAGGGCAGTGAATGGGACCCCTGGGAATGGGCCCTGATGGGACGGCCCCGCTGCCGGCTGGTGGCCCTGCGCGATCCGCTCACGGCCCGGGGCTTGGCGCGCCATGGCGTGGCGGCGCTTGCCCCCGGCAACCCAATGCTGGATGGCCTGGTGGGGGCGCCCCTACCCGCCAGCCTCGGGGGCTATCGCCGGCTGGTGCTTCTAGCAGGTAGCCGCATGCCGGAGGCCCGGGCCAACTTCGCCCGGCTGCTGGATGCGCTGCTGGCCTGGACCGATGGACGCTGGGACGGGAGTGGCGAGAGTCCCGTGGTGGTGCTCGCCCCAGGCGGCTCCCGGCCGGCCCCCGAGGACCTGGCCCCGATCCTGCGGTGGCGCGACTTCCAGCCCGTGGAGCCGCCTACAGGCAGTGGGGCCGAGGCGGCCTGGCGGCGGCGGGGCCTGCTGGTGCTGCTCGGTCCGGGACGCTTCACCCCCTGGGCCAGCTGGGGCGAGCTGGGCCTGGCCACGGCTGGCACCGCCACCGAACAGCTGGTGGGCCTGGGAATTGGTGCCCTATCCCTGCCGGGACCTGGCCCCCAGTTCAAGCTTGGTTTTGCCCAGCGCCAGAGCCGGCTTCTGGGCGGGGCCGTTGAGGTCTGCCGCACCCAAGAGGCGCTGGCCGAGAGGTTGCAGCAGCTCCTGAGGGACCCCGCAGGACGCCTGCGGCTGGGGGCCATCGGCCGGCGGCGGATGGGTCAATCCGGCGGTAGCGAGGCCCTAGCCGCCCTGGTGGAGGAGCGGCTGCTGGCCTAGGGCCAGGGATGATGGGCCCATCCCCGCCCCAGAGATGCCCGCCATGGCCGCCCCCCCCGATCGCGACTACATGGCGGCCTGCAGTCGCCTGGCCAGCCTGATGAGCATCAGCATTTCCTCCGCCCGGCGGCGGGTCGACCTGGCGGCCGTGAAGGAAGGGATCCGCGATATCCCTGGTCGCATTGCCCTAGCCGCAAGGCTTGTTACCGAGGCCGAGCCCGGCAGTCAGGCCGCCCGCCTGCACCTCGATGGCCTGCTCGAAGCTGTGGCTTCAGAAGCCAACTTCATGGATGAAGACTGAAGCGCAACCCCCAAGACCAGCAGCGCTGGGCCGCTCTCAGCCCAGCCCAGTTCGGCCTAGTTCGGCCTAGCGATGTTCAAAGATTTGGCCGTACTGGCCGCGATCGAGGTCAGAGAACACGGGGATGCAGGCAAAACAGCGCTCCGCCAGGGCCAGCCGCTCCTCCCGCACCAGCATGAGATGGAGCCGGTCCCGGGCCGGTAGCAGGTAGCGCACGTCGTTGGCGGCGTAGGCCAGCTGGCTGTCACTGAGTTCCTCGACCCGGCCCCAATCACTGCTCTGGGCCTGCTTGTCCAGTTCCACCCCCACCAGCTCCTGCACCACCTCCTTAAGGCCGTGGCGGGGGCTATAGGTGCGGGCCAGGCGGCTGGCCACCTTGGTGCAGAACAGGGGCGCCACGGCAATGCCGAGCCCCTCGGCCAGGGCCGCCACATCAAAGCGGGCGAAGTGGAACACCTTCTCAATGCCAGGCGCCTCCATCAGCTGCTTGAGCAGGGGCGCCTGGGTCTGGCCCCGGGCGATGCGGATGCAGCAAACGTTGTCCTGGTCGTCGCAGATCTGCACCAGGCAAAGCCGGTCGCGGCCATGCACCAGCCCCATGGCTTCGGTGTCCACCGCCAGGGCCTGGGCGGCCCCAAGCAGGCCATGCCATTCGCTCGAGAGGTCGCCATCCAGCACGGCAAAGCGGGCAGGGGCGGAGCCGGGGGCGGGAGCCATGGGGCCAAAGCGAACTGCTGCCATGGTCGCGGATCAGGGACTGGCGCCCAGACCCGCACCCAGCCCCTTGAGCCCCCATGGCGCCGCTGGCTGGAGGACAATGAACGTCCCGCCCGTGTCAGCCACCATGTCCCCAGCCCTGGGCTCCACCCTGCTGCTCACCCTGCTGCTCGCCATCGGCCTGGTGTTCTTCCTGCGGGCTGCCAGTAAGGACCGCACCACGGTGGTTGAGATCCACTCGCCGCGGCCGGCCCTGGAGGTGCTCTCCGGGCTGAGCCAGTGGTTGGGGCAACGGGGCTGGCAGGCCGACACCAGCAGTCCGGAACAGCGGTTGCTGCGCTTCCGCGGCCAGGTGGCCGCCAGCACGGCCCTGGCCTGGCTGCTCTCCCTGCTGGGGGGCGTCGGCGCCGGCTGCCTTGGTTTGGTACTGCGCCAGTTGCTGCCCCAACTGGGCTGGTGGCCCGTGGCCCTGGCCCTGGTGGGGCCCCTGGCGGGCCAGGTCTATCGCCGCCGGGCCGCCCGGGCCGAATCCCTGGAGTTGCGCCTGATCAGCGCCGATGACGCCACCGGCAGCAGCCTGCGGGTTCGGGCGCACCGCGATGAATTAATTGCCATGGAAGTGGAATTGGGCCCAAGCCTGCAACTGGCCAGCGATGGCGCCCTGTTGAGTTCGCCGATCTGAAGCGCCTGCACCCACCTGGATCGAACCCGCAAGCAGGCAAAACGTCTGCGGGGCCAAGCCGCTGGGGGGGTATTTGGTAATGGATTTAACGGGAATCCAGCTTCGTCGTTGCCAAATCCCTGCCAGGCCGTGACGGGGCCCTCAACAGACGCCATGCTGGTAGCTGTGACGGACCCAACCCCCCAAAAGCGCCCTGGCCTGGGCCAAATGCTGCCGGTTCTGGTCAGCCTGGTGGGTCTTTGCGCCATGCCAAGCGCTTCGGCCCAGGGGGCCTTTGCCCGGCTGGCGCCCCTGAGCTTGACCGCCGGTTTCACCGGTCCCCGCGCCCCCCTTTACAAGGACTGGGTCGGCCGAGTGCCCCTAGCCCAGGAGACACCGATCCTGGTGCTGGCCGGCCATGCCGACTCCCAGGGCATTGCCGGCGCTGGCACCTCCGGCGCCGCCGTGGCCCTGCGGGGCGCCGCGCCGATGCAAGCCGACATCCAGGACGAGCTCTACTGGAACCTGCGCACAGCCACTGCGGTGGTGGCCCTAGGCCGCAGCCGCGGCCTCAACATCGAGCTGTATGTGCCGCCGGTGCGGGATATCGCCAATGGCGACGATCCCCGCACCAACTGGAGCGTGGGCAAGGCCTTCGCCGCCGCCGGCGGCTACGCCCTGGAGATCCACTACGACGCCTACGGTCCCGATGGCGTTGGCTCTGGCCTGATCCCTCCGATCAACCGGCCGGTGAGCCAGCTCGATGAAAGCCTGGCCCTAGCCTTTGGTGGTTATCCGCGCCTTTTCCGCGGGGGCCTGGGTGCCCCAAAACGGGGGATCGCCCTACTGGAAATTGGCAAGCTCGAAGGCAAGCTGGAGGCGTCCTTAAGGGATCCCCGCCGGCGGGACGCGAGCATCGCCGGCATTGCCGAGCGGATCGTCGCTGCCCTTGAACTGGGGCTGGGGATCAATCCACCGCCTGGTGCGGTTGGCAGCGAGCCCTCAGGGCCGGGTCCGCAAGCCAGTTCTGGGGGCGGGTGAACAGATCCGTTAGCAGGGCCTCGCGGCTGCCTTCGGYCGGCTTGTAGCCATATTCCCAGCGCACCAGCGGCGGCAGGGACATCAGGATCGATTCGGTGCGGCCGTTGGTCTGCAGGCCAAAAATCGTGCCCCGGTCAAACACCAGGTTGAATTCCACATAGCGGCCGCGGCGGTAGAGCTGGAACTGGCGCTCGCGTTCGCCGTAGGGCAGGTTTTGCCGCTTCTCCACGATCGGCACGTAGCTCGGCAGGAAGGCGTTGCCGCAGGCCGAAGCCAGGGCAAAGAGTTGCTCCCAGTTCTGGCCCAGGGGCCCCTGGGCTGCACCGGCGGCGGCGGCARGGCCCTCGGGRTCCTGGCCCTTGTAGA
>NSII01000154.1 GCA_002737305.1 Synechococcus sp. Baikal-G1
TGCCGGTGGCAAACCAGCGCTGGCCCTTGGCCTCGGGGCGTTGGCTCAGGATCGAAGGGGGCAGCTGGTCGCCCTCCACCTCGGAGAAGTTCACACCTCCCTGTTCAAACACCCGGCCGCCGGTCATCACCCGCGAACGACCGCCGCCGCCCTCGGGCCGGATCCAGCTCTCTTCGGCGAAGGTGGCGCCGCCATCGAGGGCCTCCAGGCCGGCGCAGATCGAATCCTGCAGACCCATCAACAGGGCCTTGGCCCGGGCGCGGGAGTCGGCCGGGGGGCGCTCCAGGGCCAGGTCCGAGCCGGGGCTGGCGCCGCCAGCGACCGAACCGGAGGCGATCCCGCCAGCGAGGCCTTTCACCTTGGTCTTGGCACGGGACAGCAGGCCCTTCAGCATCAACGCCACGCCCCAGGGGCGCTCGAAACCAGTCCACCATTTCAGCCCACGGTGCCGCCGCACAAGCCGGCGAGAAGGATCGTCACGCCCCCAGGCCGGCAACCGACCCTTGATTGACGGTCCCTAGGATCCGGGCCCTGCCTTGACCCGCCGGATGGCCAGCCCAGACCAGGCACTTGATCAGGCCCTCGCCGCCCTAGCGCCCCTGAAGGACGCCGGCAGCGGTCGCTCCCTGTTGGAGCTGCAATGGATCGATCAGGTGCGCCTGCAACCCAACCGGGCCGTGTTTTGCCTGGCCCTGCCGGGCTTTGCCACCAGCCAAAGGGAGCGGATCGTCAGCGAGGCCCGGGCGGCCCTGCTTGGCCTCGAGGGCATCGACGATGTGCAGATCGAATTGGCCCCGGCCCCTGCCCAGGCCGGCCCCAGCGGCCATTCCCACCAGGGAGCCCCGATCGGCGCCGGCGGCCACGGGGGCGGGGCCGAGCGCCAGCCGATTGCGGGGGTGAAGCAGGTGATCGCCGTGAGCAGTGGCAAGGGCGGCGTTGGCAAGAGCACCGTGGCGGTGAACCTGGCCTGCGCCCTGGCCCAGGCGGGCCTGCGGGTGGGCCTGCTCGATGCCGATATCTATGGCCCCAATGCCCCCACCATGTTGGGGGTGGCCGACCGGACCCCCGAGGTGCAAGGCGAAGGGGCTGACCAGCGGCTAACGCCGATCGAGAGCTGCGGCATTGCCATGGTGTCGATGGGTCTGCTGATCGGCGAGAACCAACCGGTGATCTGGCGCGGCCCGATGCTCAACGGCATCATCCGCCAATTCCTTTATCAGGTGGCGTGGGGTGAGCGGGATGTGCTGGTGGTGGACCTGCCCCCCGGCACGGGGGATGCCCAGCTCAGCCTGGCCCAGGCGGTGCCAATGGCCGGCGTGATCATCGTCACCACGCCCCAGCAGGTGTCCCTGCAGGATGCCCGCCGCGGCCTGGCGATGTTCCGGCAGATGGGCGTGCCGGTGTTGGGGGTGGTGGAGAACATGACCGCCTTTATCCCGCCCGACGCCCCCGAGAAGCGCTACGAGCTCTTCGGCCGGGGCGGTGGCCAGCTCCTTGCCGAAGAGGCGGCCGTGCCGCTCCTCGCCCAGCTGCCGATGGAACTAGCCGTGGTCTCCGGTGGCGACCAGGGCCTACCGGTGGTGCTCGCCGCGCCGGAGTCGGCCTCAGCCCAGGCCTTCAAGGCCCTGGCAACCCGCCTGCGCGCCCTTGTGCCGGCGCCATGAGCGCCCAGGGGCCCAGCCTGGGAGCCCTCAGGCAGCTGCTGGCAAGCGGGGTGCCCCCGGGCCGCAGCGATGAGGACAGCGTCCGGCGCCAATGGTGGGCAGCCCTGGCCTGCCTGCAGGAGGAGTTTTTGCTGCCGCTCCAGCCCCGCAGCGGCCTATGGCTCGCCTCGCCCCTGCCAGCCCTCTACGAACCGGACCTGCTGCGCCATCTGCAGGGCTGGGTCTGGGCCCCGGAGGAGCTCGGCAACCTGCTGCAACCGGCCCCGCCCCTGCTGCCCGGCCGAGCCCCAGCCCCAGACAGGGCGGGCGCCTACGACCCCGGCCGCTTTGCGCGCCTACCGCTGGGCGCTGCCGATGGCACCGATCCCCTACTGCTGGTGATCACGCCCCACCTGCAGATCGCCATGGCCCTCCATGGTCCAGCCGATGGGCGCCAACTCCTAGTGCGCACCGACCCCGCCAGCCTTTCGGCGGCCCTGGCCCTGCTCGATGAGCGCTTGCAACGCAGCGCCCCCGAGGAGGGGTTACGCCTGCGCCAGGCCCTGCAGGCCCTGGGCAATCTCGAGAGCGACAGCCACCTGGCCGCCAGCTTCTGGCCGCGCCTGGCCGAACGGCTAGCGGCCATGGCCCCCAGCGTGACGCTCCAACCCCTGGTGCATCGCCGGGCCGGCAGCGACGAGGGCCGCAGCGGCTCCAGCAGCGAACTGGCCCTGCTCGAAGCCCTCACCCATGAGGTGCGCACCCCCCTGGCGACGATCCGCACCCTGATCCGCTCCCTGCTGCGCCGCCAGGACCTCACCGAGCTGGTGCGGCAGCGGCTGCAGCAGATCGATGGCGAATGCAGCGAACAGATCGACCGCTTCGGCCTGATCTTCCATGCGGCCGAACTGCAACGCCAGCCGGCCGCCCCCAAGCCCCAGGCCCTGGCCCGCACCGACCTAGCCCAGCTGTTGCAACAGCTCGAACCGCTTTGGCGCCACCAACTGCAACGCCGTGGCCTGGAGCTGCGGCTCGAGATCGGCGCCGACCTTTCGCCGGTGCTCAGTGATCCGAGCCGCTTGGAAACGATGCTGGGCGGCCTGATGGACCGCTACAGCCGCCGGCTCACGGCCGGCTCCACCCTGGTGATCAGCCTGGAACCGGCCGGTTCGCGCCTGCGGCTGGGCCTGGGCGCCGCCGGCGCCACCCGCTTCGACGCTGGCTTTGACAGCGACCTAGGCAGCCCTCAGGCGGTGGGGCCGGTGCTGAGCTGGAACCCGGAAACCGGCAGCTTGCAACTCAGCCGCCAAGCCACCGCCCGCCTGTTCCATAGCCTGGGCGGGCGGCTGACGGAAGGCTCTGGCCGCGGCCTGACCGTGTTCTTCCCCCTCGCCTCCGGCTAACGCCGCGCTGGCCCCCGCAACGGCGGACGACAGCGCCTGGGCGGCCCCTTGCCGTTTGTTGACGGGTGTGAAGAGAGGAGCCCCTTGGCCAAAATGCCCCGGATCACGGTGCTAGTTTCCGCTCGAAACGGCCTGCCGACTCCCCCTCTAGAACAGCCATGACAGCAACGGCGCTGAGCGGTCATCTCCCGAAGTACATCGGCAGCACAGGCGGCCTCCTCAACGCCGCTGAGACGGAAGAGAAGTACGCCATCACTTGGACCAGTAGCAAAGCCCAGGTCTTCGAACTGCCCACCGGCGGGGCTGCCGAGATGAACGAAGGCGAAAACATCATGTATTTCGCCCGCAAGGAACAGTGCCTGGCCCTGGGCACCCAACTGCGCACCAAGTTCAAGCCCCGCATCGAAGATTTCAAGATTTACCGGATCTTCCCCGGTGGCGACACGGAATTCCTCCATCCCAAAGATGGTGTGTTCCCCG
Organism: Synechococcus sp. Baikal-G1; assembly: GCA_002737305.1. Lineage (GTDB taxonomy): Bacteria > Cyanobacteriota > Cyanobacteriia > PCC-6307 > Cyanobiaceae > BAIKAL-G1. The sequence goes on from NSII01000154.1 coordinate 3,527, forward strand.
AGAAAGTGAACGAGGGTCGCGCCATCGTGGGCCACAACGCCCGCCGCATTGGCCAAAACCCCAACCCCGCCAACCTCAAATTCAGCGGTCGCAACACCTTCGACTCCTGAGTTCCAGGTCTGAAGCGGTCACCGCTGCATCTATAAAGGCGGGGCTAGGCGCCCCGTTTTTTTTGCCTGCCCTTCGCCGTGATGCCCACCCCCGATCGCGCCGCCTTCCTGGACCAGGTCGCGGCCGGCAGCACGTTCATTCCCATTGCCCGGCGCTGGCCGGCTGACCTGGAGACCCCCCTGAGCACCTGGCTCAAGGTGGGTTCGGGCTCAAGCCACGGCGTACTGCTGGAGTCGGTGGAAGGGGGCGAGCAGGTGGGCCGTTGGAGCTTTGTGGTCAGCGACCCCCTTTGGACCCTCACCGTGCACGCTGACCAGGCGGTGCAGCAATGGCGCGGCGGCCACGCCCAACAGCACCAGGGCAATCCGTTTGAGTTAATGCGCCAGGTGCTGGCCCCTTACCGCACCCTGCCCGTGCCGGGCCTGCCCCCGGTGGGCCAACTGTTTGGCTTCTGGGGCTACGAACTGATCCGCTGGATCGAGCCGAGCGTGCCCGTCCATGCCCGAGCGGAGGGGGCCCCGCCCGATGGCTGCTGGATGCTGGCCGACAGCCTCTTGATCTTCGACCAGGTGAAACGCCAGATCACGGCCGTGGCCTACGCCGACCTCACGGCCGGAGGCGAAGCCGGCGGCGATCCCGAGCGGGCCTACAACGCCGCCTTGGCCCGGATCACGGCCCTAGAGCAAAAGATGCACCAGCCCCTGCCTGCCGGGGTCACCCCCCTGGATTGGCACGACAGCCCCAACCTGGAGCTCGACACCCGCAGCAACCGCAGCCGCGAGGATTTCGAGGCGGCGGTGGTGAGTGCCAAGGAGCACATCGCCGCCGGGGATGTGTTCCAGCTGGTGCTAAGCCAGCGGCTGGAAACCTGGATCGACCGGGAGCCGTTTGAGCTCTACCGCAGCCTGCGGATGGTCAACCCATCCCCCTACATGGCCTTCTTCAACTTCGGCGGCTGGTACCTGATCGGCTCCAGCCCGGAGGTGATGGTGAAGGCCGATCCCCTCGATCCCAGCGCCCCAGGGGGCCCAGGGGCGGTCAAAGCCTCGCTGCGGCCGATCGCCGGCACCCGGCCCCGCGGTGCCAACGAAGGCGAAGACCGGGCCCTTGAAGCGGATCTGCTGGCCGATCCCAAGGAACGGGCCGAACACGTAATGCTGGTGGACCTGGGCCGCAACGACCTGGGCCGGGTCTGCCAACCGGGCAGTGTCCAGGTGACGGAGCTCATGGTGATCGAGCGCTACTCCCACGTGATGCACATCGTCAGCGAGGTGGAAGGGCTGCTGCAGGCCAAACGCGACGTCTGGGACCTGCTGATGGCCTCCTTCCCCGCCGGTACGGTCAGCGGCGCCCCCAAAATCAGGGCCATGCAGCTCATCCATGCCCTCGAACCCGATGCGAGAGGGCCCTATTCCGGCGTCTATGGCGCCATGGACCTGGGCGGTGCCCTGAATACGGCGATCACGATCCGCACGATGGTGGTATTGCCGGCGCCCCAGGGGGGCTGGCGGGTGCAGGTGCAGGCCGGAGCCGGCCTGGTGGCCGATTCCCAGCCGGCTGCCGAATACCAGGAGACCCTCAACAAGGCCCGGGGCCTGCTGAAGGCCCTGGCCTGCTTGCAACCCCGTCCCAGCAGCAGCTCCAGCGCCGGGGCAGGCCTGTGAGCGGCGATCTACTGCTGAAGGGATTTGAGGTGGAGCTGTTCACCGGCCGCCCCGACGGCACCGTGGTGGGTTGTTCGCCGGCGGCGGCGGCGGCCCTAGAGGGCTTCGTAACCGAACCGGATCACCGCAACCTCGAATACATCACCGCCCCCGATGCCAGCTACCAGCGCCAGCTGGCGCTCCTCCTCGAACCACGCCGGCGCCTGCGGGCCTTCCTGGCCGAGCGGGGGCTAACGATCCTGCCGGGCAGCACCTTGAGCCTGGGGGACAGCCACCGCTTTGAACGCTCCAACCCGGACAACCCCTACCACGACTACATCGAAACCACCTACGGCACCCAGGTGGTGACCGCCAGCGTGCACATCAACCTGGGCCTCACCGACATGGAGTCCCTGTTTGCCGCCTGCCGGCTGATCCGCTGCGAGGCCGCCCTGCTGCTGGCCCTCAGCGCCAGTTCTCCCTTCCTCGATGGCGCGGCCACCGGGGCCCATTCCCAGCGCTGGTTGCAGTTCCCCCTCACGCCTCCCCAGGTGCCCCTGTTCAGCAGCCACGGCCACTACATCGCCTGGGTTGAGGAGCAGCTGGCCAGCGGCGCCATGCAGAACGTGCGCCACCTCTGGACCTCGGTGCGGCCCAACGGCGACAACCGCCCCCATGGGCTCAATCGCCTCGAACTGCGCATCTGCGATTTGATCACCGATCCATCCCTGCTTTTGGCCATCACCGCCTACTGCGAACTGCGCATCCATCAATTGCTGGCCGATCCCGCCGGGCACGATCCCCAAATCGCCAGCCAGCTCGGTCCCAAGGAGCTGGCGGACCTGGCCGATGCCAATGACCGGGCCGCAGCCCGCTCGAGCCTGCAGGCGAGCCTGCGCGACTGGCGTACGGGCGAGCCAATCCTGGCCGCCGATTGGATCGGTCGGGATCTCGAAGCCCTTGCTCCCCTGGCGAAAGAGCTGAACCTCAGCGCCACCCTGGCGCCCCTCCAAACGGTGCTCAGCGGCGGCAACCAGGCCATGCGCTGGCTGCAGCGCCTGGCCCAGGGGATGCCGATTGCCACGATCGTTGCCGTCAGCACCGAGGCGATGGCCCAGCGGGAAGAGGCGCTGAACGCACCACTGGCGACAGACGCGCCCAGCCCTTTGGGATGATCATGGAACCTTCGAGCGCCCCTTCGGCCCCCATGCGGCAGCCCCTGCCCGCCATCGAGACCCCGGGCGGTGCGAGCGCTGCGCCCGCCCCCGGATCCCTCCAACCCCAGCCGGCCCCCCAGGTGACCCAGCTGCTGGGCGAGCGGTTGGAACTGGTGGAAGACCTCTGGCAGACCGTGCTGCGCAGCGAATGTCCACCGCTGCAGGCCGAACGGCTCCTTCGGCTCAAAGCGCTGAGTGGCGGCGATGGCCCGGCCGACCGCCGGCCCGGCGCCCCAACCGAAACGGCCGTGGCGGCGGACGCGATCGTGCATCTGATCCGGGAAATGGACCTGGCCGAGGCCATCTCCGCCGCCCGGGCCTTTTCCCTTTATTTCCAGCTGGTCAACATCCTTGAGCAGCACATTGAGGAAGACAGCTACCTGGCCAGCCTCAAGGTCCAGCACCCCAGCGGCCTGAGCGACCCGTTCGTACCACCCCTGGCCAGCCAGACCCAGCCCGCCACCTTCCGGGAACTGTTCACCCGTCTGCGGGGCCTGGGGCTACCGCCGGCCCAGCTCGAGCAACTCCTGCGCGAACTCGACATCCGCCTGGTATTTACGGCCCACCCCACCGAAATCGTGCGCCATACCGTGCGCCATAAGCAGCGGCGGGTGGCGGCCCTGATCCAGAAGTTGCAGCAAAACGACCTGCTCAACCTCGACGATCGCCCCAGCCTGCGCTTGCAACTGGAAGAGGAGATCCGGTTGTGGTGGCGCACCGATGAACTGCACCAGTTCAAACCCTCGGTGCTCGATGAGGTGGATTACGCCCTGCACTATTTCCAGCAGGTGCTCTTTGAGGCCATGCCCCAGCTGGTCCAACGGATCCATGGCGCCCTCCAGGCCAGCTATCCGGATGTGGTGCCGCCCCAGGATGCCTTCTGCACCTTCGGCTCCTGGGTGGGATCCGACCGGGATGGCAACCCCTCGGTGACACCGGAGATCACCTGGCGCACCGCCTGTTACCAGCGCCAATTGATGCTGGAGCGCTACATCGGCGCCGTGCAGGGGCTTAGGGATCAACTCAGCATTTCGATGCAGTGGAGCCAGGTGAGCGCGCCGCTGCTGGAATCCCTGGAGATGGACCGGCTGCGCTTTCCGGAGATCTACGAACAGCGGGCCGCCCGCTATCGACTTGAGCCCTACCGGCTCAAGTTGAGCTACACCCTGGAGCGGCTGCGCCTCACCCACCTGCGCAACCAGCAACTGGCCGCCAGCAGCTGGGAATCTCCGATCGACGGCTCCACCTCCACCGATGACGGCATCCTCGGCGGCCAGCCGGTCCAGGACCTGCACTACACCGCCGTCGCTGAATTTCGCAACGATCTGGAACTGATCGGCGATAGCCTCGAGGCCACGGGCCTGAGCTGCGAACCGCTGCAAAAGCTGGTCAGCCAGGTGCACATCTTCGGCTTCACCCTGGCCAGCCTCGATATTCGCCAGGAGAGCACTCGCCACAGCGATGCCCTCGACGAACTGAGCCGCTACCTGCAACTCCCCCTGGCCTACGGCGAGATGGATGAGGAGCAGCGCATTGCCTGGTTGCTGGAGGAATTACGGACCAGGAGGCCCCTAGTGCCTGCCGCAGCCCGCTGGACTGCGGCCACGGCTGAAACCCTCGATGTATTTCGCCTGCTGCAGCGCCTGCAGCAGGAATTTGGTTCGCGCATCTGCCGCACCTACATCATCTCGATGAACCACACGGTCTCCGACCTGCTGGAGGTGTTACTGCTCGCCAAAGAAGCGGGCCTGGTGGATCCCAAGACCCAGCACTCCAACCTGCTGGTGGTGCCCCTATTTGAAACGGTTGAGGATTTGCAGGGTGCCCCGGCTGTGATGGAGCGCCTGTTCAACGAACCCTTCTACCGCCAGCTGCTTGCCAGCAGCAATGGGGCCAGCCAACCCCTGCAGGAGTTGATGCTCGGCTACTCCGATAGCAATAAAGATTCCGGCTTCCTATCGAGCAACTGGGAGATCCATCGCGCCCAGATTGCCCTGCAACAACTGGCGATCCACCATGGCGTTGCCCTGCGCATCTTCCATGGCCGCGGTGGCTCGGTCGGCCGGGGCGGCGGCCCGGCCTACCAGGCGATCCTGGCCCAACCAAGCGGCACCCTCAATGGCCGCATCAAGATCACCGAGCAAGGCGAAGTGCTCGCCTCCAAGTATTCCCTCCCAGAGCTGGCGCTCTACAACCTAGAAACGGTCACCACGGCGGTATTGCAAAACAGCTTGGTGACCAGCCATGTGGACGACACCCCGAGCTGGAACGCGCTGATGGTGCGGCTGGCGGCCCGATCCCGCCAGCATTACCGCAGCCTGGTGCACGAGAACCCCGATCTGGTGGCCTTCTTCCAGCAGGTCACCCCAATCGAGGAAATCAGCAAGCTGCAGATCTCCAGCCGGCCGGCCCGTCGCAAAAGTGGCGCTAAAGACCTGTCCAGCCTGCGGGCAATTCCCTGGGTATTTGGCTGGACCCAGAGCCGTTTCCTGTTGCCCAGCTGGTTTGGTGTGGGAGCCGCCCTGCAGGAAGAACTGGATCGCGATCCGGAACAGCTGGAGCTGCTGCAGCGGCTCTACCAACGATGGCCCTTCTTCCGCATGCTCATCTCCAAAGTGGAGATGACCCTCTCGAAGGTGGATCTCGATCTAGCCCACCACTACGTGCAGGCCCTAGGCCGGCCCAGCCACCGGGAGTCGTTTGAGGCGATTTTCCAGGTGATTGCTTCGGAATTCGTGCTCACCCGCGACCTGGTGCTGAAGATCAGTGGCCACGGGCGCCTGCTCGATGGCGACCCGGCCCTGCAATTGTCGGTGGATCTGCGCAATCGCACGATCATTCCCCTGGGCTTCCTGCAGGTGGCCCTGCTGCGCCGCCTGCGCGACCAGAACCGTCAGCCGCCCATGAGTGAGGCCAGCAGCGACAGTGGTGACGATGGGCGCACCTACAGCCGCAGCGAACTGTTGCGTGGCGCCTTGCTCACCATCAACGGCATCGCCGCCGGCATGCGCAATACCGGTTGAAGACCATCCAATCCCTTTTGATCCCCTTCCGTAACCTGCCCAGCCCGCCAACCCTGCCCCAGGGCTATGGGATCGAGAGCGGCGACCCCCCCGCCGCCACGGAATTACAGGAGCTGCTCCTGGCCTGCGGTGAGCCGCCCCGCAAGCCAGAGCGCCTGGAGCTGGCGCTGCAACGCAGCATCTGGCACCTCAGCGTGCGCAATCCGTCCGGAGAGCTGGTGGGTTTCGTGCGGGCCACCAGTGATCTGGCCCTCAATGCCAATCTCTGGAACCTCAGCGGCCATCCAGGAGATCCCCACCGCGACCAGGTGGTGCTGGTGCTCATTGCCACGGCCCTAGCGCGACTGCGACGGGAGCTGCCCGGCTGCAGTATTTCGCTCTCAGCACCGCCAGAAGCGGTGAAAGCCCTAGCCCTGCAAGGATTTGTTCTAGATCCCGGTGGCATCCGGGCCATGGGATTGGGGCTTAGCTAGGGAAAACTTTGGTGGGTGAGGCCTGATCGGCAGTCCCAACTTGAAGCTCCCTAGCTGTGATTCAACGAGCATGGAGGGACTCGAACCCCCGACATTCAGAACCGGAATCTGACGCTCTATCCAACTGAGCTACATGCCCATGCAGGGGCCCAAGGGTCTGCACAGCACGGCAGGCCTGGGGCCAAGCCGAGGGACTTACCTTAAACCGCAGACGGCCCCAGACCCATTCGGCTGCATCGCCTGGAGCTGCACCATTTCCGGAACTACGGGCAGCTCAGCCTGTCGATCGAAGCGCCGCGCTTGCTCGTCATCGGCAGCAATGGCGAGGGCAAATCCAACCTGCTTGAGGCGGTAGAGCTGCTCGGCAGCCTGCGCTCGCACCGCTGCAGCAGCGACCGGGACCTAATCCAGCAAGGCCAAGCCACGGCCCTGGTGCGCGGGCTCTGTGGTGGTGGCCCAGGGGGCCGGGGCGAGGCCGGGGCGGGGGCCAGCCAGGCGGATGCGCTTGAGCTTGAACTGCGGCGCCAGGGGGGCCGCCAGGCGCGCCGCAACGGCAAGCTGCTCGAGCGCCAACTGGATCTGGTCGGTCCCCTGCGCTGCGTGGGCTTCAGCGCCCTGGATCTTGAGCTGGTGCGGGGTGAACCGGCCCTACGGCGCCAATGGCTAGACCGGGTGGTGCTGCAACTGGAGCCGGTCTACGCCGAACTCCTCAGCCGGTATGGCCGCCTGCTCCGCCAACGGGCCCAGCTGCTGCGCCGCGGCCTGGGCGGTGCCCACCTGGCCGACCTGCTCGATGCCTTTGACCAGCAGATGGCCTTGATCGGCACACGCCTGCACCGGCGGCGGCGCCGGGCCCTGCTCCGGCTCGAACCGCTGGCAGCCGCCTGGCAACGGCACCTGAGCGGCGGCAACGAACAACTGCTGTTGCACTACCAACCCGGCACGGTGCTGGAGGGGGAGGAGGCCGAAGCCCCCTGGCGGGAGGCCCTGGCCTGGCAACTGCGCCAGCAACGGGACAGCGAGCTACGGCTGGGCCAATGCGGCGTGGGTCCCCACCGGGACGAAATCCAGCTCCAGCTGGGCGGCCAGCCGGCCCGGCGCTACGGCTCCGCCGGCCAGCAGCGCAGCCTGGTGTTGGCCCTGAAACTGGCCGAACTCGAACTGGTGCGCCAACTCTGGGGCGAACCACCCCTGCTGCTGCTCGATGACGTGCTGGCCGAACTCGATCCCACCCGCCAGCAGCTGCTCCTCGAGGCCGTGGGCCAGGGGGAGGGCTACCAATGCTTGGTCAGCGCCACCCACCTAGGCAGCTTCAGCGATGACTGGTCCAAGACATCCCAGGTGATTCGGGTGGAAAAGGGCTTAATCAGGGCTTAAGATGGATGACTGTTTAACTGGAATCAATGACCCAGGCCTGCATCCACCCCAACCCGGGATGGACCGGAGCTGCGAGCACCTTCTCCCCAAGCCCCAATCCCAACCTCAGTGCCACCGACATGGTGGGCAAACACTGCATTCTCGAGCTCTACAACTGCGATCCCGCAAAGCTCGATGACGAAGCCTTTCTCAGGACCGCCATCACGACAGCAGCGAAGCGTGCTGGCGCCACTCTCCTGAACTTGATTACCCACCGGTTTGAACCGCAGGGTGTCACGGGGTTGGCCCTTTTGGCCGAATCCCATATCTCGATTCACACCTGGCCCGAATCGGGCTACGCCGCGGTGGATGTGTTCACCTGTGGGGACCACACCATGCCTGAACGGGCCTGCGCCGTTTTGAGTGAAGAACTCAACGCCGCCCGCTTCAAGCTCAAGAGTTTCCTGCGGGAAACCCCCAGCGAAGTGGCCGGTGCCGACCGTGCTCCCGTTGCAGCGGTGGCCGTAGCCCGGCCCAACTAACGCCAAGGACGATCAAGCGATCCGAGCTAGGGGCCCAAGGGCCCCTTTTTTGTGGGCTCCTGGGCCTGCCGGCGGCTGGCAGCCTCGAGGTGGTCGCGGTTGAGCTTGCCGCTCACCAATCCCTCCAGATCCAGGCTCACGGCGCTGAAGCCCAGCTGGCGGAAGGCCGCCACCAGGGGTTCGCGGGCGCCATCGACCAGCAGGCCGGCGATCAGGGCCGCCGGCACCTCAATCCGGGCGGCCTCCCCCTGGCTGCGCACCCGCACCTCCGGCAGGCCCCGGGCCCGAAGCCAGTCCTCGGCGGCGGCCACCCGCTGCAACCGGGTGGCCGAAATCGGCTCGCCATAGGGAAAGCGGGAGGCCAGGCAGGGCTGGGCCGGCTTGTCCCACCAGGGAAAGCCCAGGGCCCGGGAGATCGCCCGCACCGCCGCCTTGTCGATACCCAGCTCCGCCAAGGGCGAAACCACGCCCCGCTCCTGGGCCGCCCGCAGGCCCGGGCGATGGTCCCCCAGGTCGTCGAGGTTGACGCCATCCAGCACCGTGGGCGCCAGCGGTTCGCCGGCCTGCTCACCCCAGGCCGCCTCGGCGAGCCCGACCCGTTCGGCCTCTGCCAGGGCGGCGAGCAAGCCATGCAGTTCCTTTTTGCAGGCGTAGCAGCGGTCGATCGGGTTGCTGGCGTAGGCCGGATCCTGCAGCTCGGCGGTGGCGATTTCGCGGTGGACCAGGCCCAGCCAGGCGGCCTGGAGCTGGGCCTCGCTGCGCAGGTGGGGGGCCAGGGCGGGCGAGATGCCGGTCACGGCCACCGCCCGCTCGCCCAGCTGCTCGGCGGCGATCGCCGCCACCAGGGCGCTGTCCACCCCGCCGGAATAGGCCACCAGCACGGGGCCATAGCTGGCGATGCGTTCGCGCAGGGCCGCCAGCGCCCGCTGCTGGGCAGGAGCCAGGGTCTCCACTTGCCGGTGGCGATTCATGGCGTCGGTGCCCCCCAGGGCCGTCGTTAGGATTCAACGGTATGAGGCCTGGCCATGGCCCTGCAGGGCAGCACCTCCGTGACAGCCATCGCCAACCGCCGTTCCAGCAGCAGTTCCACCGCCGGCAGCTCCCGGGGTATCGGCATCCGCACCGCCGCTGACGCCAGTGAGCGCAGCCATGGCCAGCTGCACGTCTATGACGGCGACGGCAAGGGCAAGAGCCAGGCCGCCCTGGGGGTGGTGCTGCGCACGATCGGCCTGGGGATCTGCGAACAGAAACGCACGCGCGTTTTGCTGCTGCGGTTTTTGAAGGGTCCGGGCCGCTCCTACGACGAGGACGCCGCGATCGAAGCCCTCCAACAGGGCTTCCCCCACCTCATTGACCAGGTACGCACCGGCCGCGGTGATTTCTTCACCGCCGATGAAGCAACCAAATTCGATCGCCAGGAGGCCCAGCGGGGCTGGGACATCGCCAAGGGAGCGATCGCCAGCGCCCTCTATTCGGTGGTGGTGCTCGATGAATTGAGCCCGGTGCTGGACCTGGGCCTGCTCGACATCGCCGATGTGGTTCAGACCCTGGCCGCCAAGCCCGGCGGCATGGAAGTGATCGTCACCGGCCGGGGCGCCCCGCGCCAGCTGGTTCAGATCGCCGATCTCCACTCGGAAATGCGGGCCCACCGGCGCAAGGATCTCTGGCTCGACGAGGAGGGCTACCCCGATGGGGCCGCCAACCCAGGGCTCGATGGCATCGAGATTTACACCGGTGAAGGCAAGGGCAAATCCACCAGCGCCCTCGGCAAGGCCCTGCAGGCGATTGGCCGGGGTATCAGCCAGGACAAAAGCCACCGGGTGCTAATCCTGCAATGGCTCAAGGGCGGCAGCGGCTACACCGAAGACGCGGCCATCGCCGCCCTCCGCGAGAGCTATCCCCACCTGGTCGACCACCTGCGCTCCGGCCGCGATGCGATCGTTTGGCGCGGCCAGCAGCAGCCGATCGACTACGTGGAAGCGGAGCGGGCCTGGGAGATCGCCCGGGCCGCGATCGCCAGCGGCCTCTACAAAACCGTGATCCTCGATGAGCTCAACCCCACCGTGGACCTGGAGCTGCTGCCGGTGGAGCCGATCGTGCAAACCCTGCTGCGCAAACCCTCAGAAACGGAGGTGATCATCACCGGCCGCTGTAAAAATCCGCCGGCCTACTTCGATCTGGCCAGCGTCCATTCCGAGATGGTTTGCCATAAGCACTACGCCGAGCGGGGTGTGGACCTCAAGCGTGGCGTGGATTACTGAGCACTCATACGCAGCCCCTCGAGATCGCTCAAACTGGCGCAATCCAAATCAATGTCTCCCCTGGGAAGGGAAACGGCCAGCCCGCAAGCGCTAACCGTTCCAATCCCCACTCTCAATAGCGCTGCACGCTGGAATCCACCTCCTGGCTCCATGCGTCAATGCCTCCGGCCACGTTGATCCCGTCGATACCGGAGCGCTTCAGGGCAATCAGGGCCTTGGCAGAGCGCCCCCCCAGCTTGCAATGGACATAGAGGCTTTTGCCCGCCACCAGCTGCTGCACGCGCTCAATCGCGGTGCCGTTTTCAATCTGATCAAGGGGAATCAAAATCGCCCCAGGGATCACGGCAATGTCGGCCTCGGGCGGATTGCGCACGTCGATCAACACCAAACCACTGGTGTCGCCATCCAGCAGGGTCTTGAGTGCGGTCACCGAGATGCTCTCTACCGAGCCGGCTTCCTCCTGGCCGGGCGCCGTGCCACCCACCCCACAAAATTCTTGGTAATCGATCAATTTGTCGATTACGGGGCGCTCGGGGTTGGGGCGCAGTTTGAGCTCGCGGAACTTCATCGCCAGGGCATCAAACAGGAGCAGGCGGCCGCTCAAGGTGGTGCCGATGCCGGTGATGATCTTGACGGCCTCGGTGGCCTGGATCACGCCAATAATCCCGGGCAGCACCCCAACCACGCCGCCCTCGGCGCAGGAGGGCACCATGCCCGGGGGCGGCGGCTCGGGGAAGAGGTCGCGGTAATTGGGGCTTTCGCTGGTGAGGTTAAAGACCGTGGCCTGGCCCTCGAAGCGGAAGATCGAGCCATACACATTGGGCTTCCCCAACAGCACGCAGGCGTCGTTGACCAGGTAGCGGGTGGGGAAGTTATCGGTGCCATCGCAAACCAGGTCGTAGCCGGCCATGATCTCGAGGGCGTTCTCGCTGGTGAGGGCGGTCTCGTAGAGGTCCACCTGGCAGTGGGGGTTGATCTCCAGGATCCGGGCCTTGGCCGATTCGATCTTGGGTTTACCGACCCAGCTGGTGCCATGGATCACCTGGCGTTGCAGGTTGCTGGTGTCCACCACGTCAAAATCGACGACGCCCAGGCGCCCCACCCCGGCTGCGGCCAGATAAAGCAGCAGCGGTGAACCGAGGCCACCGGTGCCGACGCAGAGCACGGAGGCGGCCTTCAGGCGCTTTTGGCCCTCCATGCCCACCTCCGGCAGGATCAGGTGCCGGGAAAAGCGAGCCACCTCATCGGGGCTCAGGCTGATGCCACTGGTATCGGGGGGAAGCATGGACGGTTTCGGCTCCAGATCGCCATTCTCCCAAATGCCCGGCCCCCGGGAAGACCCAGGGTCCAGCCCGATCGTCAACTCAAGTCGTCAACTCAGATCTTCAAGTCAGATCTTCAACTCAGATCGTCAAGTCAGTGAAGCCCCCCAGGTCTCAGCCCTGGCCAGGGTCCGCCATCCCGGCAGCGGCCCTCGCTGGGGTCAGGTCTCGACCTGGATCTCCAGGGCCAGGGGCGCAGCTGCGTCCCCCGGCAACCACCAGGCCCCCAGGCCAGCGAGGGGGCCTGCAGAGTCTTCGCCAGCTCCCACCAAGCCCGAACAAATCACCAGCAGGGTGGGGGCAACGGCCAGGGCCAGATCGGTGGCGGAGGGCTCCGCTGGACTGGCGGGGTGACTGTGGGCCGAACCGAGCACCGTCAGGCCCTGCTGCCGGGCCCAGCGCTGGGCCAGCAACTGCTCGCGGGGATCTATAAGAAAGCGCTGGCGGCGTTCGCCCTGGGGCTCCCAACGATTGAGGCAGGGCCAAACCAGGCCCAGCTCCAGCAGGTCTCCCGTTAGGGCGGCCGGCAACCGCTGCCCAAGCAGCAAGGCGCAACCCTCCTCGGGGGCCGCCGCCGTGAGCACTCCCACCAGGATCGTCAGCCAATCCAAATTGAGGCGCAAGAACGCTGGCGACAAAGGACTCACCCCGATACCTTATGGGTCATGAGTGTTAAGCACTGTTGACATGAGCGACGAGACCAACGACCAACAGGAGCAGGCGACCGCCGCTACCGCAGACACGGGCGCCAACTTCACCGAGCGCTACAGCGAAATCCTTGGCAAGGTCAACGCCACCCTTGACCAGGTGGATTGGACCCAGATGGGTCGCCTCGGCAAGGGGCTAGGGGTCCTGGTGGCGGTCATCGTCGCCCAGGTGCTGATCAAGGGGGTGCTCGACACCATCAACCTTCTGCCCGTGATTCCCGGCCTGCTGGAACTGCTGGGTCTGGTGGTGGTGGGCACCTGGAGCTGGCACAACCTCACCACTAGCGACAAACGCCAGGCGGTGGTGACCAAATTGCAGTCCTTCCGCCAGGAATACCTGGGCTGAGCCTTGAACGGCCCCTAGGGCCAAAGAGCCTGCTGGATGCTTTCCCTCTCGGAAAGACCTTCAGCAGGTTTTTTTAGTCAAAATTTTTGGCCTGTCCAAGATTGTCCTGGGTTCACCCGGCTGGGCTGGGGAGGGGCTTTTTGGCCAAGGCTCCTTAGCCCATCAGAGCGTCGATACGGGCCTGGGCCTGGCGCCAGAAGCCGCCGCCGAACAGGTTGGCGTGGTTGAGCAGGTGATACAGGTTGTAGATCTCAAGGCGGCGGCCATGGCCGG